>JAZSHO010000076.1:0-22939 GCA_045533345.1 Faecousia sp. | reverse complement strand
CCTTCTGGTTCAGAATGGTATCGGTGGCGATGGTGGTCTTACCAGTCTGGCGGTCACCGATGATCAGCTCACGCTGGCCCCGGCCGATAGGGATCATGGCGTCGATGGCCTGGATGCCCGTTTGCAGAGGACGGGAAACGTGCTGACGCTCAATGATGGCGGGGGCGGGCATTGCGAGGGGGCGGTAGCCCTCTGCCTCAATGGCACCCTTGCCGTCGATGGGTTCGCCCAGAGCGTTGACAACGCGGCCAATCATAGCGTTGCCCACAGGCACGGAAACAACGCGGCCGGTCCGCTTGACGGTGTCGCCCTCCTTGATGCCCTGGTCAGAGCCAAGGATGACGATGGAAACGGTATCCTCCTCCAGGTTCTGGGCCATGCCGAAGGAGCCGTTGGGGAATTCCACAAGCTCACCGGCCATGCACTTGCTGAGGCCCGATGCCTTGGCAATGCCGTCACCGACCAGGATGACAACGCCGGTTTCGCTTACTTCCATTTTGTTTTCGTAGTTCTTGATCTGACTACGGATGATTTTTGTAATTTCTTCGGGTCTAAGTTCCATACAGTCCCTGCTTTCTCATCAGAGTATGGTTTTGTTCAGCAATTCCCGGATGGCATCCAAACGGTGGGATACGGTATCATCCAGGCGCTTGCCGTCGTAGTCCAGGCGGACGCCGCCATAGACGCTGGGATCGATCCGGCAGCGGAGAAGGATCTCCTTGCCGGTAAGCTGCGTTAATTTCTGGGAGAGCTTTTCTTTCTGTGCCTCGTTCAGTGCCACAGCGGTAACGGCTGTAACGACCAGAATTCCGTTATCTTGGTTGTAAAGATCCGTGTAAGCGTCGCAGCAGTCGCTGAAATGCTTGGCATAGTTCTTTTCCGTCAGGATCTTCAGAAAATTCAGCACATACAGATGGACCTTTCCCCGGAAGCTGTCGTCCAGAATCTGGCAGCGTTCCGCTTTGGAAAGGTTAGGGGAGGAGAGAAGACGCAGATAATCCGGCTCCTGGCGAAAGCTTTCCTGCAAAACAGAAAGCTCCTCTCCGATGAGGCTGGTCAAACCTTCCTCTTTTGCCAGTTCATAAAGGGATGCGCCGTACACACTTCCGACTTCTGTCATACGCCTTCACCCAATTCATCAATGAAACGGTCGATCAGATCAGCCTGATCCGCATCAGAAAGCTCCCGCTCCACCACCTTTCCGGCAATGGCCATGGCCAGACCGGAAATCTCATTTTTGGCATCGTTGATGGCCTTTTTCTTTTCCATCTCAATGTCAGCGTATGCCTTGTTCATAATGGTGGAGGCCTCTTTGTTGGCGTTGGAAAGAATTTCTTCTTCCCGGCGCTGACCACGGGCAACGGCTTCCTTGACGATGCGTTCCGAGGTGGACTGGGCCTCGTTCAGCTTCTGCTGATACTCGGTCTGCATTGCCTTGGCTTCCGCCTTTGCCTGTCCGGCAGCGCTGTACATATCATCGATTTCCTTCTGCCGCTGCTCGATCATGCTCATAACGGGACCGAACAGATATTTTTTGGCAACAAAGAAAATGGTCAGGGTATTGAGCAGAATGAACAGCGCAGTCCAGGGATTGACACCCAAAAAAGATTCAAACACGTGCGTTGCTCCTTTCTAACTGGGGTGAAAGGGATTACAGCAGGAACAGAATCAGGAAAGCGATGATCAGAGAGTAGATACCGGTGGTCTCTGCGATGGCACAGCCCATGATCATGGTGGAACGCAGGGTGCCGGTTGCCTCGGGCTGACGTGCCATGCCGTCCAGAGCGTGGGCAACAGCAGTACCTTCACCGATACCGGGGCCGATAGCGCCGATACCCATGCACAGACCTGCGCCGATTGCCTTACCGGCGATTGCGATTGCAGATGCTAATTCCATAAAAATTTCCTCCTAAATAATGTTTGTATATTCATTAAATTGAATTAACGGATTCATTGGCGGCCGCTTCCTCGGGAGCGGGAAGGGAACCGGCGATATAGACCATGGTCAGCAGCGTAAAGACGTAAGCTTGTACGAAACCGGAGAACAGGTCAAAGTAGCAGCTTAACACGGCGGGGAGGCCGTAAGCCAGAATGGGAACCTCGGAAAGAATGCCGAAAGCCTGGAGCAAACCGAAGAAGCCAAGAACGGCGGAAATGATGCCGAACACCAGGGCGACAGTCTTATTCTGCTTCTTCCACAGGACAACAAGTCCGGCACCGATGGCGATCATAATCCCGCTGACCAGCCAGCCGCTGGCGGTGATCAGATTCAGCAGGGCAGTGGAGGCCAGGGAAAGGGAGGTGTAGATCAATGTGGTGATAACACCGCCGCCGGCCACGTTGCCGAAGTGACGGAAAGCCATGGATACGGGCTGGGCAATCTCGCCGACGATGTTCATGGGAGTCATGACTACGATAGGCTCCGTAAAGCCCTTCAGCCAGCCCACAAAGCCGTTGTTTTTGATGTTGTTGTACCAGATGATGACACTGACCATCAGCGCCCAGACCATGGTGCAGCTTAAGTCTGCAGTGGAAGAACGGAGGAATCCGGTCAGGCCAATGAAGGAGCCGCAGATGGAACTGAGGAAAATGGTGCCAATAAAGGGGGTCCAGTGGATATTATGGGCGCCCATGGATTCCACCACCATGTTCTGCAGCATCATAACGCCCTTTTCCACCATGACCTGCATTTTACCGGGGCGTTTCTGGAGATTCTTTCCCAGAAAGATGCAGGCAGTACAAAGGAAGATGGTGACGATCAGATGGGAAACGGTGGTTTGCGTAATGTTGATACCGCCAAAAATGGGGATGGTGAAGTAAATAAAAGCACCATCAACGCTCATATTCATACTTCACTGCCTCCTTTCTTTTTGAAAAGTTCTGTAACGGTGAGAATGGGGCGGGTAAAGACCAGGGGGATCACCAACGCCACCAGATGAAAGATGCTGCTTTTGGCGCACAGCACCAGCACCAGAAACAGCCCCAGCATCCGACCCATGTAGGAAAGCTGAATCAGCTTCTGGCCTCCGGCCACATCCTGGGCCTCGGCCTTGTCCGCTGCCAATGTGGCAAATAAAGACATGAAAAAGAAATTAGCCGTGGCGATCAATGCACCGGCAATGCCGCCTAAGAGAACGGATGTACTGTATTTGCCCAGCAGCGCAAATACGAGGATCATGGCTGCAGTACAAAGGGCTTGTCCGGCAGCGACGAAAAGGGTTTGTTGAAACAGGAATTTACGGGAGTCCATTGCATTCCTCCTGGATCAGGTGTGGTTATTGAAGGAAACAGGGGGCGGTTCCTCGGGCTTTTTGCTCTGAGACATGCGTTTCATGGCCTGGAGGGCACTTCGGAAACCGTTGACCGCGGAAAGAATACCCAACACCAGCGTCACCCAGATGACCCATTTGCCAAGGGAAAAGGCATTGTGCAGCCAGATGCCCAAAAAAGCAAAGCCAATCAGGGGAAGGGCAACAGAAAGGCCCAGCTGCGTCAGCCAGACAAGCATGTTGATATCCTTCATCGACATTTCCTCCCTATTTTATCCAACTGTATTATAGCTAATAATTTGAAAATATGCAAACAGATTATTTACCAATTCTTTGACGACAGGGTTAGTAATTGTGACAGTATATTTTTTCTAGTATACCCAACCTGCACAAATCAAATGTTTCCAAACGGTTAAAATTTAGTAAATCAGGAGTATTTGACTTGAAGAATGTTTCCATAATATGTATAATATAATACGTGTTATTCTGTGCCTTTGCACAACTACTTAAGTAAGGAGAGAAACCCATGAAGAAAACCTACACCCTGTCCGCAGAAGACGTACTGCGGGACCTCGGCGTGGGCGCTGAGGGTCTTACCACTGCTCAGGCAGAAGAACGCCTGGCAAAGTACGGCCCCAACAAGCTCAAGGAAGCCGAAAAGCCCACCCTGCTGCAGCGTTTTATTGAACAGCTGAAGGACCCCATGCTGATCATTCTGATGGTCGCAGCCGCCGTCTCTGCGCTGACCGGTATGCTGGCCGGCGAGAACGAATGGGCAGAAGTTATCATCATTCTGCTGGTCGTTCTGCTCAACGCCATTCTGGGCGTGTTCCAGGAAAGCAAGGCGGAAGCTGCCATCGAAGCCCTGCAGACCATGACCGCAGCCACCTGTAAGGTTATGCGTGACGGCAAGCTGACCATCCTGCACTCCACGGATCTGGTTCCCGGCGACGTGGTTCTGCTGGAAGCCGGCGACGCTGTTCCCGCTGACGGCCGTATTATCGAGAACGCTTCTTTGAAGATCGAGGAAGCTGCTCTGACCGGTGAGTCCGTTCCTGTAAACAAGGTGCTGGAAGCTCTGGGCATGATCGAAGGCCAGGACGAAGTTCCTCTGGGCGACCGGAAGAACATGTGCTATATGGGGTCCACTGTTGTTTACGGCCGCGGCAAGGCTGTCATCACCACCACCGGTATGGATACCGAGATGGGTAAGATCGCCGGCGCTCTGGCTGCCACCGAGGAAGAGGAGACCCCCCTGCAGCGGAAGCTGGATGAGCTGGGTACTCTGCTGTCCAAGATGGTTCTGGGCATCTGTGTGTTCATTTTCGCATTCAATCTGTTCATGGCCCGGGGCGAGCTGTCCCAGGAAGGCCACACTCTGAAGGTCATTCTGGAAACCTTCATGGTCGCCGTTTCCCTGGCTGTTGCCGCCATCCCCGAGGGCCTGGCAACTGTCGTTACCGTGGTTCTGTCCATCGGCGTTACCAAGATGTCCCAGCGTAATGCGGTTATCCGCCGTCTGACCGCTGTGGAAACTCTGGGCTGCACCCAGGTTATCTGCTCCGATAAGACCGGCACTCTGACCCAGAATAAGATGACCGTTGTTGACCACGTTGGTGAAACCAACCTGGTTGCCACCGCCATGGCTCTGTGCTCCGATGCCAATCTGAACGAAGAAAACCAGGCTGAAGGCGAACCCACCGAGTGCGCTCTGGTCAACTTCGCTTACTCCGTCGGCCTGCCTAAGGCTGATCTGGAGAAGGCTACTCCCCGTGTGGATGAGGCTCCTTTCGACTCCGGCCGTAAGATGATGTCCACCATTCATGACCTGGGCGGTTCCTACGTCCAGTACACCAAGGGCGGCCCCGATGTGGTTCTGGCCCGTTGTGCTTACTACTATGATAATGGCGAAGCCAAGCCCATGACCGAAGAAAAGCGTGCCCAGATCATGGCTGACAACAAGGCCATGGCTGACCGTGCTCTGCGTGTTCTGGCTGCTGCCAAGCGTGACTGGAGCGAAAAGCCCTCCAGCAATGAGCCCGAATTCCTGGAGCAGGATCTGGTGTTCATCGGCCTCACCGGCATG
The DNA here is from genome assembly GCA_045533345.1 of Faecousia sp. GTDB lineage: Bacteria > Bacillota > Clostridia > Oscillospirales > Oscillospiraceae > Faecousia. The sequence continues at coordinate 17,584 of JAZSHO010000076.1, read as the reverse complement.
ATCGACCCTGTCCGTCCCGAGGTTAAGGCTGCAATCGACGACTGCCGCGCTGCCGGTATCCGTGCCGTCATGATCACCGGCGACCACAAGGATACCGCTGTGGCCATCGCCAAGGAACTGGGCATTATCCGGGATGCTTCCGAGGCTATTACCGGTGCGGAACTGAGCGACATTCCCGACGATCAGATCTGCGAGGCTGTCAAGAAGTACGGCGTTTACGCCCGTGTGCAGCCCGAGCATAAGACCCGCATCGTCACCGCATGGAAGGCCAACGATGCCATCGCCGCTATGACCGGAGACGGCGTTAACGACGCTCCCTCCATCAAGGCTGCTGATATCGGTGTCGGCATGGGTATCACCGGTACCGACGTTACCAAGAACGTTGCCGACATGGTTCTGGCTGACGATAACTTTGCAACCATCGTTGCTGCTGTCGGCGAAGGCCGCCGTATTTACGACAACAACCGTAAGGCCATCCAGTTCCTGCTGGCATCCAGCATGTCTGAGGTTCTGGGCGTCTTCTCCGCAACGCTGATGGGCTTCACCCTGCTGAACCCCGTCCACCTGCTGTTCATCAACCTGGTTACCGACTGCTTCCCCGCACTGGCTCTGGGCATGGAAGAAGCCGAGCCCGATACCATGCAGCGTCCTCCCCGTGATTCCAGAGAGGGCATCTTCGCCGGCGGTCTGTTTGGCGATATCGCATACCAGGGCATCCTGGTCACCGTTCTGACCATCGCTTCCTACCTGATCGGTTCCATCATGGATCCCGAGGTTGGTTCCTTTGCCGCTCTGCGTGCTGCCGGTATCTCCGAGCACGGCATGACCATGGCCTTCCTGACCATGTCCATGTGTGAGATTTTCCACTCCTTCAACCTGCGTTCTCAGAGAAAGTCCGTCTTCTCTCTGAAGACCCAGAATAAGGTTCTGTGGGCTGCCATGATCGGCTCTCTGGTGCTGACCACCCTGCTACTGGAAGTTCCCTTCCTGGCAAACGCTTTTGGCTTCATGCCCATCGGCGTGACCGAGTACGCCATTGCTATGGGTCTGGCCATCCTGGTCATTCCTGTTGTGGAAGTCGTCAAGTTCTACCAGCGCAAGGCCGCCAAGAAGTAATTTTCCATATTCTCAACTGCCGCCCTTTGGGGCGGCAGTTGTTTTTTGCGCCGATTCCAGGAAAAAGGGCTTTTCATTTACCCGGAAATATTGTAAAATAGAGACACCAATATGCCTTCGGGATAATAGAATATCCTGGGGTGATTCTATGGCTGTGTATGTTCTGGTGGGCTCATTGGCAGCTTTTGGTGCATATTGCACTGTCTGGACGATTCTTGGCTGGCTTTTGCCCAAAGGCAAGGGTTTTGTGCTGGTTTGTGCCGGAGTGCCGGATTTGGGTACTGTAAGCCGCTGGAAGTGGCTTCGGGGTATGGGCTGGCTCAGCTGCCCGATGCTTTGGGTAACGGAAGAGGAACAGCCGTGTTTTGATGAGGAAATAGAACGATGTACCCGGGAAGAACTGCTCTCCCGGTTGGAAATGGAGCGAAACCGATTCGATGGAACAGGAGATGGAGATTTTACAGGGCGCCATCAGCGCCGTGGTATATCAGAATTATGACAATGGCTATGCAGTTCTGCGGCTGAATGTGGGCGGCGGCCAGATGGTCACGGTTGTGGGAACCATTCCGCTGCCTGCGGTAGGCGAACGGCTGATGGTCACCGGCCGCTGGAGTACCCACGCAAGCTACGTCCGCCAGTTTGAGGCGGAATTTCTGGAGCGGCTGATGCCCCAGACCGCTATGGAGATCATGAGTTATCTCAGTAGCCGGGTCATCAAGGGCATCGGTCCCAAAATGGCCGCCAGGATCGTGGAACATTTCGGGGAAGAAACCCTTCTGGTTATGGAACGGGAGCCCATCCGGCTGGCGGAAGTTTCCGGCATTTCCCGGGAAAAGGCCAAGGCCATCGGTGAGGAGTTCCGGCTCCAGGTGGGCATGCGCCAGCTTATGGAGTTCTTTGCTTTGCATCAGCTGCCTGCGGAATTGGCGGTGCGGACCTATAAGCTTTACGGCGATTCCACCATTGAACTGCTGTACGATGACCCTTATTTGCTGATGGATGAGGGCCTGGAAGCGCCTTTCGGCGCGGTGGACCGCTTCGCAATTGAACTGGGTGTTGCGGGAGATGACCCCCGACGGGTAGAAGCAGGTATCCTCTTTGAACTGGGGTATAATCTTTCCGCAGGACACAGTTTTCTGCCGGAGGAGAAGCTGGTCGTAGCGACGGAGCAGCTTCTCAGCGTGGACGCAGAATCGGTGCAGCAGGGCCTTGCCCGGCTGCTGGAAGCGGATCGGCTGGTACGTGATACCCTGGCCGGGATCACGGTGATCTATCTGCCTCAGCTTTACGAAGCGGAAACCTACTGCAGCAAAACCCTTCTGAACTTTGCGAAAAATACCTTCCCGGAGCCTTATGGTCTGGACCGGATGATCCGGAACGTGGCCAAGGAAAGCGGTATTCAATATTCTGAGGAGCAGACCCGGGCCATCCGGGAGGCTGCCACCTCGGGTCTGCTGATCATCACCGGCGGCCCCGGTACCGGTAAAACCACCATTCTCAACGGTATTCTGTCCCTGTTGGGACAGATGCAGCTGCGGTGTCTGCTGGCGGCCCCCACAGGCCGCGCTGCCAAGCGGCTGACGGAGGTGACGGGCGAGGATGCCTCCACCATCCATCGGTTGCTGGAAGCCACTCTGGACCCCAATACGGGAAAAATGTTCTTCGTCCGGGATGAGAGCAATCCCTTAAAGTGTGATGCTGTTATCGTAGACGAGATGTCTATGGTGGATGTGCAGCTTCTTCACAGCCTACTGCAAGCCGTTCCCCACGGCAAGCGGCTGATTCTGGTGGGCGATCCGGACCAGCTGCCCCCTGTGGGTCCCGGATTTCCTTTCAGTGATATGCTCCGCAGCGGACAGCTGCCCGCGGTTCGTCTGACGGAGATTTTTCGCCAGGCCCAGCAGAGCCTCATTGTCATGAATGCCCACCGGGTAAACCACGGCGAAATGCCGGAACTAAAGACAGTCACCAGTGACTTCTTCTTTATGCGCCGCCAGTCGGAGGATGCGGTTGCCGGCCTCATCCGGGATCTTTGCACCACCCGTTTGCCCAAAAACATGGGGATTCCCTCCGACCAAATCCAGGTTCTCAGTCCCACCCGAAAGGGCGGCGTCGGTACTGTGGCTTTGAATAAAATGCTTCAGGATGCCTTGAATCCCGCTGCTCCCGAGAAGAAAGAGCGCCAATTCGGTGATTTTATTTTCCGGGAAGGGGACCGGGTGATGCAAATTCGTAACAATTATGATATAATGTGGAAGAAGAGTGATGGCAGTGCCGTTGGCACGGGCATCTTCAACGGGGATGTTGGCATTATCACTGCCATAGAATCCGCTACGGAAACCATGACCATCGTCTTTGACGACCGGCAGGCGGACTATGATTTTACCCAGCTGAACGAACTGGAGCCTGCCTACGCCATGACGGTTCACAAAAGCCAGGGCAGCGAATATCGGGCGGTGATTCTAACTGCCTGGAATGGCTCGCCCTACCTTTTGAGCCGCAGCATTCTGTATACCGCCATCACCCGGGCCCGGGAACTGCTGATTATTGTGGGCCGGGAAGAAACCGTGGGGGTTATGGTGGAAAACGCCAAGAAGAACCGCCGTTATACGGGCTTGAAGCTTAGACTCCAGGGGAAGATTGGATGAGACTGATTCATTGGCTTGCGCATCTGCTGTTTCCGCCCAAGTGCGCACTGTGCCGCAAGGTGCTGGAAAAGGACGAACTGGACCTTTGCCGGTACTGCCGGGTGGATGCTCCGGAGTATCCTGCGGGAAAAAGGAAACTGCAATTTCTTGACAGTTTCACCGCTGTCTGGTACTATGAAGAGAACGTAAGACATTCTCTGCTGCGTTTCAAGTTCTACAATGCCCGGAATCTGGCAAATCCATATGGCAGACTCCTGGCCATGAAGGTGCTGAAAGAGCATCCCGAGGGCTTTGATGTGCTTACCTGGGTACCCATCAGCCGTCTGCGGAAACTCCGCCGGGGCTATGACCAGTGCGAACTTCTGGCCAATGCTGTGGGGCAGGAGCTGGGCATGGAACCGACTCCTACATTGCGAAAGGTTCGCAATAACCGCCAGCAATCCCGTATTGTAGGTGCGGCCCAGCGCAGAGCTAATGTCTTGGGCGTATATAAACTCCTTGAGGGCGAAACTGTCCGGGGCAAACGGGTTTTGCTTCTGGATGACATTTTGACTACCGGCGCCACTGCCGGAGAAGCTGCCCGGATGCTGCTGACAGCCGGGGCATCAGAAGTACATTGTGCCGCAGTTGCGGCTGCACGAAAGTAAATAAAGTAGGTGTAATATGGCAAGTTTTTCTCTGTTTTCCAATGACCTGGGTGTGGACCTGGGTACTTCCAATGTTTTGATTTATGCCGACGGAAAGGGCCTGGTTGTCCGGGAACCCTCTGTCGTTGCTCTGGATAAGAATACCGGTAAGATTCTGCAGGTTGGTGCTGCTGCCCGGAACATGCTGGGCCGTACCCCCGGTAACGTTGTGGCCATGAAGCCTCTGCGGGACGGTATTGTTTCCGACCATGAGATGACCGTTAAGATGCTTTCAGAAATGTTCAAGACTGCTACAAAAGCTTCTGTCTTCACCCCCAAGCCCCGTGTGGTCATCAGTGTCCCCAGCGGTGTTTCCGAGGTTGAGGAGCGAAGCGTCATCAATGCTGCCATCGAAGCCGGCGCCCGCCGAGTCTTTTTGATCGAGGAGCCTCTGGCTGCTGCCCTGGGTGCCGGTCTGGATATCAAGGGCCCCACCGGTCACATGGTGGTGGATATCGGCGGCGGTACCACCGATATCGCTGTGCTGAGCATGAACGGCGTTGCCATTTCTTCTTCTTTGAAGATCGCCGGCGACTACATTGATGAAGCCATTGCCCGGTATGTCCGCCGTCAGCACGGTGTTGTGATTGGCCAGGTCACGGCAGAGTCTATCAAGATTCAGATTGGACAGGTATTCCCTCGGTCCGAAGAACTGAGCATGAACGTCAAGGGCCGCGATGCCAAGACCGGTATGCCCAAGGAAGTGACTCTGACCTCCACGGAGATCTATGAAGTTCTGCGCCGTCCTGCCCGCGTGATCGTGGATGAGATCATGGCTGTTCTGGAACAGGCCAGTCCCGAGCTGGTTTCCGATATCTCTGAAAATGGCATCACCCTCACCGGTGGCTGCAGCCAGATCTGGGGTATGTGTGAAATGATCGTGGAGCGCACCGGCATCGGCTGCGTTCTGGCTGATGATCCTGACTCCTGCACCGCCTATGGCTGCGGTAAGAGCCTGGCATGGATCAACAACATGCAGGAAGGCCCCATTAATATCGCAAGAAAGCGCGCCATGCGCGGATAAAGTAAACGCCCACCGATTCCGGTGGGCGTTTTTCGTTGCGAACATTACGTTAAATTCTTTTTGATAAAATGGATTACCAATAGCTCCAGCGCTTCCAGCAATGCGCCCAGAAGCAGATACACAGCATAGAACTCCCGGATATTGCCGGTGTTGCCGTAGAGGATGTTTACACACCACATACCGCCGGGAATTGCTTTGATCTCAAATTCGGAGGTGTGTATTCCCGTTTTTACATAGAGGATATTTTCGCCGGACTCCGGCAGCTCCACCGGCTGAGCGTAGACGATTTTTCCTCTGTTGTAAGCGATAGGATGTGCCTGGGTGACCACCAGATGGGTCTGACCGTCGGTGGTTTCCACCAGGGAAGCAGTGAGATAATACTTTGAGTCGCTGTTCTTAACAGTAGAGTCTTCGTAGATCGCATCATATCTTGCGAATACCGCTGCATCCGGTTGGGCGGGATAGCGGTAAAGGAACAGCAGCTGAAAGGCAACAATGAGGAATACATTCACCACAAACAGCAACGCCAGGGGCAGGGGAACCTTGGATGCCCAATATTTTTCTTGTCGCATGGTCATTCCTCCTTTTCAAACTTCCAGAACCGTTCACCCTGCCAGGTTAAGATGCCCCGGCTGCCCTCCGGAATGGAATAAAAGTCCCGGGAATTTAAGTACACTTTCACAATTTCCCCGGAATCCGTATGGAATGTAATGAAGTGAACATCCGCACTGGCGCGGCCCTGGTTGACAAAAGCGGTTTCCGGGTGCTTGCAGTAAGCAACAGCGGCAGCGGTAAGCACCGGAGCCAGGCTGTTTTTCCGGTTGCGATATTCCAGAACGATGGTATGGGCAATCCAATAAAGCAGGCAAAAGCCTAATGCGATATAAAAGACAATTTGGACAATGGAACGGATTTTTTCAACATCCAAGGTCAGTCCTCCTTCAGAAAGTCCAGTTCAAAGGGCTTATCCAGTTCTTCGGACACGTAACCTCCATTTTTTCTTCGCTGTTTTACGCATTCTGTCAGCAGGTATTCGATCTGGCCGTTGACGCTGCGGAAATCGTCCTCCGCCCAGGCTGCAATGGCGTTGTACAGCTTGGCGGACAGCCGCAGGGGAACCTGCTTTTTCTGATTTTCCGGGGCCAGTTTCAGGGGCCCTTCCTTTTTCTGTGTCGCTGCCATGGCTTAATACAGGGAACCGGAGTTGACGATGGGCTGGGCATCCCGGTTGCCGCAGAGGACCACCAGCAGATTGCTGACCATCGCTGCCTTCCGCTCTTCATCCAGCTCCACCACGCCATTGTCCTTGAGCCGCTCCAGAGCCATTTCCACCATACCCACTGCGCCGTCCACGATCAGCTTCCGGGCATCCACAACGGCAGATGCCTGCTGCCGCTGGAGCATGACTGCTGCGATTTCAGGCGCATAGGCAAGGTAGGTGATTCTTGCGTCCACGATTTCCAGACCTGCTTCTTCCACCCGGGACTGGATTTCTTCCTTGATCCGCTTGGCGACGACCTCGCTGGAACCCCGGAGGCTGCCATCATCGGCAAGACCGTCGCCGGTGGTGTCCACATTGGGGGCGGCATCGTAAGGGTAGACCCGGACGATGTTCCGCAATGCGCTGTCACACTGCAGCGACAGGAAGGCCTTGTAGTTGTCCACATTGAAGGCGGCCTTGGCAGTGTCCACAACCCGCCACATGACGGCGATGCCGATTTCCACAGGATTGCCCAGACAGTCATTGATTTTCTGCTTGTTGTTGCTTAAGGTCATGATTTTCAGGGACATCTTCATCCCCGCAGGTTCCGACAAACGGGTGGATTTGACATCGCCGCTCTGGTTCAGCATGGTTCCGGCAGCGGGATTGACGGAGGTGCAGAAGGGATTCACCCAGTAGAAACCCTCGCCCTTCAAGGTTCCGATGTAGTTGCCGAAAAGGGTCAGAACCAGGGCCTCCTGGGGCTTCAAAACCCGCAGACCGCAGAGAACCACCGATGCCGCAATGGCTGCCAGAAGCGCAATGATGGCGATCACGGTACCGGGGGTGTTCTCCAGACACAGACCCCAAACAAAGCCGACGATGCCCAGAACCACGGCGGCGATACCGGCCAGCATGACCAGCATGCCGTTTTTGCGATTGGTCAGTACTTTTTCTTGCATGAACGTTCCTCCTTTGGTTTTTATTTCTAGTATCTATATGATATCAAAATGATATCTAAATGTCAAGAGGGTTTTTATAAAAAAGCCTGGGATGACTGTGCATCATCCCAGGCAATATAAGTTATAAGATAATCAGAACAAAGAGGGAAGCTCCTTGATTTCATTCAGCATATATTCAGGATGTACCTCTTCCTGCAGCTGCTCCTTGCTGAAGGTAGTGGGAACACCAACAGCATCCATTCCGGCTGCGTGAGCTGCCCGGATACCGCTGAGGGCATCCTCCACAACCAGGCAGTCCTTAGGGTCCACATTTACCCGCCGGGCACCTTCCAGATAAATGTCCGGGAAGGGCTTTTTCCGGGTCACATCCGAACCGGATACAATGGCTGTGAACAGACTTTCCTCCACGCCGATGGCTTTGATGTTATACTTTACCTTCCGAAGGTCCGCGGCGGAGCAAACAGCCAGAATCAGTCCTCGGCTATGGAGATCCAACAGCATTTCCTTTACGCCCTCGGGAACATCAGCCTGCTCCATCACGTCCTGACCGAAATAATCGTAGGCCAGTTCCTTCATGTCGGTGGTGTAGGTCAAACCGTATTTCTCGGCCACGCCGCCCACAAACCGATCTTCGCCCATGCCGGTGAATTCCAGAAAATCCTCGTGCTTTGCCTGGACACCGTAGTCTGCCAGCGCACGGATGGCGGAGGCCCGCATCAGATACTCGGATTCGATCAGCACGCCGTCCATATCGAATAAAATAGCTTTATAGTTCATGTCTATGCCTTCCTTATTCTTTTGTTTTACTGATTATACCATAACATTAACGGCAAAAATTGACAAGCATATTTTGAAAAATTACCGCCGGAGCCAATCTCCGGCGGTTTGAAATTCAACAACTGCAGTTGTCGTCGTTTCTTTTGTCGCAGCCTTGCGGTGTAAACTGACGGGTGGGGAAGGGAATACGGCTGAACATTTCGCAGGGATCTTCCGAGGAGGCGGGATTGTCGCAGCATTCCTTTTCCGGGATGGCGTAATCCAGAATGGGGACGATCAGCTGTGCGTCCCGTTCCAGCCGGATGATGGAGAATTGTCCCAGCGTCACATACAATCTCCGGTTCCCCCCGGAAAGAACCAGCTCCTCGTCGAACTGCTCCCGGATACCGGAAGGGATCTGTGCGCTGATGGAATCATTGCATACACAGTCACACAGTTCCTTGACCTTGGAACTGAGAACCATGGGATCCAGTACCTCCACCACGGCGGTGGGCCGATTGGAGGAGGCGGTGGTGCCGCTGCTGCAGGGGCCGTTGACACCGCTGGTGAAAATGTGGGCCCGGCTGTCCTCACCGCAGAGAACGGCCCGTTTGGAGAATACCGCAAGACCGTACAAACCGGCCGGGCGGCAGGATGCCGTCACCGCATCCGCCAGAATCCGATAGTAGAACGTGATGTCTATGCAATAGTGATGCCCGTCGAATGCTACCGGTTCTACATTAATATGTGCATTCAGCAGTTCGGCACAGCGGACACGGACATTGGCGGCGGAGTCCAGCAGCTGCTGGGAACCGGCAGTTAAGTAAACGCGCAGATCCTCTACGCAGTCTTTGTCCCGGCAGGAATCTGTGATTTTGCGTGTGTGAATGGACATGGCCTGACGCAGGTCGCCGGGATCGCAGCGCAGGGTGTCTTGGCATTGCTCTGACATGGGAATACCTCCTGACTAGGTTTTGCATAAGCAAATAGCGCTTATAGGACAGTTTATGCGTAACATTCCCGAACGTGCAGAGAATTGAAATGGGGACGGCGGTGCCGTCCCCACATTATATTATACGGAAAAACGATAAACAGTTTCGCTATGATACTTCTCACCGGCTTTGACGAAAGGCTGGGGCCACTCGGGGTGGTGAACGCTGTCGGGGGCGAACTGGGTCTCCAGAGCCACACCGCTCCGCTTTCCATAGTATACGCCGCCCTTGCCGGTTTCGTTCAGGAAATTTCCGGCGTAGAACTGGATGCCGGGGCAATCGGTATAAACGGACATGATCCGGCCGGACTTTTCATCCTGCAAAATGGCACAGGGATTGCAGAAGACCTCCCAATTATGGTCGTAGCCGCCCTGGAGGTGCAGAGGCTCGTAATCCTCGCCGATATCCCGGCCGATGGGCTTGGGAATGCGGAAATCAAAGGGTGTGCCGACAACACTTCTCTGCTCACCGGTAGGAATGTTTTGGGCATCGTCGGGGTTAAACCAGCGGCCGGGAATGGTCAGCAGCTGATCCATGGCGGAAGCTACCTTGTCCTGGCCGGCCAGATTGAAATAGCTGTGGTTGGTCATGTTGAACACGGTGTCCCTGTCCGAAACCCCATCATAAATGATGTGCAGGCCACCCTGGCAGTCCAGCTTGTAAGTCACCTGGATCACAGCGTTACCGGGGAAACCCTGGTCACCGTGGGGACTGTGCAGCTCCAGCTTGATGGCATCTTCGGTATGGGAAAGGACTTTCCAGATCCGCTGCTCATAGCCGTTGGGGCCGGAGTGGAGATTGTTGCCGTTTTCGTTGGGAGTCAGGGACCAGGTCTTGTTGTTCAGAACAAAGGCCGCACCCTTGATGCGGTTGGCGCTGCGGCCAACGGTGGCACCCAGGAAACCGCCATTGCTGGTGCGGTAACCGTTGCAGTCATCATAGCCCAGAACCACGTCATCCATTATGCCGTTCCGGTCGGGAACCAGCAGTTTTACCAGGGAAGCACCGTAATCCGTAACAGCGGCAGTGAGCTTACCGCAGGATATGGTGTACAGATGAGCTTCCTCACCGCTGGGAAGAATGCCGAATTTTTCTTTCATGGAATTGGCTCCTTTCATTTTTTCCGGAGGAAAGGCCGGAATTATGTAAAGATCGATTATTTGGATTATACTATATTCTTCTCTTAAATTCAAACCTTTATTTTACCATCCCGGGCAAAATCAAAACTTTTTGAATCCCGGAGGTGCTTCACCGGGGAGCCGATAATTGGGAACTTTTGTTTAACCAAATCATGGTTCCTATATTTTGTGTCCGGGACTTGACAAAAACACAATATCTAGTATAATAAGGCCTGCACGTAAGAATATCTATGGTTTCGCATATCCAAGGAGGACCCCTATGAAGATCATTAAGCGTAACGGCGCAGAAGTCGTTTTTGATATCGAAAAGATCATGATGGCCGTCACTAAGGCCAATGAAGCAGTGGAAGAAAAGGTCCGTATGACCCCTCTGCAGATCCAGCGGATTTCCCAGAGTGTTCAGATCGCCTGTGAGGAGATGGGCCGCAGCCCCTCCGTGGAGGAGATCCAGGACCTGGTGGAAAAGGCCATTATGGCTCACGGTGCCTTTGAAGTTGCCAAGGAGTATATTACTTACCGTTATACCCGCAGCCTGCTGCGCCAGGCCAATACTACCGATGACCGGATCCTCAGCCTCATTGAGTGTAACAATGAGGAAGTCAAGCAGGAGAACGCCAACAAGAACCCCACCATTAACGCAGTTCAGCGTGACTACATGGCAGGCGAGGTTTCCAAGGATATCACCCGCCGGATTTTGCTGCCCCAGGAGATTGTCAATGCCCATGAGGCAGGCATCATCCATTTCCATGACTCCGACTATTATGCCCAGCATATGCATAACTGCGATCTGGTGAACCTTGAGGATATGCTGCAGAACGGCACCGTCATTTCCGGTACCCTTATCGAGAAGCCCCATTCCTTCTCCACCGCCTGCAACATTGCCACCCAGATCATTGCCCAGGTTGCTTCCAATCAGTATGGCGGTCAGTCCATTTCCCTGACCCACCTGGCACCCTTTGTCCAGGTCAGCCGGGAAAAGATCCGCAAGACCGTAGAACAGGAAGTTGCCCTCTATGGCATCGAACCCAATGACGATATGGTTTCCAAGGTTGTGGAAGACCGGCTCCGTGAGGAAGTCCGCCGCGGTGTTCAGACCATCCAGTACCAGGTGGTTACGCTGATGACCACCAATGGCCAGGCGCCTTTCATTACAGTATTTATGTATCTGAACGAGGCCCGCTCCGAGCAGGAGAAGAAGGACCTTGCCATGATCATTGAGGAGACCCTCCGTCAGCGTTACGAGGGTGTCAAGAATGAGAAGGGCGTATGGATCACTCCCGCTTTCCCCAAGCTGATCTACGTTCTGGAAGAGGACAATGTCCGGGAAGGTACCCCCTACTGGTATTTGACCAAGCTGGCTGCCCAGTGTACTGCCAAGCGGATGGTTCCCGACTACATCTCCGAAAAGAAGATGCTGGAGCTGAAGGGCGATGTGTACGTCTGCATGGGCTGCCGCAGCTTCCTTACCCCCGACCGGTTCACCGATGCCGGTGTGGGCAACATTGCCAATGCCGGAAACTATGAACCCGGCAAGCATAAGTATTATGGCCGCTTCAACCAGGGTGTTGTCACTATCAACCTGCCGGATATCGCATTGTCCTCCGGCCGGGATGTGGACAAGTTCTGGAAGATCTTTGATGAGCGCATGGAGCTGTGCTACCAGGCCCTGTTGTGCCGTCACGAGCGGCTGAAGGGTACCCTCAGCGATGCTGCCCCCATTCTGTGGCAGTACGGCGCTCTGGCCAGACTGCCCAAGGGAGAACCCATTGACAAGCTGCTCTACGGCGGTTACTCCACCATTTCTCTGGGCTATGCTGGCCTGTACGAGTGCGTCAAATACATGACAGGCAAGTCCCACACCGATGCGGAGGCCACCCCCTTCGCCCTGCAGATTATGGATGCGCTGAACGCTGGCTGCAAGAAGTGGAAGGAAAAGCACAACATCGACTTCTCTCTCTACGGTACAGCTCTGGAATCCACCACCTACAAGTTCGCCAAGTGCCTGCAGAACCGGTTCGGTATCATCCCCGGTATTACGGACAAGAATTACATCACCAATTCCTATCATGTCCACGTGTCCGAGCCCATCGATGCCTTCACCAAGCTGTCCTTCGAGGCCCAGTTCCAGCACCTCAGCCCCGGCGGCGCTATCAGCTATGTGGAAGTTCCCAACATGCAGCAGAATATCGATGCAGTGCTGCAGGTGATGCAGTTCATCTATGACAACATCATCTACGCAGAGCTGAACACCAAGTCTGACTACTGCCAGTGCTGCGGCTATGACGGTGAGATCGAGATCAAGGAAGACGATGGCAAGCTGGTCTGGACCTGCCCCCAGTGCGGCAACACCGACCAGAACAAGATGAACGTGGCCCGCCGTACCTGCGGCTACATCGGCACCCAGTACTGGAACCAGGGAAGAACCCAGGAGATCAAGGACAGAGTGCTGCATCTGTAAGAAATTCAAAAAGGGCGGACCTTGTGTCCGCCCTTTTGCTGTGCTATATTAAAAAAATAGTCATTCCGAGTGACGCGTCAGCGGAATCGAGGAATCTTCGCACTTGGCTGTTGTATGCAGCGTCATTGGTGCCAAGATCCTTCGACTCGCTTCGCTCCCTCAGGATGACAGGTATCTTACATTTCTGAGGAGTCAGCAATGGACATCATCAAAACCACACGAGATTACATAAAGCAGCGTTTCCTGTCGGAAATGAAGCAAGAGGACGGTTACTACCGCTATACCCACAGCCTCCGGGTAGCGGGGATTTGCCGTCAAATCGCCCAGACTGAGGGATTGGACGAAGAGATGCTGGTTCTTGGTGGCATGCTTCATGATATTGGCTATGTGGCCTGCAAAACCAAGGCGGAGTTTACAGACCACGGCTTAAAATCCGCGGAAATCGCCGGGGAATTCCTCCGGAAACAGGGCTACGATGCCCGGAAAACGGAAAGCATCTGCTATGGCATCCGGGTCCATACCCAGGAGGATGAGGCCCGTGTTCGCCCTGCTACGGTGCTGGAGGACACTATCTCCGATGCGGATAACATTGACCGCTTTGATTCCTGGCGGTTCAGCCGGAGCCTGTACTGGGACGGTCTGGAGAAAATGACAGTCAAGCAGATGCGGCAGCTTTCTGCCACCCGCTGCCAGCGGATGACGGAGCTTCGAACCCTGCGGTTTGCCACAGACACAGCCCGAAAACTGTGGAATGACAAGCTGGACCTATGGACGGACTTCTATTCCCGCCTGGGCGACCAGATGGAACTGACTTTAAGCTGGGATAATGAACTATAAAAAGAGCGGCCCAACCGGGCCGCTCTGTTTTTATGCATCCAATGTTTTGAATATCTCTGCCCAGACGGATTCATCCTGGGCGGTCATTCGGTTCCAGTCCCAGCTGTCCCGGTAGGCCTTTTTGGCTTCCTCGGTGGTCAGGGACTTTTTTCGTTTCCCCACATCGGCGGAATACTGGCCCAGATAAGCCACCGCATCCTCGGTGTAGTTGGGGTTGTGGCCCTTGTTTTCTTCCAGCAGGAAACGCACATTTTCCTTGTGGGAAAGGCCGGCTTTCAGTACATCAAACTGGGCGGCCTTATTCACCATGGGGTCGTTGGCGGAGTAAACCAGCAAAATTTTCGCATCGCTGCCGGAAAGGCTTTTCACAGCGTTATGATGAACATAACCGGGGTTGGGATCCAGGGCAAAAATCGCCTTGCGGTAGCCCTTCATAATGCCCCCGAAGAACTGATTCACCAGAAGTTCCACAGAAACAAAGCCGGACAGCACCACGATATGGGACATCTCCGGGTGCAGGGCGCAGATATTAGCAGTGGAGAAGCCGCCCCAGCTGTGCCCCATGACGGAAATATCCAGTCCCTGGCAGCGGTCACTTGCTTTCAGCGCCTTCAGACAGTCGTCCAGATCCCGCAGGGACTGGGAAAAACCCCGAATGTTTTCACCGCCGGATTCCATGCAGCCGGTGTGATCGTAGGCAAAAACCAGGAAGCCTCTGCGGCACAGCATCTCGATCTCTTTCATATAGGAACGGTGGCCGCCGCCAAACCCGTGGTCGAATACCAGAATTCTGCCGGGAATGGGATTGCCATAATGATAAAAATATCCTTTGAGGGTATGCCCAACGCTGGAAGGAAACGAAAATGTTTCCTGCTGCAGTCCGGGGAAATCCGCGGCGGAAAAATAATGGGCAGTACCCACATCATCGCAGCGAATCAGAAATTGCTTGCGGAAAGTATTGACGATGAGGTTTTCAAACAACATGGGGATCTTCCTTTCTTTTGGGCTGGATCCAACCGATGATCTGGCCGGATAAAATGACGGTCAGCAGGGAGTAGCCAATGCGGCGGAAGGGGATATAGCTTAGGGACAGCAAAAGCACACTCAGATCGCTGACCAGATAGATCCATTGAATGGGGATTTTGGTAATGTGGGACAAGCTCATGGCCAGAGCATCATCTCCGGTGGTGGCGCCTCCGGCCCGGACACAAAGTCCGGCTCCAATGCCGATAAACAGCGCACCCAGAATGGCGGCGAATAAAGGAAACGCTGCAATTTCCGGCCACAGGAGAGGGAAATGTTCGCAGATTCCGTAACCGATGGAATAGCCGCATGCAGCAAAAAGAGAATAGGCAATGAATTCCTTGCCCAGTGCTTTCCAGCCCAGCAGATAACAGGCCCCGTTCATCAAAAAACTACTGATGGCAGGGGAAAGGTGCAACCAATATTCCAGCAGCAGCGTTGCCCCCAGTACACCGCCTTCTGTAACATCGGCCAGTGCATGGACGTTGTAAATACCGAAGGCTTGAAAGGCGGAGGAGAGGAATGCGATAAGGCAGTTGATGGGTTTTAGCTTTAACATGACGGATCCTTCTGATAATAAATACGGCGCTTTTCTTCCGTTCCAGGTGATTCCATACCGTCAGTACAGAACAGACCGTACAGATCGCCGCAGCGTTTTTCCAGTTCCCAATGGGGGTGGTCATAGCTTTCACCTGCATTGAGGTAAATGCCGGTTTGCTTGGCATCCTTCAAAATGGCCCGGCCCCGGTCATTAAAGGCAAGTACACGGGAGCAGGGGACATCGGCTTCCAGCAACTCAGCGGTAATGCCCAGGAACGCGCACATCACCATCCGGTCAATCCGGGTCCGGGTGTATCGCTTGGACTTTGTGGCGGCGATGATGTCTTCCAGGGTGGCGCAGCTGCGGCTGGCATGCATCAGTTTTCGCCAAAGGCCTTCGCTGCCGTAGGGGAGGGCTTCAAACTCAGCCTCCGTCATAGTGCGAAGCTTCGCCAGAATTGCCCGTTCACCTGCGCCGATGCTATGCAGCGGTGCATCTTCAAAAACGGTCTGTGCGACATCGGGAACACACGATTTCCAATCGTGCTTACCCAGCATTTGCTTCCGGACGGCGGTGGCGGAGGGATTTTCTTCGTCCACTTCTATGTCATGGTAACTGCCGCCCCGGTGAATGGGGAAGAGGTCCAGGGAGGAATTCTGGGAGAGAATGGCTTTGCAGTATTCCACTGCCAAAATGTCATTGGGCAGGGACAGAACATCGGCAGCGAATCCCAGCTGCCTCAGCGCCTCCTGGCGGGCGGCAGGAAAGGATTTTCCGCTTTCCAGATATTCCCGGAGAATCGGCGAAAAGGCCGGAGACAAAAGTGCCTGGGCGGTTTGAAGGAGGGTATCCCGATTGGCAGTTTCCGCGCCGAAGCAAAGGGTATCACAGATTCGAGAAAGGACTTTCACACCCCCGGCGGCAAAGCCTTCCGCGGAGGAGAGGGAAGTGGTTACCGGAAGCTCCAGAACCAGGTCCGCACCGCTTAAGATTGCAGCCTTAGCCCGGACCGATTTGTCGATAACAGCAGGTTGACCCCGCTGAACATAGTTGCCGCTCATGGCGCAAACGATGGCGGTATCTTCACCAAACTCTGAGCGGACTTGGTCAATTTGCTTCTTGTGACCCAGGTGGAGGGGATTATATTCGCAGATGATACCGACAATTTTCAAAAATACCCCTCCTTTCCGTAAAAAATTTCCAATCAGTACTTGAGAAATTGGAGAAAATGAAATATAATACTCCTAGCTATGGCTACTATATCACAATCCCTTAGAAAATGAAACAAAATATTTTTTTAGGAGGCAGATTCCAATGAACATTCTGATCATCAACGCCGGCTCCTCTTCCCTGAAGTACCAGCTGATGGACCCCGAGACCGGTGTCGTGTCCGCAAAGGGCCTGTGCGAGCGTATCGGCATCGACGGCCGTCTGAACCACAATGCCAATGGCAAGAAGGTGGTTAAGGACATTCCCATGCCCACCCACTCCGAGGCCATCGCAGCCACTCTGGACATCCTGGTCGATGCCGTTGACGGCGTCATCAAGTCCACCGACGAGATCGATGCTGTTGGCCACCGCGTCCTGCACGGCGGCATGGAGTTCTTCGACTCCTGCATCATCAATGACGAGGTCATTGCCGCTATCGAGAAGTGCATCCCCCTGGGCCCCCTGCATAACCCCGCTAACCTGATGGGCATCCGCGCCTGCCAGGCTGTTATGCCCGGCACTCCCCAGGTCGCTGTGTTCGACACCGCTTTCCACATGACCATGGAGCCCAAGGCATATCGCTATGCCATTCCCACCGAATACTATGAGAACGACTCCATCCGCCGCTACGGCTTCCACGGCACCAGCCACAAGTATGTTGCAAAGCGCGCCGCTGAGCTGGTGGGCAAGAAGGAGTTTAAGATGGTCAACTGCCATCTGGGCCACGGTTCCTCCATGTCCGCTGTTAAGGACGGCAAGTGCCAGGATACCACCATGGGTCTGATCCGCCTGGCCGGTGTTCCCATGGGTACCCGTTCCGGTGATATCGATGCCGGCGTCGTGCAGTTCATCTGCAACAAGTACAACATGAGCGTTGACGAGTGCCTGAACATGCTGAACAAGAAGTCCGGTATGCTGGCTCTGTCCGGTGTCTCCTCTGACTTCTGTGATCTGGAAGACGGCGCAAAGAACGGCAACGAGGCCTGTGGTCT
>JAZSHO010000108.1:0-16271 GCA_045533345.1 Faecousia sp. | reverse complement strand
AGATCCGCTACCATTTCGGTACGGATGCCGGAGGCGCCCCGGTCAGCCGGCTCGCATTTGAAGGCCAGATTGAACATGGGCATCGCCACTTCCATATTGGCGGTGCACTCCGGTACCGGGCAGATCATGGGCTCGGACCAGTCCTGGACCTTGACACCGGGTTCCCGGTGTTCGGTGCCCAGTACTTCCCGGGCGATTTCCGTGACGTTTTCCGGTTCCACATCTCCCACCACGCACAGCAGCATATTTCCGGGAGTATAGAAAGCCCGATGGCAGTTATAAAGTACTTCCGGGGTGATTTCCCGGATGGTTTCGGAGGTTCCCAGAATGGGCACCCGGATGGGGTGGGTCTGATAAAGTGACTGCATCAGCTTTTCAAAGACCACGCTGTCGGGAGCGTCCTCGTTCATGCCGATTTCCTGGTCGATGATGCCCCGCTCCTTTTCCACGCTTTCTTCCGTGAAATAGGGGGTGGACACAAATTCCAGCAGCAGTTTCAGACAATTTCCGAAGTTCTCCGTGCAGGAAAAATAGTAGGCGGTCATGTCGTAGCTGGTGAAGGCATTGGTCATAGCGCCCATGGCGGCAAATTCCGCGGACACGTCCCGGTCACCGGGCATATCGAAAAGCTTATGCTCCAGATAGTGGGCAACCCCTGCGGGGGCATGGTGTTCCTGCCCTTCCAGAGTGAAATCGGTGTGGATGGAGCCGAAATCCGTGACGAAGTAGGCCAGCTTCTTGGTGAAGCCCTTTCGCGGCACCACTGCCACCGTCAAACCGTTGGGCAGCACGGTGCGAAACAGCGTTTCGTCCAGCTCGGGATAGTAGATGGGCTTCATTGGCTGCCTCCTCTCAAGAAATAGGTGGTGTGCAGCTGCACCGTATTGGCGGCGGCAATCACCTGTTCCAGGGTCACTTTCTCCACCGCGGCCATGTATTCCGTCGTGGTCATGCCGAGACCCGACAAGGCGGCGGTGGCGTA
This sequence comes from Faecousia sp., assembly GCA_045533345.1. GTDB lineage: Bacteria > Bacillota > Clostridia > Oscillospirales > Oscillospiraceae > Faecousia. The sequence goes on along the minus strand of JAZSHO010000108.1, from coordinate 15,289 downwards.
GAAGCCCTCAATGGAGCCGGGGGCATCATGGGTGGCCCGGAGGCTGGACAGAATGGCCTCCTTGGCGGCGGTCAGTTCCTCCATGGAGATTTCGCCCTGTTTGCAGGCCTCCAGCTGACGGAGAATTTCCGCCCGGGTTTCGCTTTCTTTGTCGAAATCGATACCGGCAGCCACGGTGACGATGCCCTTGGAGCCATAGTAGCCGGAGCCGACGCTGTAGCACAGGGACAGCTTTTCCCGGACATTCATGAACAGCTTGCTGGTCATGCCCGCGCCGTAAATGGCGTTCAGCACCTGCATGGCGGGGAATCGCTTGTCCCGGTTGGTGATGGGGGTGGTGAAGCCAAGGCACAGCTTGCCCTGGGACACTTCCATTGTTTCCACTTCATCCCGACCCTCACAGGGGTGGAAGCCGGACTGGGCAGGTAAGGAAACGGGCTCCCGGTCCAGTTTGGAAAGCAGGGGCTGCAGAAGATGGGCAACGGTGCCGCTTTCGGCGCTGCCAACATAGAAAATCTCAATGGGGGCAATCCGCAGAATAGTACGGTAATGGTCGTACAGGTCTTTCGGCTGGATGGCCGCCACCTGCTCGGTTTCGCCCAGTCGGGGCAGACCGAAGGTGTCCTCCCGGCACATGATTTTTAAGAGCTTGCTCATGGCATAGGCCCGCTTGTCGTTCAGCTCCGATTCGATGGTGGCGATGAGGTTGCGCTTCTCGCTTTCCACGAAAGCGCTCAGAAAACCCCCATTTTCCAGAGGGGAATCCAGCAGCAGTTCTTCCAAAAAGGACAGCATAGGGGCCAGAACCGCGTCCCCGGGGAGGGCAAAGCGGTCGTCCATGAAGCCGCAGAACAGGCCCACGGTCTGGTAGTCGCCCACCCGACGGACCAGAGGGGAAACGGCAGCGCCGTACAGCTCGTCCAGTCGGTTGGTGATGGTGCGCAGGTTGGGATGGGCATTGGTACCCCGGAGCAGCACGGAGGGCAGAAGGGCATTTTTCGCCGCCTCTTCCGCGGCCATAGGGCGCACCAGCTGGAAGCTGAGGCAGCCCTGCTTGAACCGGGTATCCCGGCAGCACCGTAAGGTGACGTTGGGGGAAAGGGTGATGGTTTCGATCATAGAAATCTCCTTGGGGGAAGAGAAGGGTTTGCTATACTGTAAGATAGAAGTATGTCATTGCGAGGAGGGCCGCCAAATGCGGCCCGACGTGGCAATCCCCCAAACACTCCCGGAAACCATAGGGGATCGCCACACCAGTGTGAGCACTGGTTCGCGATGACATACGCTTTCCTTTATGCATCGCATAATCTTCAATTTCTCTTCCCGGATCAGTCATGTAACAGATATTATATACCAAAACCGGCAAAATAGGAAGTCCTACACAAAAAATTCAGACTTTTTCAGTTGTCATTTTCCTTTCTATGCGGTAGAATATAGGTTGGAATAGAATGAATGGAGGTAATTGCCATGGCATGGCTGGAAATTACCATCGACACCGCTTCCGAAAAAATCGGCAGCGTGGTCACCGCCCTCACCGCCAAGGGTTTTTCCGACCTGGTCATTGAGGACCAGGAGGAATTCGAAACCTTTCTGGAGGAGAACCGGGCTTACTGGGATTACATTGACGAAGACCTGCAGGAGACGCTCCAGGGTCTTTCCCATATCAAATTATACTTAGAGGACAACGACGAGGCTGGCCTGCAGCGACTGACTAACCTGGTCAGAAGTCTGGACCTGCCCATGACCACCGCCCCTCTGGCGGAAACCAACTGGGAGGAAAGCTGGAAAGACAACTATCCGCCCCAGGAAGTGGGCGAAAAAATCGTGGTTCTGCCCTACTGGCGCGCTGACGAGGAGACGGACCGCTTGAAAGTCATTCTGGACCCGGGTCTGACCTTCGGCACCGGCGCACACCCCTCCACCCAGATGGTCATGGAAACCATGGAGGACGTTGTCAAGCCGGGTTTCCGGTGTCTGGATCTGGGCAGCGGCAGCGGTATTCTGTCCATCGCCGCTCTGCGGCTGGGTGCGGAAACGGCCATCGGCATCGATATCGACCCCAAGGCCGAGGACATTGCCCGGGAAAATGCCGCCTACAACGGCTTCGCCGCCCCGGAATTCACCGCCTTCACCGGCAACGTCACCGAGGACAAGGATTTGATGGCAAAACTGGCATCCAGGGAATACGACCTGGTGCTGGTAAACATCGTGGCAGACGTGATCATCGGCCTGTCCCCTGTGCTGCCCAACTTTTTGACGGAAAACAGCATCCTTATCTGCTCCGGTATTCTGGATACCCGGCTGGAGGATGTGAAAGCGGCCCTCACCAAAGCCGGCCTCACCATCACCGGTGTGAAGGCCAAAGAAGACTGGCGCTGCATTCGCGCCGCACGCAATTGACAGTTGAAAGGGAACGCTGTGTCTACGACTTCGCTTCGCCTAACGAAACAGCTGTCATTGCGAGGAGCGGCCCATAGGGACGCGACGTGGCAATCCGTTCTCCTAATGAACTGCTTGCGATGATGACGATTGCAAAGGGGATGCGGATTGCCACACCAGTGTGCGCACTGGTTCGCAATGACAAGCTAATCTTTCATTAAGCGCCGATTTTTCAAAAGAGTAACCCTTGGAAAGGAACACACTATGAGCATGACCTATCGCACCAAACGCAGGCTCAATGCGATTGGAACCATTCTGATCAGCCTGCTGCTGGTCTTTATTCTCTTCTGGCTCTGCTGGGTCATCTGGCTGGAGCGCTATATTGTCTATACCCGGGACAACGACGCCGTCCTGGATCTGGATTTCAACGCCAATGAGATGGTGGGCGAAGTGGCCCTGCCTCCCTCCTCCGGCGGCACCGGCATCACCATTTACTACAACGAAGGCGACAACGCCGTGGAAGTCAGCAACGAGCTTGTACAGCTGGACGGCTACTACATCGACGGCGGCATGATGACCTCTGATATGGCCACCGTCTGGGACTGCCTGGATAACTTAAGCCCCGGCACCCCGGTGATGATCGAACTGAAGGGCGGCTACGGCTCCTTCTACTACACCTCCGGCCTGTCCGATGCCATTATGTCCCAGAGCGTCAGCATCGATTCCGTGGACGAACTGATCGCCGAGATGAAATACCGTGGTTTTTACACCATCGCCCGGGTTTCCGCTTTCCGGGACTACAATTTCGGTCTCAATCACGTGAACCATGGCCTCCCTGTGGCCGGCAGACAGTACCTGTGGGCCGATGACGGCGGCTGCTACTGGCTGAATCCCAGCAGCGCCACCACCATCAGCTGGATCACCTCCGTGGTGACGGAGCTGCGGGACAAGGGCTTTGACGAAGTGATGCTGGCGGACTTCCGGTTCCCCGCCGGGGAAAAGTACGGCTTCAAAGGGGACAAGGATGCCACTCTGCTGGAGGCTGCCAACACTCTGCTGACCAACTGCACCTCCGCCGCCTATCCGGGCTTCACCCTGTCCTTCTGCGTGGCCAACGCCGCTTTCCCCCTGCCCGAGGGCAGAAGCCGCCTGTACCTGGAAAATGTGGACCCCAGCACCGTAGGTGCCAAGGCCTCCCAAGCGGTCATCGAAAATTCCGATGTGCGGCTGGTGTTCCTGGCTGAGAACAACGACACCCGTTACAAGGACTACGGTGTCCTGCGGCCCATTGAAGTTTCTGCCATCGTGGAGGAACAAAAGGCCGACCAGGCTGACGAATAAATTTTCACCCCACATCCTAAGGATGTGGGGTGTTCGTTTATCCTTCGGTATTGGCCTTGGGCTTGCGGCGGCGGTAATTGGGACGGCGGCGGGGATTCTTCTTGGCGGGTTCCTCGCTGCTCTCTTCCTTGCTCTGCTGGGCCTTGGGTTCCTTCGGCTGCTGAGGTTTCGGCTCCTTGGCAGGCTTTTCCTTGGGGGCCTTGGGCTCCTTCTTCTCCTTAGGCTCTGCCTTGGGAGCAGCTTCGGCCTTGGAAGCATCGCTGTGGCCTCTTCTTCTGCGGCGGGAGCGGGAAGACTTGGGCTGCTCGGGTGCCTCGGCGGGGGTAACCTCCTCCACCACTTCCTCCTGGGGTTCCTCCTCCACCACCTTTTCGGTGCTGTAACGGAAGCGGATGGGTTCCAGGAGTACCGCTTCCTCACTTTCAAACTTCCGGACCCGCTTGCCGGCACCGGAAATGGGGGCCAGATCTGCGGGAATGGGAGGATCGTTCTTCTTGGCCTTGCCGCTGCGCAGCACGGCGATGTCCGCATTGGGGAAGACGGAGATGGTCTCGGGGGCGTCCTCCATCCGGACTTTTACCCGCTGGCGCAGTAGGTCCAGCTCCACCACGGTGCCCCGGCCCTCGGGGGTATCCACAAAGGAATCCAGCTTGGGGCTGTTGCGGATCAGATCCTCGTAAGCATCCTGCTCGTACTTGAGCCAGCACATAAGGCGGCCGCAGGTGCCGGAGATCTTGGTGGGGTTCAGACTCAGATTCTGGGTCTTGGCCATCTTGATGGACACAGGCTGGAAATCGTCCAGGAAGCTGGCGCAGCAGAAGGGACGGCCGCAGATGCCCAGGCCGCCAACCATCTTGGCCTTGTCCCGGACGCCGATCTGCCGCAGTTCGATGCGGGTGTGGAAAACGCTGGCCAGATTCTTGACCAATTCCCGGAAGTCCACCCGCTCATCAGCGGTGAAATAAAACAGGATCTTGCTGCCGTCGAAGGCCACTTCGGCGGACACCAGCTGCATGTCCAGACCATGGTCGGCAATTTTCTGCATGCACACATCGTAGGCTTTCTTTTCCTTGGCCCGGTTCTCGGCGATGGTCTTTTCATCCTGGGCGTTGGCCCGGCGCAGAACCTTGCGCAGAGGGGCCACCACGTCCTTGGGAGGAATGGTGTGGTTGCCGGCGGCACAGATGCCGAACTCGGCGCCCCGGGCGGTGTCGATGATCACATGGTCACCGGCTTCAAACTGAACCCCATCGGGGTCAAAATAGTAAACTTTCTGTCCGGGACGGAACTGGATGTCCACGACCTCCACATCGGTCTCGGGCAAAATCTTGATTTCTTCTTCCATTGGTGTTGCTCCTTTTTATTCCAAGCCTCGGCCCCCTCTCTGAGGGGGCTGGCACGGCGGAAGCCGTGACTGGGGGAGTTACTCCCTCCGTCAGCCCTTCGGGCTGCCACCTCCCTCAAAGAGGGAGGCAAGGCACTCATTCTCTTATCTCAGTTCCCAGGCCAGCCAGCCGCAGACGGCAGCCGGGGAAACGTTGCTTTTGGTGTAATCCAGGGCCTTTTGGATACAGAGGGCCCCGTCGTGAAGGTCCTGGGCGGTACGGGTCTGGGCAAGCAGCCGGGCATGGGCAGACACGGTGTGGACGCCGCTGCGGCTGACCATGGCGCTTTCCAGAATTTCCAGCCAGCTTTGGAGGATCTCCGCCAAAGCATCCCGCTTCCATTTTTCCATAGGGGCCAGGGTCTGGGTCAGACCCAGAGAATCCCGGACGGAGAAGGCTTTCACAAAGCTTTCCGTCTGGGGAGGCAGGCCCTCGCCGGATTCCAGCAGGTCTTTCGCCTGGCCAAGATAACCGCCGCTGCGGGCCATGGCCGCGGCGATATCCTCCGCCGATGCCTCCGGGAACAGCCGTGCCAGTTCCGGGCGGAGGATCTTCTCCGGCAGGGACAAAAGCTTCAATTCCGTACACCGGGAGCGGACCGTGGGCAGAAGCTTGTCCGGATTATCGGTGAGGAGAAGAAAGACGCCGTATTTCGGCGGCTCCTCCAGAATTTTCAGCAGGGCGTTCTGGCCCTCGGTGCCCAGTTCCTGGGGGAAGAGGTAAATTTTGTAGTCAGACTCGTTGGGGCGGATGAACATATCCTCCCGCATTTCCCGAACGATTTTCACCGCCACATTTTTATGCTCCGGGTCCTCCACCGTAATTAGGTCCGGATGATTGCCATCCAGCACCTTGCGACAGGGGCCGCAGAAAAGGCAGGGTTTCCCATGTCCCTGGCACAGAATGGCTGCGCTGAGCAGCTGCGCCAGCGTGTGCTTGCCGGAACCCCGGGGGCCGGAGATGAGGTAGAAGTGGGAAATATGCTGTTTTGCCAGGCTCTCGGCCAGGTTTTTCTTCAGCTGGTCGTTGCCCAGCAAGCGCTCAAAGCCCATATTTCCCTCCGTAAAAATTGATTATAGCATAGGTTAATATAAAATGCAAAAGGAAAAGATATGTCATTCCGAGGCCGCTTGCGGCCGTGGGAATCTCCCGGTGGAACGTTCGTGATGCTAAGCAGGGATGAAAATGGTACCAGGAGATTGCCACGTCGGGGCGCTGCCCCTCCTCGCAATGACATGCTTTCCTTACTTTCAGCAGTAACGTTACCGGGCCGAGGGGACGGGTAACGACTTTTGCTGCACTGCCTGCGAATTGCCCGCTTCTCGCTGTCTTTTTCCGTAGTATCGAATCGAGCGGTACCCAGGAGGCGGAAAGAATATTGACCAGGTTCGTCACGAATTGCCCTCAGACACCTTTCACGATCCTTTTCCGCAGTATCGAACCGAGCGGTACCCAGGAGGCGGAAAGAATATTGACCAGGTTCGTCACGAATTGGCCGTCGGCCCTTGCCGACTTAGCCCCACAGGGCGGACAGCATGGGGATGACCTGCTTTTTGCGGCTCATGATCCGGGGCAGGAAGACGGTGTTCTCCTTGGGCATCACGTTGAAGGCCTGCTGGATGGTCTCGTCGTTGCCAACGTAGAGGATCTGACTGCCCTCCAGCAGCACGTCGGTGAGCATCAGCACCACCAGATCGTACTTCTTCTCCCGCTTTTCCTTGCGCATGATTTTCAGGAACTCGTCCTTCCGCTCCAGCATAGCGGGGCTGTCCACGCAGGTGATCTGACTCACCGCCAGATCGTGACCGGCGATGTGGAACTCCTTGTAGTCGGTGAAGAGCATTTCCTCGGCAGTCTTATTGCCGATGGAGGCGGAGAAGATCTCCTTGCCCAGCTCATCCAGAGAAATATTGGCGATCCGGGCCATCCGCTCTGCGGTCCGGATATCCCGGATGGTGCAGGTGGGGGACTTGAACATGACGGTATCGGAGATGATAGCCGCTGCCATCATGCCTGCCATCTTCTCCGAGGGCATGAGGCCCCGGTCCTGGAACATGGAGGCGATGATGGTATTGGTGGAGCCCACCGGCTCATTGCGGACATAAATGGGATAGCTGGTCTGGATATCCGCCAGACGGTGGTGGTCGATGATCTCTAAAATTTCTGCCTCATCCAGGCCGGGCACGGACTGGGAAGCCTCATTGTGGTCAACCAGTACCACCCGCTTGCGCCGGGGGCGGAGCAGATGATACCGGGTCAGCACGCCGACAACCTTCTCGTCCGCATCCAGAATGGGGTAGCAATGCTCTCTGTGCTTCAGAACCTGCTCCTTCACATCATCCACCCGGTCCTCCAGGTGGAAGCAGGTCAGATTCTGGGTCCGGCAGATACGGCCGATGGGGGTGGACTGGAAAATCAGTCGGGCGGCCCGGTAAGCATCGAAGGGGGTGGAGATGATGCAGGTGGTGGTGGGGAAATTCACCAGCTCGTCGCTGATCTCCGCCTGACACAGCACCACGCAGTTGACGTTCATTTCCAGAGCCCGCTGGATCATATCCGGCTGGTTACCGCAGAGGACGATGGCATTTTTCCGGCTGAACAGCAGATTTTCCCGGCTCTGGGGCAGAGCGATGGCAATTTCACCCTCCAGGGTATCGATGTTCTCACCGGCTTCGTTGAGGATCTTTCCCTCCAGCACGGAAACCACGTTGAAAAGAGGCACCTTGTCCAGCACGCCCAGGGTGACCAGAGCCATATTGTAGCTGGCCACGTCCTCCCGGGACAGCATGCCGTAGAGAGTGCCGTCCTCGTTGACCACGGGCAGAGCGGAAATTTCCTTATGCTCCTGGAGCATTCTCCAGGCATGGCCCTCGGTAACGGCGGTGCTTAAGGTGGGGGGAACGTCGAATTCCAGGTCCCGGACCTGGGTGAACATGCTGTGGATGCGCTTGGGAGGCGCAAAACCGAACTTATCCAGCACAAGCTGGGTCTCGTCAGACACGTGGCCCAGGCAGGCGGCTTCGTATTCCCGATCACCGCAGGCATTGCGCAGGGCCGCATAGGCCATGGCTGCCACAATGGAGTCCGTATCCGGGTTCCGATGGCCGGTAACATAGATGGGATCCATAGAATTTACCTCCTGTAAATTTTAATTGAAAGTTGATAATTGACAGTTGAAAATTAAGGTGTCCCTGCGGGACAAATAAAATCATGCCGAAGGCATACCATAATTTTCAATTTTCCATTTTCAATTATCAATTTGTTAAGCTGTAACTTCGCCGGCGATATTTTTTGCGAAGAGCTTGGCGATTTCCTCCTGTTCATAGCCCTGGCCGATGGCCCACATGAGCTTGGTCATGGCGGCCTCGGAAGTCATGTCCCGGCCCTGGATGACGCCCAGCTCCAGCAGTTTGTTGCCCACCTGGTAGACCTGCAGGTTGGAAGAATCGTACAGGCACTGGGTAGTGACCACCACGGAAATGCCATCCTCCACCGCACGGCGGATGCCCCGGAGGCCCTTGTGCAGCACATTCACACCGCCCAGGCCAAAGGCCTCGATGACGATGCCCCGGTAGCCCATGGCCGCCAGCATGTCAAACACCGCCGGATTCAGTCCGGGGGTCAGCTTCAGCAGGAAGACCCCCCGGCTGATATCGGTGCGCAGTTCCGGCGCGTCGGTCTGTTTCGGCAGGATTTCGTGGTCCACCACCAGGCCCAGATTGCTGACCTGGGCAGCGTAGCGGGCATTGACGCTTTCGAAAGCGGAAAAACCGGAGGCCCGAACCTTCACCGCGCGGCAGCCCAGCATGACCTTCCGGTCGAAAGCCAGGAACACGCCGGGATGACCGGCAGCAGCCATGGCAAAGGCCGTCCGCAGATTGTCGGGGCCGTCGGACAGCATGTCCGCCAGAGGCAGCTGGGAACCGGTGAATACCACGGGAATGTCGATATTGGGAAGCATAAAGGTGACGGCGGAGGCGGTGTAAGCCATGGTATCGGTGCCGTGGGACACCACGATGCCGTCGAAGCCTTCCCGGTGTTCAAAAACGGACCGGGCAATGAGCTGCCACTCCTCAGGGGTGATATTGGAGGAGTCCAGGCACATCACATCCAGCACGGAAATATCGTAATAGGTGCGCAGCTGCTCCAGCTCCCGCTCCATCACGCCGCTGCGGTGAGGTTCCAGGCCCTCGCCGCCGGGGACGGAGGCAATGGTACCGCCGGTGGTCAGCAGCAGGATTTTCTTTTTCTCCATGGAGTGTCCTCCAATCGTCATAGTTTTTCATCTTTTATTATACCTGCAAGAACCGGAAATAGCAAGAAAAAAGAAGCGGCCTAAGCCGCTTCTTCCTTATGCCATATTAATCGTAATCCGAGTAGTTGCTGCCTGCTTTCAGCACTTCGCCGCACTTGCAGTTCTTATCATTGACCAGTTTGCCCGCACTGTTCACCAGGATCTTCAAATCCTCTTCGCAGTTGGGACATTCCACGGTCTTTTCCGTGGCGATTCGTTCCTTGATTCGCTGCATGGCGTAGGTCATGGATTCGTAGGCGGATTTTGTGACCTTATCCACGAAATCATTTTCGTAGGCCCACATGGCCTCCTCAATGCGAATCACCCGGGAGTACTTGTAGTCGCCCTCGTTTTCGTTGATCTGCAGGGTGTAAATGGGGGTGTAGGAGAAATTGGTGACGCGGGTGGTTCCGGCGTCGGAATCCTTGGTGATCTCCAGATCCAAAATGATGGAGTAGTTACTGCCGCCACGGGTACCGTCGCCGTAGAAATCGCCCAGAGAATAGGCAACCAGAGTGCCGGCAGTCCGGTCATGGACGATGGTCTGGAGCAGATGGGGATGGGTGCCCAGGATCACATCTACGCCGCCCTTTTTCATCAGCGACACAATGCTTTCCTGGGTCTCGGCAATGGCTTCGTTGTACTCACTGCCCCAATGAAGCATGGCAATGGTGATGTCGGGTTTTTCCTCCTCCACCGCTTTCAAAATGGCATTGATGCCGGTCTTGTTGACCTTTTTGTAGGTGGAATCGTAATCCTCGTACAGCAGATTTACGGCGTTGGCATTGCCTGCGGGCAATCCCATGCCGCCAAAGCCCTTGGTGAAGGCCACAAAGGCTACCTTAATGCCCTGGATCTCGCACATGGTATACCCCTTGGACTGCTCGAATTCTGCGGAGCTTGCGTAGGAACCGATGGGTTCCAGGCCGGAGCCACGGATGGCAGACAGGGTGGAGGACAGGCCGATCAGGCCGTTGTTGATGGCGCAGGTGTTGGCGGTCTGGACCAGGTCAACGCCCATACTCCGCAGGGCGTCCAGAATTTCCTTGGGAGCGGAGGTTCGGGCAGTACCGTAGGGTTCGCCGCTGAGGGTGCCCTCAAAGTTCAGCACCGTCAAGTCTGCGTCCGCCATGACGGACGCCACATCCAGAAATGCCCGGGTGAAATCCAGCTTGCCCGTGGTCATACCGGCATTGACCACCGAGTCGGTGATGTTCAGGTCGCCGGCGGCCTTGATGTGGATGGTAGTAGTCCGGGACCGGGGGGCGGTGGTAGCCTGTGTGGCCTTGGTAGCTTCCGTCTGGCGGGGGTTCTCCTCTTTCTGGACGGTTTCGCTCTTCTGGGGCGTGACACCTGCGTTCCGGGCAATGAGGAAAATGCCCACACCGCACAGTACCAGCACCAATGCCGCGGCAATGAGGGCCACGGTCATTCTCCGCTGTTCCGCTTGCCGCTTCTTCCGCAGAGCTTCCCGCTTTTCACGGCGTTTATTCAGTTCGTCGTCGTGCTGCGGCATGGCAGTTCCTCCTGTGATTTTTTCGGGTTCTATTATACTGTATTTTTCGCCATAAAACAAGGGCGATTATGTTAACGTTTGTTGAAAGTAATTGCGGGTCTGTTCTGCGTCGGCGTGGATCTGGGCCTTCAAGGCCTCCAGGGAATCAAATTTCTGCTCCGCACGAAGGAAATAGTGGAATTCCAGGGTGATTTTCCTGCCGTAGAGATCTCCGGAATAGTCCAGAATCCAGGGTTCCACGGTGATGCCCTCTCCCGCCACGGTGGGGCGGGTGCCCACATTGGTCACAGCGGGATGGTACACCCCGTCGATCCGGGCCCGGCAGATGTACACGCCGAATTTCGGCACCGCCAGTCCCCCAGGCAGCAGCAAATTGGCCGTGGGGATCCCCAGACGGCGGCCCAGCTGCTTACCGGGGACCACTTCCCCCGTAAGGATCAGCGGGTGGCCCAGGAATTTCACTGCCGTGGCCATGTCGCCGGTTTCGATCTGGCTGCGGATGTAGGTGCTGGACACCCGGATGCCATCCATGGCCTGCTCCGGGACGATGACGCAGGGAAGCTCCCGGTCTTCGCAGAATTTCTTCAGTTTTTCGCTGTTTCCCTGTCCCTTTGCGCCGAAGCGGAAATCATCACCGCAGACGAAGCCTGCGGCACCGGAGGCAACCAGCTGTTCCAGGAAGACTTCCCAATCGGTTGACATAACTTCCTTGGTCACAGCCAGAACCCGGACCGTTTCCATGCCGTAGTATGTCAGCAGCAGCTTCCGGTCATGGACGGTGCTGATCAGCGCCGGGGGGGTATTGAGAAATGCCGACTGGGGATGGGCGTCAAAGGTAATGGCGGCGGTGCCGCAGCCCGTTTCCTTTGCCAAAGCCACGCACTGCTCCAGCAGTGCCTGGTGGCCCCGATGGACCCCGTCGAAAAACCCCAGGGCATAAATTTTCTTACTTACATTCATATGGTCACCCAAAATAGCGCATGTCATCGCGAACCAGTGCGCACACCGGTGTGGCGATCCCCTACGGTTTCCAAGAATGTCCGGGGGATTGCCACGTCGCCTCCGTCAGAGGCTCCTCGCAATGACATCCTTCTATTTTTCTACCCAGATATCATACATCAAAAAAGCTCTTGATGGTTGACATAATCCCATTTTCCACCTTGGCCAGCATTAAAAATTCCCCGCTTTGGCCATAGGCCCGGTAGGTGCCGTCCTCCAGCTTCACGGAGAAGCTGTTGCCGTTGCGGCAGCGCTTTTCCTGGTTGGGGGTCAACCGGGTTTCGGGATAATTGCGGAACATGGTGTCCACCCCGCGGAGGTACTTCTCCGGCTCTTCTGTTTCCAGCAGTTCCTTAAGCGGGACGGCCTCGGCGATGGTGTATTCTCCCGCCTGGACCCGGCGCAATTCCTGCATACAGCCGCCGCAGCCCAGGGCTTCGCCGATGTCCTTGCACAGGGTGCGGATATAGGTACCCTTGGAGCATCTCACCCGCAGCCGGGCGGTATTGCCGGTGAATTCCAGGCACTCCAGTTCAAAAATCTCGATTTCCCTGGGTTGCCGCTCCACTTCCTTACCGCGCCTAGCCAGGTCGCAAAGCTTCTGGCCGTTGATCTTGAGGGCGGAGTACATGGGAGGCACCTGCTGGATTTTCCCCCGGAATTTGGGGAGAATGGCCAGGAATTCTTCCTCGGACAGGTTCACTTCCTGCTCCGTGAGGGTGTTGCCAAAGACATCCTCGGTGTCCGTGGTGCGGCCCAGAAGCAGCACCGCCTCGTATGCCTTTTCCGCGTGTTCAAAAAACTCCACGCCCCGGGTGGCCCGGCCCACAAACACCGGCAGCACACCGGTGGCCATAGGGTCCAAGGTGCCGCCGTGGCCGATGCGCCGGGTATTGAACACCCGCCGCAGCCGGGCAGTGACGTCCTGGCTGGTCCACTCCTGGGGTTTATCTACAATGACAATTCCGTTCATATATACCTACTATCTAAAACGGATGTCATCCTGAGCAAGCGAAGCGCGTCGAAGGATCTTCGCTCTGAGTTCACTACTGTACTTAACGAAATGCGAAGATTCTTCGACTTCGCCGCACCGGTGCGGCTTCGCTCAGAATGACAGGTTTTCCTTTGTTTACAATTCCATCATCGCCGCTTCCACGGCTTTGGCTGCATCGGCTAGGGCCATCTTTAAGGTTGCCCCTGCGGCGCCCTTGTGGCCGCCGCCGCCGAATGTTTCCGTCAGCACCGTGGCATCATAGCCCGGCATGGCCCGGACGGACAGCTTCACGTCACCCTCCTTAGTTTCCCGAAGGGTGGAAGCCAGGCACACACCTGCCACAGTCCGGGGGAAGGAGGAAATATTGTCCATATCGTCCTCGGTAACGCCGATTTCCTGCTCCACGGACTTCGGGATGGCGCAGATGGCCATGGTTCCGCCCCGGATCATGCGGATATGCTCCACGATCCAGGCCTGCATCCGCAGGCGGCCCAGGGTGTTGGTTTCGAACAGCTCCTGGTTCAGCTGATAAATTCTTGCCCCGGCAGAGGCGCAGGCCGCTGCCACCAAAAAGCTGTGGCTGGTGGTATTGGCATAGCGGAAACAGCCGGTGTCCGTGGACACGCCCACATAGATCGCTTCTGCCAGCTCCTGCTCCATGTCGCCATAATTCAGCGCTCCCAGCAGGTCGGCAATGATCTCAGCGCAGGCGGCCCGCTCCGGCACCACCAGCTCCTGCTCCGTAAAGGAGGTTGCGCAGGCATGGTGGTCGATGCGCAGGGCGATGCGGCCCAGATACTTTTCAAAAATCACCGGCAGCATCTGGGGAGATGCCACGTCCACGGTGACGATGGTGTCGTTTTCTGCCGCTTCACTCTTGGTCAGACCCTTATGCAGCCACCGGTACCGGTCCGTCACTTCGGAATTTTCGATGACGTGGGCGGTCTTGCCCAGCTTCCGCAGAGCCAAACACAATGCCGCGGAAGAACCCACCGTATCTCCATCGGGGCGGCGGTGGCTCAAGATGGCAAAGTTGTCATGCTCCAGCAGAAATGCGGCGGTTTCTTCAAGTGTCAGCTTCTTCATCGTCGTGCTTTACGTTCAGAGAGTTGATAAGGTTCAGCATCTTTGCGCCGTAGGTGATGCTGTCGTCCAGGGACCAGACGATTTCGGGAGCGTAGCGCAGCTTTAAGTTGCTGCCCAGATGACGGCGCAGGAAGCCTGCGGCGGACTTCAGACCTGCCATGGCGCCCTGGGCCTTGTCCTCCTGGAGGAAGGAAACATAGACCTTGGTATAGCGCAGGTCGGGGGTGGTCTCCACCCGGGTGATGGAGATCATGGTGTCCTGGACCCGGGGGTCCTTGACGGTACGCAGAAGGGAGCTCAGCTCCTTCTGGATTTCTTCATTGATGCGATTGATGCGATTGGATGCCATGGTGGTATCCTCCATTCAAATTGATAATTGACAATTGAAAATTGACAATTATGGTATCCGCTTCGTGGATGATTTCAATTCATTGCCAAAGGCAATTCCTTAATTTTCAATTTTCAACTTTACATTTTCAATTGATAATTATTTTCGCCGTACCGCCGATTCGCGGTACGGCGAGAAAATAATTATCGCTTCACTTCCTGCATGGCGAAGCATTCGAAGATATCAAACTCCTTGATATCGTTGTAGCCTGCCACGGTCATGCCGCACTCGTAACCGGCGGTGACTTCCTTTGCCTGGTCCTTGAACCGCTGCAGAGAGCCGATTTCGCCTTCGTAGATGACGATGTTGTCACGCAGCACGCGAACCTGAGCATCCCGGGTGACCTTGCCGTCCTTGACCATACAGCCTGCGACGGTGCCGACGGCGCTGACCTTGTAGGTCATGCGGACTTCGGCGTGGCCGATGACCACTTCCTCAAACTTGGGAGCCAGCATGCCCTTCATGGCGGACTCGATCTCGTCGATGGCATCGTAGATAACGCGGTAGAAGCGCATATCCACGTTGGCACGGTGACCGGAAGCCTGGGCAGCAGCGTCGGGACGGACGTTGAAGCCAACGATGATAGCACCGGCGGTGGAAGCCAGCAGTACGTCGGACTCGTTGATGGCGCCGACACCGGCGTGGATGACCTTGACCCGGACCTCTTCGTTGGAAATCTTCTCCAGAGAAGCCTTCACCGCCTCGGCGGAGCCCTGAACGTCAGCCTTGACGATCAGGTTCAGATTCTTCATCTCGCCTTCCTGCATACGGCTGAACAGGTTGTCCAGAGTGACCTTCTGGTTCAGCGTTGCCAGAGCGGCCTTGGCGGCCTGCTTACGCTGCTCCACCAGTTCACGGGCCATGCGCTCGTCGGTAACGGCATTGAATTCATCACCGGGGGTAGGCA
>JAZSHO010000181.1:0-11967 GCA_045533345.1 Faecousia sp. | reverse complement strand
ATATCGCCGCAGAACTCGTGGCCAACCACGGTGGGGGTCAGGTCGCAGCGGTCGGGAACGCGCTTGTGGTCGCCGCCTTCGACGGCAGCCTTGTAGCTGGACATGCAGAGGCTGTCGGACATGATCTTAACCTGCACATCGTCAGGGCCGACCTCGGGCAGGTTAATCTCTTCCAGACGCAGATCCATCTTGCCATGGATACGAACAGCTTTGGTGATCATAATATGGTTCCTCCTAATTTTAGATAAGGTATTTGAATGTTTTGTTTCACAACTCAAGAATGGGGATACGCATTATCTCCATTCTTCAGTCGGGAAACGGAAAACCGGCACCACCGAAGTGGTGCCGGTCGGTTTCAGCCGTTAGCGATTTGATTCAATGAGCGGTTACGGATTAGTCGTAAACCAGCAGAGCGATCATTTCGTCTTCGATGTTCTCAGCGTTGTACCACTGAGCACCGGTGTCCTTATCAGCAACGGTCTCGCCCTTGGCGGCAGCAACTGCCATCTCAACAGCGTAGTAGCCGATGTGGTAGGGGTCCTGAGTGACGGAGCCGTAGAACCAGCCGTTACGGACAGCGTTCTTCTGAGCAGCACCAGCGTCGAAGCCAGCAACGACCAGGTCAGCGAACTTAGCGCCGTCGGCCAGGTCTTCGCCGTCGGAGGTAGCAGCCAGGAAGCCGGTGACGGTGCCTTCGTTGGAGCAGAAGACAGCGATCAGGTTGTCCTTAGCCAGCAGGGTGTTGGCAGCGTTCTGAACGTCGGTAGCCTCGGTGGTAGCGGAGATAGCGACCTCGATGATGATGGAGGCAGCAGCGGCATCGCCTTCAGCCCACTTGTCGTGGCCGACAACAGCGACAGTGCCGTACTGAGCAGCGACTTCCTTCATCTTGTTGACGAAACCGGTGGTACGGCCGGTAACGGAAGCGGAGACAGCGTCCTGAGACAGGCAAGCGATGATGACGGGAGCGTCAACGGTAGCAGCTTCCATAGCAGCGACCAGGTCAGCGTGCTCGCCGAACTTCTCAGCAGCGATAGCAGCAGCAGCCTCGTTGTTGGTGCAGGCGGTAGCCTTAACAGCACCGGAGGTGTCGCCGGGAACGCCGGAGTCGAAGCCGATGACGGGGATGTTCTTCTCAGCGCACTCGTCCAGAATGTCAGCAACAGCCTGGGTGTCCAGAGCAGCCAGAGCGATAGCAACGGGGTTCTTGGACAGTTCCTTCTTGACCATGTCAACCTGAGCCTGGATTTCAGTCTCGGAAGCGGGGCCGTCGAAGTAGATCTCTACGCCCAGCTCGTCAGCAGCAGCCTGAGAACCGGCGGCGACAGCCTGCCAGAACTGGTGCTGGAAGCCCTTAGCCATAACGGGGATGTACAGCTTAGCGGGAGCTTCGGGAGCAGCGGGAGCCTCGGTGGCAGCGGGAGCCTCGGGAGCAGCGGGAGCTTCGGTAGCGGGAGCCTGAGAACCGCCGCAAGCGGCCAGACCCAGAACCATGACCAGAGCCAGCAGCAATGCGATCATTTTCTTCATTTTGTTTTCCTCCTAGATTGTTTTTATTCTAAGCGCGTATGAAGTCGCGCGCTTATACAAAGGGATGTAAGGAGCTTGATTAAGATCTCTTAACCTTGCTTGCAGCCTTGTTACGGTAGATATCCAGCAGAACAGCGCCGATAACGACCAGGCCGGTGAAGAAGGTCTGCCACTGAGCCTGCAGGCCGCAGGAAGACAGGCCGTTTTTCAGAGTGGACATGATGAACACGCCGATCAGAGAGCCAACCATGGTACCGGAACCGCCGGCCATGGAGGTACCGCCGATGATAACGCCGGTGATGCCGTTCATTTCCTGGCCTGCGCCGGTGCCGGGGGTGATGGTGGAGTAGACAGCTGCATAGAACAGAGCGGCCATACCAACAAAGAAGCCGGACAGGGTGAATGCGCAGATCTTCCACTTGTCAACGTTGATACCGGACAGACGGGCAGCTTCCTCGTTGGAGCCGATGGCGTAGAAGTAACGGCCCAGCTTGGTCTTGTGCAGGATCAAAGCAGCGATGATGAAGAAGGCGAACAGCCACACGACACCGACAGGAACGATGCCCAGCAGCTTTTCACGGACCAGGATCTTCTTGAACCAGCCGCCGACGGGATCGCTGGCGGGGGGCCAGGTCTGAGCCTGAACCTTGGTCAGGATGGAGCCGAGGCCCATGGACATCATCTGGGTACCCAGAGTTGCGATGAAGGGAGGCAGCTTCAGCTTGGCGACCAGAACGCCGTTGATGAAACCGAAGCCGGTGGCGGTGAGCAGGGTCACCAGAATGCTGACGATCATGGGCAGGGCCAAAACCTTGAAGCAGTAGCCGCCCAGCAGTGCGGAGCACATCATGACAGTGCCCAGAGACAGGTCGATGCCGCCGGTGATGATGATGAAGGTGACACCGAAGGCCATGAAGCCGATGTAGTAGGAGGCTTCCATGATGTTTTCCAGGGTGTCCCAGGTGAAGAAGTTCTGTCCGAAGATGGAGAAGAAGATGTACAGAATGACCAGAGCGGCAGGTGCCAGCAGCTTCTGCATATCCAGCTTCTTGGCGTCCAGTCTGACGCCGTTGCTTGTCTTGTTACTCATATTTTATTTCCCCCACTTATCTATTGGTTGCATAAGTCATGATCTTTTCCTGGGTAGCTTCGGAGATATCCAGCTCACCGGTAACGCGGCCTTCGCACATGACCACGACACGGTCGGACATACGAAGCAGCTCCGGCATATCGGAGGAGATCATGATGATGGACTTGCCTTCAGAAGCCAGCTGATTCATCAGCTTGTAAATCTCACTCTTGGCGCCGACGTCGATGCCGCGGGTGGGTTCGTCGAAGATCAGAATGTCGCAGTCACGGAGCAGCCACTTGGAGATAACCACCTTCTGCTGGTTGCCGCCGGACAGACTGCCGACCTTGGCGTGGGTGCTGGGTGTCTTGGTGCGGATCTTTTCAATGTATTCGTTGGAATAGTCATCGAACTTGCTGTCGTTGACAAACAGGCCCTTGCTCAGGATGTCCAGGCTGGGCATGACCGTGTTGTCGGTAATGGACAGGTTCAGACACAGACCGAAGCGTTTACGGTCCTCAGACAGGTAGCCGATACCGTGACGGACGGCATCCTGGGGGGTCTTGATCTTAACTTGCTTGCCATTGATCTTGATGACACCGGATTCCATGGGGTCAGCACCGCAGAGCAGACGCATGGTCTCGGTACGGCCGGCACCCATCAAACCGGAGAAGCCCAGGATCTCGCCCTTCTTCAGGTGGAAGGAAACGCCCTTGACTTCGTGGGAGGTCAGGTTCTCGCACTCCAGGATCACGGGAGCATCGGCGGGAACAGCGGACTGGGTCTTGGGTTCTTCGTAAATGGTACGGCCGACCATCATGCGGACGATCTCGGCGATTTCCGTGTCAGCGGTATCGCGGATACCGACGTACTGGCCGTCACGCATAACAGTGATGCGGTCGGTAATACGCTTCAGCTCGTCCATTCTGTGGGAGATGTAGATGATACCGACGCCGGTAGCTTTCAGCTGGCGGACGAAAGTAAACAGATCGTCGATCTCGGTATCGGTCAGAACGGCGGAGGGCTCGTCCAGGATCAGCAGCTTGGTATTGTTGTAGGAGAGTGCCTTGGCAATCTCGACCATCTGCTGCTTGGCAACGGAGAGGGTTCTCACCACTGCCTTGGGGTCAATGCTTAAGTGCAGGCTGTCCAGCAGGTCCTGGGTCTTCTTGTTCTGCGCGGCCTTGTTCAGGAACAGACCGGAGGTGGACTCACGACCAATGTAAATGTTATCAGCAACAGTCAGATGCTGCATCAGATTCAACTCCTGGTGAACGATGCAGATGCCTCTGTCCTGTGCGTCCTTGGGGCCATTGATCTCGATCTCTTCGCCGAAGAACTCAATGGTACCGCCGTCTTTAGGATAGATGCCGGTCAGAATCTTCATCAGTGTGGACTTGCCGGCGCCGTTTTCGCCGATCAGTGCCATAACTTCACCGCTGCGCACTTCCAACTGTGCGTCATCCAGCGCGTGAACACCGGGGAAGTATTTCTGAATGCCCTGCATCTTCAGAATAGTTTCGCCCATTCCAACATCACCTTTCTAAATCACTACATCCGTGCTGCTGCCGAAATAGGGGATTTCAGCTGTTTGCGGCACGGTTTTCGGGGAAAAGCGCTGCGTTTTATTGCAATCCGGTAAGAAGAAAGGAAAACGAATCGTTTCGCGCATCCTCTAAACCTGCGCAGTGCGGCGCCTCTTGGTATACTATAATAAACTTCACAAAAAAAATCAAGCTATTTTTTTAAAAATTGTGTTGACAGCACAAAAATGTTTTTATATTATAGGGAAGAGGATGAAATTAGCGTGTCGGTCTGTTTTCACAGCGAAACGATTCGCGATTGCCTGGGAAACGGAGGGAGACTATGGCAACCATCAAGGATGTGGCCCGTATGGCCGGTGTCTCCATGTCTACCGTTTCCAAGTATATGAACGGCGGAAACTTAAGGGCAGAAAACGCCGCGGCCATCCGGGAAGCCATTGCGGCTCTGGATTACCGGGTCAATCCTTTTGCCCGGGGCTTGAAGGCCCAGCGCAACCGTTCCGTGGGAATTCTCCTGCCGGACATCACCGCCCCCTTCTTCGGCACCGTGCTGACGACCATGGACAAAACCTTCCGGGAGCACGGCTACCACTCCATTATTTCCTGCTACGATGCCAACCCCGGCCTGGAACGGGACAACCTGCGGTTCCTGCTGACCAACGGTGTGGACGGCCTTATCTACGTGCCGGAGGATCTGACCGCCGAGGAATTCCGGGAACTGACTGCCAGCTTTTCCATCCCCGTGGTCCAGGTGGACCGGATGATTCCCGGCATCACCAGCGACACGGTGCTGGTGGACAATGACAAGGCAACCTTCCGGGCCGTATCCCGGCTCATTGAAAAGGGACACCGGCGCATCGCTCTGGTTGCGGGACCCAAATCCGTGTTCACCGCCAAGGAGCGGCAGAACGGTTACCTGCGGGCTCTGGCAGAGCATGGCATCGCCTACGATACCAATCTGATGATCACCGGCGAGAATACCTTCGCCACCGGTTACCGGGGCTGTGAGGCCTTGCTGGAAATGAAGGAGCGGCCCACGGCGGTATTTGCCACCAACTACGGCATTACCATGGGTCTGATCACCGCCGCCCGGGAACGGGGACTGCGGATCCCGGAGGATCTGGACGTATTCGGCTTTGACTGTGTGGAAATCTGCACCATGATGAAGCCCCCGCTGCCGGTGGTCCACCAGCCGGAGGAAGAGATCGGCAGACTGGCTGCCCAGTATCTGCTGGAACGGCTGGCGGGAAGCACGGCAGAACCCCGGATCACCCGTCTGAACTGCAGGCTGGTGCCGGACCAAACTGGATTATAAGGAAGCCCGGCTTCTTTATATATAATTTTATCAATAAACCGTCTGCGGCAGCTGCCGCGGCGAGAAAACAGGAGGAACAAGATATGGCAAAAAACAGATACATTGGTGAGTATCCTGTGATCGGTATTCGCCCCACTATTGACGGCCGCCGTGGCCCTCTGAAGGTTCGTGAGAGCCTGGAAGACCAGACCATGGCAATGGCCCAGGCTGCCAAGAAGCTGTTTGAGGAGAACATCCAGTACTCCAACGGCGAGCCCGTGAAGGTCATCATTGCTGATACCACCATCGGCCGCGTTGCTGAGGCTGCTGCCTGCGCCGAAAAGTTTAAGAGAAACGGTGTTGACATCACCCTGACTGTTACCCCCTGCTGGTGCTACGGCTCTGAGACCATGGATATGGATCCCCAGACCATCAAGGGCGTGTGGGGCTTCAACGGCACCGAGCGTCCCCGCGCTGTTTACCTGGCTTCCGTTCTGGCAAGCCATGCCCAGAAGGGCCTGCCTGCCTTCGGTATCTACGGCCATGACGTTCAGAATCTGGACGAAGTGACCAACATTCCTGCTGACGTTCAGGAAAAGCTGCTGCGCTTCGGCCGCGCTGCTGTTGCTGTCGCTACCATGCGCGGCAAGAGCTACCTGCAGATCGGTTCCATCTGCATGGGTATCGGCGGCTCCATCATTGACCCCGCTTTCATCGAGAGCTACCTGGGCATGCGTGTTGAGTCCGTTGACGAGGTGGAAATTATCCGCAGAATGTCTGAGGGCATCTACGATGCCGAAGAAGTTGCCAAGTGCAAGGCATGGATCGCTGAGAACTGCAAGGAAGGCTGGGACAAGAACCCCGAATTCGTCAGAGCTTCCGACGAGAAGAAGGCCGAGCAGTGGGACTTCCTGGCCAAGATGTACTGCATCATCAAGGACCTGTTCAACGGCAATCCCAACCTGCCCGAAGGCCGTGAAGAAGAGATGGTCGGTGTCAACGCCATCGCCGGCGGCTTCCAGGGTCAGCGTCAGTGGACTGACTTCTACCCCAACTGTGACTTCCCCGAGGCTCTGCTGAACTCCAGCTTTGACCACAACGGCGCCCGTGAGCCCTACATCCTGGCTACCGAGAACGACGTTCTGAACGGTCTGGGTATGCTGTTCATGAAGCTTCTGACCAACCGCGCTCAGATGTTCTCTGACGTTCGTACTTACTGGTCTCCCGAGGCCTGCGAGCGCGCTTCCGGCTACAAGGTCGAAGGCAAGGCTCTGGAAAACGGTGGCTTCATCCATCTGATCAACTCCGGTGCTACCGCTCTGGACGCCTGCGGCGAATGCAAGGACGAGAACGGAAACGGCATCATGAGAAAGTGGTGGGAAGTCAACGACGAGGACATCAAGAAGATGTGTGACGCTACCACCTGGCCTGCAGCTGACAACGGCTACTTCCGCGGCGGCGGATTCTCCTCCTCCTTCACCACCCGTGCCGAGATGCCCGCTACCATGATCCGTCTGAATCTGGTCAAGGGCCTGGGCCCCGTGCTGCAGATCGCAGAAGGCTGGACCGTACAGCTGCCCGACGATGTGACCAAGACTCTGATGATGCGTACCGACCCCACCTGGCCCTGCACCTGGTTCGCTCCTCGCTGCGACGGCAAGGAAGGCTCCCCCTTCAAGACCGCTTACGACGTCATGAACAACTGGGGCGCAAACCACGGCGCTATCTCCTATGGTCACATCGGTGCTGACCTGATCACCATGTGCTCCATGCTGCGCATCCCCGTCTGCCTGCACAACGTTCCCGATGCAGACATCTTCCGTCCCGCTGCCTGGAATGCTTTCGGTATGGACAAGGAAGGCCAGGACTACCGTGCCTGCGCCGCCTACGGCCCCATGTACAAGGCATACTAATACCTGCACCAACTAAAAAAGTGGCGGTCATTTGACCGCCACTTTTTGAAAAAGAGATTATTTGATGGGCTGTTTTGGCAAAGCTTTCTCCGCTTACGGAAAAATCCTTGGTATTTTTAAGCTTTTTCTTCGGACAAACCGATTCCATCAACTGTCAATCATAGGAGGCAAACATTATGTTAAAGAACATTCCCCCCATTCTCTCTCCCGAACTGCTGAAGGTCCTGGCCGAAATGGGCCATTCTGACCGTATCTGCCTGGGTGACGGCAACTTCCCCGGCGCCCGTATGGCCAAGGCCAAGAACGCCATCTTCCTCCGTGCCGACGGCCACGGTGTTCCCGAACTGCTGGAAGCCATTCTGCAGGTGATCCCTCTGGATACCTATGTGGATACCCCCGCCATGATCATGGAAGTGGGCGAGCAGGACAAGGGCCTGGAAATTCCCATCTGGAAGACCTACAAGGAGATCATTGCCAAGCACGACGACCGCGGTGAGGCTGCCGTGGGCCAGTACGAGCGCTTCAAGTTCTATGATGAGGCACAGGACTGCTACTGCATCATCCAGACCGGCGAAACCGCCATCTACGCCAACATCATTCTGCAGAAGGGCGTTATCAAGTAATTTTACCGCAAACAGGAGGACCCGATATGGAACTGCAGGCGCTGAAAGATCTTTATGACCAGTACACCGAGGAATATAAAGCAGTGCGGAAAAAGGCATCGTTTACCGATGGCCTCTTCGGATTTGGTAACGATCCCAAGAAGGATCCCTGCCATATGCGCTTCTACGAGAACGCGCAAAGCTGGGTGGCGGCCTTTGCTGCGTCAGAGCCCGGGGAAGAGGAAACCTATGCGGTGACCCATTTCCTGCTGACTGCCGCGGAAGACCACAGGAAGAAGCCGGAGGAATGGCTCATTCTGGCGGCCCAGGGACTGAGCCGGGAACTGATCCCCATGCTGTCCCAGGAGCATTGCGCCCAGCTGGAGGAATGGTACAACAAAACCTATCCCCGCCGGATCCGTCTGCCGATCCAAAACGAGATCTACAAGCTTCTGCAAAAGGGTGCCAAACAAAAATAACAAAAAAAGGAGCTTCCCCGTGGGAGGCTCCTTTTAATACGGAAATCCATTGGTGGAAAACACGGGAAATGGCCCTTAGCTTTGTGACAGTCTATGAAAAACATTTTCAACCGTTGACGAAGACTGCCCCTATAGTGTAAGATATCCCCAAAGGAAAGAGGAGGAATTTTCCATGAAAACACAAACCATTCGGTTCTGGGTCCTGCGGGTATTGCTGCTGGTGGTAGGCCTGACCATTGCCCATCTGGGTGTGACGCTCTTTATGCAGGCAAGCCTGGGTTCCGATCCCTTCAACGTGCTGATCCAGGGCCTGTTCCGGGCCATTCCCTGGCCGGGCTTTATGACCCATGGCTATGTCCATGTGTCGGTATGCTTTCTGATCATTCTGGTGCTGCTGGTGGTGGACCGCAGCTATATCAAGGTCGGCACTTTGCTGTGCATGATCCTGGGCGGCCCCATTATTGATATGTTCACCCTGGTGCTGGGTGGCGTGATCCACAGCGCTTCTCCCATGGTCTGGCGTCTGGCTTGCCTTGTGCTGGGCTGCGTGATTCTGGCCTTTGGCATGACCATCGTTATCAAGTCCCAGACCGGTACCGGCCCCAATGACCTGGTGGCTGTGGTCATCAGCGACAAGAGCAAGTGGAAGTTCGGTGTGGTCCGTATCGTGGTGGATGTGTGCTTCGCAGGCATCGGCTTCCTGCTGGGCGGCACTCTGGGCGTCGGTACCATCATCTGCGCCTTCCTGGTGGGCCCCACGGCACAGATTTTCTTCCCCATTTCCGAAAAAATCTGCCGCAAGGTTTTGGGGGATTAATACGAATCAAATATAATAGCTGTCATTCCGAGCCAGTGCGCACACTGGCGTGGGAATCCCCTGGATTTTCTGAGATTTCTCGTCTATCCGGGGGATTGCCACACCAGTGACTTCGGTCACTGGTTCGCAATGACAGCTTCTTTTTGTATGCAATCAATAGCCGATCTGGCGGTGGGCCTCCTCGATCAGTTTCTGAACCGTCAGAGATTCCTGCAGCAGCCGCTGCTGCTCGGCAAGGTCTTCTCCGGCCACCCAGCGGTCAAATCTGTGGATCACCCGCTCCTGGACACCGGGAAGCACCGCGGGGTTGGAAATGGGCCATTTTTCCACAGGGATGCCGCAATCGTATTCCTGGGAGTCGGTCATGGTGTGCTTTTCCACACCCAGCACCACGGACAGATTCTTCATGGTGTAGGTGGCCCGATCACACTGGATCTCACTGCCGATCATGCTGTGCGCGCACTTGGAAAGGGAAATGCTCACATCGAAGTCCGGATAGTGGAGGATCAGACAGGTGCTGCCGTCCACCTTGCCAATGAACTTGGCGGAGGCGGTGAGGGAATTGGGTGCGCCGAAGAGATTCACGGCAAAGTGCAGGGCATAGCAGCCCAGGTCTGTCAGCACGCCGCCGTAGAGGCTGCGGTCAAAGCTGGAGAAGCTCTGACCGGCCCGAAGCTGGTCCAGCTTGGAGGACCGCTGGCTGTAATCCAGACGGGCGGCGGCAACGGGATTTTCTTTCAGTTCATTCCGCAGACGATCCATCACAGGAGAGTAGAAATTCATCACGGCCTCGGCAAAAATCCGACCATTTTCCTTGGCTGCTGCCAGGATGGCTTCCATTTCGGCAGAAGAAACGGTGGCGGGCTTTTCGCACAGAACGTGCTTGCCGGCTTGCAGGCACTTCAGCGCCGCATCGGCGTGGAGCACATTGGGGATGCACAGGTAGACCACGTCAATATCGGGGTTAAGAAGCATTTCTTCCAGAGAGGTGTAGGCGCTTACCTTTTCACCGCCCAGAGCCTTCGCCCGGTCCAGATCCCGGGAGCAGACAGCGACCACCTGGTCGCCGGCAGCCAGGATGGCATCCCGGTAAAGATAACTGAGCCAATTGGTACCCATGATTGCATAACGCAGCATAACGGTTCCTCCTAAAAAATCGGGTGTTGTATAGGGAAATTATACAACAGGATGGGCCTGTTTGCCAATGGGGAAAGAAAAATTTATGGAGATAAAAAACGGACACTGCGAAAGCAGTGTCCGTTTTGCAATTACGGATCAGACTTCGTTCTTGTAGATTTCCTTGAAGTACTTGTAGGTATCCACCTTCAGCTCGCCGCAGGCGGCTTCGTCGCAGGCGATAACGCCATCAGGGTGCAGCTGCAGAGCGGAAATGGTCCAGGCGTGATCCACGCCGCCTTCCACGCAGTGGCGCAGAGCGCGGGCCTTGTTGTGGCCGCTGATGATCAGCAGAACCTGCTTGGAATCGCAGACGGTGCCGACACCGACAGACAGAGCGGTCTTGGGAACCTTGTTGGGGTCGTTGTCGAAGAAACGGGAGTTGACGATCAGAGTATCCTCGGTCAGAGCGCGGATACCGGTACGGGAAACCAGAGAGGTGAAGGGCTCGTTGAAGGCGATGTGGCCGTCCACGCCGCTGCCGCCCAGGAACAGGTCGATGCCGCCGTAGGAAGCGATCTTATCCTCGTAGCGCTGGCACTCGGCTTCCAGATCCTCAGCCATGCCGTCCAGGATGTTGACATTCTCGGCAGGAATATCAATGTGGTTGAAGAAATTATCATGCATGAAGTACCAGTAGCTCTGGTCATGCTCACGGGGCAGGCCAACATATTCGTCCATGTTGAAGGTAACAACATTCTTGAAGGACACTTCACCGGCCTTATTCTTCTCGATCAGGCGCTTGTAAACACCCAGAGGAGAGGAACCGGTGGGCAGACCCAGGACAAAGGGACGCTCGCCCTTGTGATTGTTGATGGCGTCAGCAATGTGCTGTGCGGCCCATGCGCACATTTCATTGTAATCGTTCTTAATAATCAGTTTCATATGGCATACCCCCGTGTTGGATTTGTTTGGAAGGCACGGCAGCCTTTCCCTTATATGTTAATTATACATACTTGTATCCGGTTTGTCTATCCATCCAAAAGATTTTATTGGTAAAATTTCGCTTTTGTTGCTTTTTCAGGAAGAATCGGATATAGTGAAAGAAAAAACGGGAGGAACAGATCATGGCAGGTATTCTGGAAGTATGCGTGGATTCTCTGGCCTCGGCCCGGGCTGCCGTGAAGGGCGGCGCTGACCGGCTGGAGCTTTGCAGCGCGCTGTCCATCGGCGGCCTGACGCCTTATACGGAGCTTTTGCGGCAGATTCGGCTGGAAAGTGATATTCCTGTCCGCTGTCTGATGCGCCCCAGAGCAGGAGATTTTCTCTACACCACAGAGGAAATCCAAATGATGGCCATGCAGATGGAATCGCTGCGCGCTGCCGGGGCAGATGGATTCGTCATCGGCTGCCTGACACCGGAAGGCGACCTGGATGCAAAGGCCATGGCACCGCTGCTGGATGCCGCAGCCGGTACAGGGCTGACACTGCACCGCTGCATCGATGTTTCCCGGGACCCTGTGCAGACCTACCTGGATGCGGGCAAGCTGGGTATCGATACGGTGCTCACCAGCGGTGCGGCGCTCAGCTGTCTGCAGGGTAT
>JAZSHO010000073.1:0-5100 GCA_045533345.1 Faecousia sp. | reverse complement strand
ACAGCCTTGCCTTCAAACTTTTCTTCCAGTGCCTCCTGAGTCAGCACATAGATGCTCTCAGACAGGCTGACGGAGCAGAAGCCAATCAGGCCCAGCTCTTCGCTAGGTGCAGCTTCGCCGCCGGCTTCGGTTGCTTCGGGTGCGGTACCGCCGCAGGCTGCCAGAGACAGCAGCATTGCAAAAGAGAGAATAATTGCAAGCAGTTTTTTCATTTTTCGTTCCTCCTCGGTAATTTATACAAATTCAAAGACAGTGATTTTCCCAGTCTTTTTCATCTTGCACAAACAGTTTATCACCATTTTTCTTCAAAATAAATCCCTTTTCGCAAGTCTGTTATTCAAATATTTTGACCATTTATGCACAAAAAAGCGAGGCGTTTTTTGTGCATCCCGCTATTGACAAACCTTTTAGGACAAAATATAATGGAACTGCAGGCACATGAACTGTCTTATTATTCCTTGCGTTTTGTATATTGTTATTCTCCGTTTTTGAGAAGGAGGTCGGTTATGGATTTAGAGCGATTAGCAGAATTTGCTGCCATTGCGAAGCATGGCACCCTGAAGGAAGCCGCCTCTGTTTTGGGAATCTCCGTTGCAACCCTTAGTGCCAGACTGATTCGCTTTGAGGATCATCTGGGTATGCCGCTGTTCCACCGTACAGGCACCGCAATGGTCCTAACTGACAGCGGCAGACACCTGCTGCCCAGCGCTCTGGACATTCTGGCCCAGTATCAGTCTATTCGGCAGGATATGCAAAGGGCCAAGGAGCATGCCTACCATAAGCTCCGCATTGCAGTTACCGGTTCCAGCCTTCCTCTGCATCTGGGCCCTTTTCTCGACAAACTGGTTCTGGATCACCCGGATATGCAGTTGGAGCTTTTGGACGACAGCCAATACAGCATCGAAGATGGGCTTTCTTCCGGAGCAGTGGATATTTATTTTTCTCCGGTTTTGGATGAATCTGTCCCACGGAATCTCTTCCGGCAGTTCGTAGGCTCCCCCGGCGAATACGTTCTTCTGCCCCGGTCCCATCCGCTGTCAGACCGATCTATGATATCCATACGGGAGCTGGACGGAGAACGTTTTATTCTCTACCCCCAAACCGCAGAAAGCGCCATTCGGAATTTTCAGTTGCAGAACCTCCGGGATTCCGGGATCCGCTATTCCCTCTACGAAAGCAATACTGCTGTTTTATTTAGCAAGCTCCTGGTCCCTATCGGAAAAGGAGTCCTGCTTTATCCCACACATATGATGGATCTTCCGCCCAATACCGTCTGCATTCCCGTAGCGGATCTCCCTCATCATGCCTCTGTCTGCTTCTTCTATCATAAGACCAACACCAGTTCAGATGTTCTGGCATTTACCAGAGACTATCTTACCTACGCAAAGGAGGCAAAAGCATATGAACACCGGAAGACTCTATGAATTTCTTGTGCTGGCCAAGCTTCTTAGCTACAGCAAGGCTGCTGATGCGCTATACATCTCCCAATCTGTTCTTACAAAGCATATTCAGGAACTGGAAAAAGAGTTGGGATGCCAATTGCTGCAGCGAACCACCCATGGTGTCGCCTTAACAGAAGCAGGCCGAGTTCTTACCAAAGAAGCCCCTGAACTGATCAATAAATGTGACAGTACTCTGC
Organism: Faecousia sp.; assembly: GCA_045533345.1. Taxonomy (GTDB): domain Bacteria; phylum Bacillota; class Clostridia; order Oscillospirales; family Oscillospiraceae; genus Faecousia. The sequence goes on along the minus strand of JAZSHO010000073.1, from coordinate 3,461 downwards.
GCCGTCTGCGCAGCAGAAATGTATGGAGTCAGGGTTCTGTAAAAATTGGTATCGCTTTGGAGTTTTCTTATTCCACCCATATTCGCTCTTTTTTTCACAGTTTTTCCAGCCGTTATCCGGACATTGAACTAAAATATGAGGTGTTCTCCGGCAGTACCCCCAGTCATGTAGCTTCTGAGTGTGATATTCTCTTTACCCCCTGTGTCTATCATGATATTCCCGATCAAATCCACCGTCATCTGGTACGCCACCATGGAACCCATGCCATTCTGCCACCCCAGCATCCACTGATTTCTACTTCCGCCATATATCTTCATCAGCTTTCCGGACAGACCATCATCGTGCCTCATGCACAGGAATTGTTTGGCCCCTATGCCCAGAACTGGATGCTGGCAGAAAAAGCTACAAAGGGCCAGATCTCCATCATTAAAGTGGACAACCTCCCCACCGCATTGTTCCTCGTAGCCATGGGAAAGGGCATTTGCATCGCACCGCGCTACGCCAAAAACCTGATGCCGTCGGACACCTTTGATGTGACCGTATCTGATCCCAATTGCCGATTTGATGAATACCTCTATTTCAACGAAACCTGCAACGAGGTAGCGAAGCTGTTCTATGAGGAATTTCTGAATACGATACCGGACAGTCATATTTAATAGTACCCTGGCACAACACAACCGGCGATCCCGATTCGGACCGCCGGTTATTTTTTAAAAATTTTATTTAGGTACCTTGACATTTCACAAATAGTATGGTACCTTATCATCAAAGACAGGAGGTAATACCATGAAAGAATATCATGTGAAGTATAAGCATCATACCTATGACGACAGCCTTGGCAGTCTTCTGGACCGCTGTGGACACTATCTGGCACACCGCATCGGCGGCAAAAAGAGAGGACAGGAAGGTGTCCTCTCCGTGATCGCCGGGCAGCCCGGTATCACCCAGAAAGAACTGTCTGAAGCTCTGGGAATCCAACCCGCATCCGTCAGCGAGCTGTTAATGAAACTGGAGCGAAAGGGTCTTGTGATCCGGGAAAAGGATAATCTTGACCGCCGCAGCATTAAAGTTCATCTGACCGAAGAAAGTCGATCAATTCTGGCCGAACCCAAGGAAGAATCATCTGATCCTTTCCAAGCACTATCTGCTGAAGAACAGGAACAGCTCCGCTCCCTGTTGGGAAAACTGCTAACCGACTGGGAACAGCGGTATCCCACGGAACACCACCGTCACAAACATCATCACCATAAGGAGAATTACAATGGAAAACATGAATAAATGCCCCGGTTGCTCTCACCACTGCGATAGAAATAATCTGCAGTGCGGCAAGGGCGAGGCCTACTTTAACGGCGAAGCTACTCCCGATTCCGGCCATACCCATGGTCACCACGAAAGAACGCACCAAGGCCATCACGAAGGAAAACATAAAGGTCATTGCGAGGGAAAGCGCCAGATTCATGGCCGTCACCGTCCCGAATTTCCCGTCGGCAGTCTGTCCGATCTGTTGGCCAAGTGTGGTCATCGGCTCTTCCACGGTAGCGATGAATCCTTGTTTGCAGTTCTGACAGAAAGCGAACAAAGTACTCTAAAGGATCTTCTTACAAAACTGCTTGGTAAATGAAAATCCCTCCCAAGCCGTTTATAGCTTAGGAGGGATTGCAGTTTTTGAACGCGAATACATTCCTCACAATGTGCATATGTTCGTATTTGCTTCTTTTGGCGACCTTATATCCATGCGATCATTAACAAAAAACAATGGCATCGGCTTTCATTCCGGTGCCATTGTTTTTATTACTTAAGCACTGTCCATTTCCGCACTCGTCTTTGCATCATTTGATGTAAGTTTGATGTAAAGATGTAATTTGAAGTAACTGTGCAATTGGAAAACCCGTTGCGGCTCTGGCGTTTTTCCGATTAGTTATCGGAAGTGGGTTTCATTGTGGGGAAGAGGATGACTTCCCGGATGGTGTCGGAATTGGTAAACAGCATAACCGCGCGGTCGATGCCGATGCCCATGCCGCCCGTGGGAGGCATGCCGTATTCCATAGCGGTCAGGAAATCTTCGTCCAGCATTTCGGTCTCGTCGTCGCCACGTTCCCGCTGCTCCACCTGCTTCATGAAACGGCCTCTCTGGTCGATGGGGTCGTTCAGCTCAGAGTAGGCGTTGCCCATCTCGCTGTGGCAGATGAAGAACTCGAAGCGCTCGGTGAGCCGGGGATCGGCGGGACTGCGCTTGGTCAGAGGAGAAACCTCAACAGGGTACATGGTGATGAAGGTAGGCTGAACCAGATGCTCTTCCACCTTCTGGTCGAAGCAGGCGTACAGGGCATTGCCCCAGGTCTTCTCGGCAGCGTCTGCCAGTTCCACGCCCTTTGCCTTGGTGGCAGCTACAGCCTCTGCGTCATCGGTGATGGCGTCGAAATCGATGCCAACGTACTTTCTGACAGCTTCCACCATGGTCATACGGGGCCAGCCGGGGGTCAGATCGATCTTTTCGCCCATCCACTCCAGCTCATAGGTACCCAGAACCTCCTTGGCAAAGGTGGTGAAGATACCCTCAGCGATGTCCATCATGTCATGGAAGTCGGCGTAAGCCTGGTACAGTTCCACGCTGGTGAACTCGGGATTGTGCTTGGGGTCCATGCCTTCGTTACGGAAGATACGGCCAATCTCATACACCCGGTCCATACCGCCGATGATCAGCCGCTTCAAAGGCAGCTCGGTGGCGATGCGCATGTACATGTCGATGTCCAGGGTGTTGTGATGGGTGATGAAGGGACGGGCAGAGGCACCGCCGGCAATGGTGTTCAGCACGGGAGTCTCGACCTCGATGTAACCCATGTTGTCCAGGTAATTGCGCATGTGCTTGATGAACTTGGAGCGGGTAATGAAGTTCTGCTTCACCTCGGGATTGACCATCAGATCCACGTAGCGCTGACGGAAACGGATTTCCTTGTCGGTCAGACCGTGGTACTTTTCGGGCAGGGGCAGCAGGGACTTGCTCAGCAGGAGAATCTTGCTGGTGCGGATGGAGATTTCACCGGTCTTGGTCTTGAAGACTTCGCCTTCACAGCCCAGAATATCGCCGATGTCGTTGCGCTTGAACCGGGCGTACTCTTCCTCACCCATTTCGTCGATCTTGACGAACAGCTGGATACGGCCGGTGGAGTCCTGCAGGTCGCAGAACATGACCTTGCCCTGGCCGCGCTTGCTCATGAGGCGGCCGGCAACCTTGACAATTTTGCCTTCAAAACCTTCGTAATCGGCCTTGATAGCGGCAGAGTCGGCATTAAAATCAAACTTGGTGATCACAAAGGGATCCCGGCCCTCTGCCTGGAGAGCAGCCAGCTTATCCCGGCGGATCTGAGCCTGCTCGGATACGGGCAGCTCAGCCTGAGGTACAAACTTTGCCATGGCATTAACCCTCGCGAGAGACACTGACCACGGTCATGGTGTAAGAA
>JAZSHO010000148.1:0-12092 GCA_045533345.1 Faecousia sp. | reverse complement strand
TTGACCTAATTTAATCCATTTTGAATGGGTGACAAATGGGTGACAGATGGTTATTCGACGCAAATGGGTGACAAAATGGGTGACAGAATGGGTGACAAAATCAGACCTTTTTCATTAATAATCACCTATCTTATCCTAATTCATTTTCCCTTAATATAACCTCCATAGGAAACAAAATGCCTTGCACTCAGTGATAGCAAATATCGCTGGGTGCTTTTTTTGTACCCAAATTAGGAGGTTACTCAATGAAAGAATTCCAGAAAGTCGATACACCAGTGCCAATCGACACTCCCCCCGTCATAGGCAGCATCCACTCCATTCCCCTGTCTGCAATACACCCTATGCCCAATAATCCATTTCATATTCGTGATGATCCTTCCATGGCAGAGTTGGTTGAAAGTGTTTCCCAATTTGGAGTCTTAGTTCCTGTTGAGGTACGATTATCCGAAAATGGTGAATACGAAATGATTTCCGGTTCTCGCAGACAACATGCCTGTGTTGCTGCTGGTCTTGATTCTGTCCCCGCAATCATACTTCATCTGGACGACGATGACGCAATCATCCGTATGGTTGATAGCAACATTCAGAGAGAAAATATTCTTCCTTCGGAAAGGGCTCACGCATACAAGATGCGAATGGAAGCAATCAAACGAAAAGCCGGTAGACCTCGAAAAGAGGAAAAAGAAAATTCGCCGAAACATTCGGCGAATTTCCGTAGTGATGATTCTGTTGGTGAACTGGCAGGAGTCAGCGGAGATACCGTTCGTAACTACATCGCTCTTACTCAACTGGTGCCCGAGCTTATGCAGATGGTTGATGATAAAAAGATAGGACTTACCCCAGCCTACCAGCTTGCTTCTCTCCCGAAAAAAGAACAAGCGCTCTTGGTAGATACTATCCATAGTGAGCAGAATACCCCCTCCCTATCCCAGGCACAGCGTTTACGGAAGCTCAGTCAGGCCGGAGAGCTGAATGAAGATTCCATGCTCAACATCATGGCAGAGCAGAAAAAGCCTGTCAGAAACGATGTCACCTTGTCTGAGGAGAAACTTCGTAAATACTTTCCCCGCGCATATTCTCCTGCCAAAATCGAAGAATTGGTATTCAAACTTCTCGATGTTTGGCTAAAACGGCGACAACGGGATCAGAGTAGATAATTTTATATTTCAATAACCGGACAAGTTTTTCTTCACTTGCCCGGTTTTTTTATTTCCATGAAAGGAGTTTACTATGAAGCACTTTTTCTTATTTTATCTCTGTGGTTCTAATCGTGAAGAACTCATACCGATGGAGGACATAGATGGGAATTAACTCTGAAATCATCCACGGTCATGATCTTCTCTCTGTGGAGCGGTTCAATGATGCAACCCGTCACATGATTATCTTCGATATTCTCTCCCGGAATACCCCTTATGGGGAGAAAGGACAGCGTATTCGCCTTTTCCTGTCCGACTATGAATATTCCAGGGTGCTATCTGCCCACCAGCAGCGTGAAATCAAAATCCTGCGTCACGCATCTATCATTGAGGGACATATTGTCCCGGATAAAAAACGCAAACGGCGTAATGCCAGATAATAAATTGGAGGAATCTATATGAACTCTATCAAAAAACTCAAAGAAAATGTTGCCAGCTTTATGACCGAGATTGCCGCCCATTACGGCATCCCTAAGTCAGAAGTTGTAGCCACCTTACGGGAAATTAACTTCTATTTCCTGTATCAGACCCTTTGCCGGGAAGCCATGCCGGTATTCACTTTTCGGGCCACCGGAGATAAGGAAGGCCAACAATCCTTCAGCAGTGAAAAGCTGTTCCCCTGCTGTGCCATCAACCTTTATCGTATTTCTGACTATGGAACAGAAAATGAGTATCTGGCAAATGTTCATTTCATGGAGGTATGGCTGCGTGAGGATCTGTCCCTTGCTGTCACTTCTTGTTTCCATGTGGACAATAAGATGGAACGATACCGCACCTCCTATCGGGTTCACAAAGGGAACAACTGGCCGTTTGAAGAAGATGAATTTAACTTCGATGCTTTTGTGCTTGGGCTGATGGACGCCGCTCCGGGCATCACAGAAGGTCAGCCTCTCTTTGAACCCTAAGCCTCTAAAAATCAAATTTAATCCAGATAGGAGTTTTTAAGGATTATCACAGAAAGGAATTGATGGAACATGGCAGTGTTCAGAATTGATAAAACCAGGGACTATACCGTAATGGCAAATTTCCATCTGCGGGATACCTCCCTTTCGTTGAAAGCAAAAGGTCTTTTGAGTCTTATGCTGTCCTTACCGGAAAACTGGGACTATACCACCAAAGGTCTTGCTCGGATCTGTAAGGACGGTGTTGACAGCATCTGCGCCACGGTGAAAGAGTTGGAAAAAGCCGGATATGTCCAACGCAGACGGTTGAGAGATGACTTAGGGCGGCTTGCAGAGGTGGAGTACACTATTCTGGAAAAGCCCATCATCCCTCCCCCGGAAGATGAACCTCCTAAACGGGAAAATCCAATCTTGGATAACCCTGTTTTGGTTTCTCCTGTTCTGGATTCCCCAAAACTGGATTCTCCTGAACAGGTTTCCCCTGAACTGGAAAATCCCGCACAATTAAATACTAATACATCAAGTAAAGAAAAAATAAATACTGATCTATCAAATACTCATTCATTCTTTCCTTCTGCGGAAGAAACCTGTAACAGTGGACGGACAGAAAGAAGAATAACCTCTGGAGATATCAGAGCGCAAATTGAGTATGAGATCATGGTCCAGCGCTATCGCCGGGATCAGCTTGATGAATTGGTGGAGATCATGCTGGAAGTGGCACTCAACCGAAGTCCCACGATTCGGATAGGCCGGGATGCCGAGTACCCCACCTACTTTGTCCAAGAGCGTTTCCGGAAGATCAACGCCCTGCACATCGAGAAGGTCATGGATGGCATTGCGGAAAACCGAACCCGTGTGTATAACACCAAGGCATATCTCATGGCGGCGCTGTTCAACAGCGTTTCCACCATCGAACACCACTACACGATGCAATACAACGCAGATGCAGATGATTACGGTAGCCTTTAAGGGCTGTCTATTTTTATGTCCGGACATAACCGGAAGAAAGGCGATAATTATGATTTTACCTCTTGCTTACATCACCGCCGCATGGGGCAGCGGTATGGATTTCGACGAAAAGTGTGACACCTATTCCAGAGCGCTGCTTGAAGCCGGGTATTACCCCATCTGCCCCAAAGCCCATCAATCCATCTTTCTCCATGAGGACGATCCCCGTGAACATCAGCTTGGTCTGGATATGGGCCAGCATATCATGGGCCGCTGCCGCATCTTGGTCGTATGCGGCAACACCTACGATGAGTATGTGAAAAGCGACATCGCTTACGCAGAGTCCCATCGCATTCCTACGACCACCCTCGAAGGTATTATGACAGTGAAAGGAAAAGGACGTAAACGTGGTAAATAAAGCCCTTCTACGCCGTTTGGTGGTCCCGCCTTAGCCTTACCTTCCCACTTTCCTGCAATTCCATGGAAAGGAGCTGAAACCCCATGCAGGAAGAAGTGGAACAGAAGGTCGTGACTCTGATCGTCAATTGCAGTAAGCTGACGGAACAGGAACTCAGAAAAGCCCTCGCCAAGCTCCTGGAGCAGATGAAAACCGCCCGTCATACCCAGAAACTCCCCCAGGGAAAAATGACAGTGAAGCAGCTTGCAGCCCAGAACAAGGGTATGCAAAGCATTGAGGTTTCCAGCAAAACCCTCGGTTCCTTCAACCGGATCGCCCGCAAGTACGGAATCGACTATGCTCCCTTCAAAGTCAAAGGAGAAAACCGCTTTCTGATTTTCTTCAAGGCACCGGACACCGATGCCATGAACGCAGCTTTCAAGGAGTACACCGCCAAGGTCATCACCAAAGAAGATCGTCCCTCCGTTCTCGCCAAACTGGAACATTTCAAGGCACTTATCAAGAACGCCGTGGTGGACCGGACCAAGCGAAAGGAGCTGGAACGATAAAACCCGTCAACTACAAGAAACTGATCCTTCCCAACATTCCTTATGTGTTCATCGCCCTGTTTGCCACCAAGGTCGGGCAGGCTGTGCGGCTGGCTCCCGGATCTGACTTTTCCGGGAAAGCGCTGCACATCATGGAGGGGCTGGTGCTGGCGTTTGAATCGTCCATACCCAGCTTCCATCCCATCGACCTGTGCATAGGCATTCTGATTGCCCTGGCTGTCCGTCTGGCGGTCTACGTCAAGGGCAAGAACGCAAAGAAATTCCGGAAGGACATGGAATATGGCTCCGCCCGCTGGGGCACTCAGGCTGACATAGCGCCCTATGTTGACCCAGTGTTTGCAAACAACATCATCCTCACCCAGACGGAAAGCCTGACCATGAACAATCGGCCTTCTGATCCCAAAACCGCTCGAAACAAGAATGTGCTGATTATCGGCGGGAGCGGCTCCGGTAAGACCCGCTTCTGGCTGAAACCCAACCTCATGCAATGCACTTCCAAGAAATATCCGGTCAGCTTTGTTGTGACTGACCCTAAAGGCAGCATCGTTACTGAGTGCGGCAAGATGCTCCTGCGGTTTAAGTATAAACTGAAAATCTTCAATACCATCAACTTCAAAAAATCCATGCACTACAATCCCTTCGCTTACATCCACAGCGAAAAGGACATTCTGAAGCTGGTCACTGCCCTGATCGCCAACACCAAGGGTGAAGGCAAAGCCGGTGACGACTTCTGGGTGAAAGCAGAAACCTTGCTGTACACTGCATTGATCGGCTACATCCATTACGAAGCTCCGCTGGAGGAGCAATGCTTCTCCACTCTCATTGAGATGCTGAATTCCATGGAAGTTCGTGAAGATGATGAAGAATTTCAGAATCCGGTGGATCTCATGTTCACAGAACTGGAAAAGGAGAATCCCCAGCACTTCGCAGTCCGCCAGTACAAGAAGTACAAGCTGGCTGCTGGCAAAACAGCGAAATCCATTCTGATTTCCTGCGGCGCACGGCTGGCTCCCTTCGATATTCAGGAGCTGCGGGATCTGACCGCTTACGATGAGCTGGAACTGGACACCCTGGGCGATCAGAAAACCGCCCTGTTTCTTATCATGTCCGATACGGACGATACGTTCAATTTCCTCATCTCCCTCATTTACACCCAGCTTTTCAACCTCCTGTGTGAAAAGGCAGACGATGTGTACGGTGGCAGACTCCCCGTCCATGTCCGCTGCCTGATCGATGAATGTGCCAACATCGGGCAAATCCCCCGGCTGGAAAAACTGGTCGCCACGATCCGATCCAGAGAAATCTCTGCGTGTCTGGTCTTGCAGGCCCAGTCCCAGCTCAAAGCAATCTACAAGGACAATGCCGATACCATCATCGGCAATATGGACACTTCCATCTTTCTGGGCGGCAAAGAGCCGACCACGCTGAAGGAATTGGCCGCTGCCCTTGGGAAAGAAACAATCGACACCTACAACACCGGAGAGAGCCGGGGCCGGGAAACTTCCCACAGCCTCAATTATCAGAAGCTGGGCAAAGACCTTATGAGTCAGGATGAACTGGCCGTTATGGACGGCGGCAAGTGCATTTTGCAGCTTCGTGGTGTCAGACCGTTCCTGTCGAACAAATATGACATCACCAAGCATCCCAACTACAAGTACACATCCGACTATGACAAGAAAAACGAACTGAGCATAGATCGTTTTCTGTCCACCCACCTCAAGCTGAAACCGGACGATGCTTTTGAGGTATACACCGTTTCCCAGTCCGGTGATCCCGCCGCATAAGGCGGATTCCACTGCTTTTCAGAGAGGCGTGGAGAATGTACCTTCAAATATTATTTTGGAGGTATATTATTATGGCATTTTTCAACGCGGCTGTTGGCGTTCTTCAGACTCTGGTGGTTGCACTGGGCGCAGGTCTTGGTATCTGGGGTGCAATCAATCTTTTGGAAGGCTACGGCAACGACAACCCTGGTGCAAAGTCCCAGGGCATGAAGCAGCTCATGGCTGGCGGCGGTGTGGCCCTCATCGGCATCACTCTGGTGCCCCTGCTGTCCGGTCTGTTCGGCTAATTTAATCCCAGGGCACCTGTCATTTTGGCAGGTGCCTTTCAAAATCTACAGGAAAGGATTTTTCTATGACTAAACGCTTACGGGGATTTATTTCGTTTCTGTTGGTGTTGGTTCTGTGCTTTGGCATGATCCCGAACGTATCTGCCGTTGAAATTTGTGCAACGGAAAGCATCACTGAAACAGAAGCCACGGAAGCGACCACTGCGGAAACCACCGCTCCCCCCGATGAAACATCACCAACGGAAACCTCTGCGGAAACATCCCCGCCCACAGAAGAATCCACAACACCCACCACAGAAGTCACCATTCCGGCGACCGAACCCGACGATGATGTTTTCTCTGACATCGTAATTTCCAGCGGTGTGAACGCAGTATCTAGCGAAAACGACGGCATCATGCTTGCTGCCAGCACACAGAATAGCATTATGCTTTTCGACTTCACTGACAATGGAGACTATACATCTCGTCTGAATAGTCAGCTCACAGTCAAATACAAGCCAAACGGTACTGACAGTACCAAAACAGCATACATCAAAAACCTTGGCTGGCACTTTGCAAGATATGGTAACGTTCCCTATGCAGATGAACCCCTTTATTGCATTGAACCTTGGCGTACCTATGCTGCGAGTACATCTGGAAATTCTGTTGACCGAGATGTTACTTTAAGCGGAAGTGGCAGTACAACCGGAAGTAAAGTTTGGTATGCACTTCCTTCAGCCAGACGTCAGGCCATCGGCCTGATCCTGCTATACAGCGATGAACTATGGGATCATTCCGTCAGTGTCTTTGATGTTAAGCGGGATTCCAACCCGAATGTTCCTCTCCGTGTGGCTACTCAGTTTCTGATTTACGAAATTGTATGTGGTTTAAGAAATCCCAGTACATTTGTCCGTAATTCTTCAAATGAAAGCGGAACCAGTGGCTCAATATTCTACAATGCAGGTGTAGCAAGCATCTCTGGATTTGAAGACTGCTACGATTCACTTGTATCTCTTGTTCAGGATGCAATGACGATCCCCAGTTTTACCGGGACTTCCAGCAGTAATGCTCCCACCATCTCACTGACCGGAACTACCACATCGATAACAGATACAAACTATGTATTACCTGATTTCAGTTTCTCCAGTGGCAATGGTGCCAGTTTCTCCAAATCCGGATATACTCTGAAAATTACTCAGACAGGAACAATTTCGGAGTCTACTGTTTTCAGGGCTACCAAATACATTCCATCTGCATCCAATTCCACTTACAACATCTGGTATATGTCCGGATCGACTTATCAGACCTGTATTTCTCTTTACGATGCTTCCACCGGTAGTGTGAATGCTTATTTCAAACTGAAGGCTCCCGCTGCTGCAACCTTGGGTATCAAGAAAACCACGGAAGATGGCAATAATTTATCTGGTTGGCAGTTCGGTATTTACTCCAATTCTGCCTACACCAGCCTGCTCGCCGGGCCTTATACCACGGATTCTAATGGTTCCATCACGGTATCCAACCTCGCCGCAGGCACCGTCTACGTCAAAGAGCTGGGCCACAGCAACAGCACAATCAACGCCATGTATTCCTGTACCAGCACCAATCCCCAGAAAGTCATCCTCACCGCCGGTCAGACTTCTTCTGTCAGCTTCTATAACGAGCTGGACCCCAGTGGGCTGAATCTGACCAAGACTACTGAGGATGGCAAAAATCTGGCAGGCTGGCAGTTCGGCATCTATTCCAATTCTGCCTGCACTACACTGATCTCCGGTCCCCATACCACTGACGCTAACGGTAAGATTTCCGTTTCAGATCTCTCCGCTGGCACTGTGTACGTTAAGGAGCTGGGGCACACCGACAGTGCAATCAATGCTATGTACAGCTGTTCCAGTACCAATCCCCAGGAAGTTACCCTCACCGCTGGTCAGACTTCTGCTGTCAGCTTTGTGAATAAGCTGAATCCTTCCGGGTTGAATCTGACCAAAACTACTGAGGACGGCAAGAACCTGTCTGGCTGGCAGTTCGGTATCTACTCTGATGCCGCCTGTACCAGCATAATCTCCGGCCCCCACACTACCGACGCCAATGGTAAGATTTCAGTCACAGGACTTTCCGCTGGTACCGTGCATGTCAAGGAGCTGGGCCATACCGACAGCGCTATCAATGCGCTGTATACCTGTTCCAGCGAAAATCCCCAGAAGGTCACGCTCACCGCCGGTCAGTCCGCATCCGTAAGCTTCCATAATGTTCTGAAAACGGGCAGTGTGAAGCTGGTGAAGGAAACCAACACCGGAGAGAATCTGGCTGGCTGGCAAATTGGCCTGTATGTTGATGCCGACTGCACGCAGGCTGTCGATGGTTCTCCCTTCGTCACCGGAGCAGACGGTACCATCACAGTCACCGATCTGGAACCGGGAACTCTTTATGCAAAGGAGATTCCCTTGAACGATCCCTACTGGCAGATAGATTCCAGTGTAAAAACCGTAACTGTTGCAGCAAATCAGACCGCAACCGTCGCCTTCTCCAATACCCATCTGGGACGCATTAAATTCCAGAAAACAACTAATACGGGAAACCATATGGGCGGCTGGACCTTCCGCGTGAAGGATTCTGAGTATAACATCGTCGGTGACTATACCACAGACGATTCCGGTGTAGCTTACAGCGACTACCTCCCTCCCGGACGGTATACTGTTCTGGAAATGCCAACCGAGGACAATTACTGGAATTGTGAATTTGGATTCCATGATGTTTTTGTCGTTGGCGGTGAGGATGTGGTAGATGAATGGCTGAACCGGGAACAGGGTCTGGGTTGGTTCCACAAAAAGACCAACACTGGTGAATCCGTGGAAGGTTGGCACATCACCGTCTACACGGATGAAGCCTGTACTCAGGAATTATACACGATGATTACCCGAGATGACGGCAGTGTAGGCCATTACATGGACCCAGGTATATACTGGGCCAAGGAGACTGGTGACGAGTATGGACGCTTTGAGGACGAATACTGGATGGTGGATGAAACTGTCCAGAAGTTTGAAATCAAACCTCACGAGGATACCGAGATCATCTTCACCAATGTCCAGTACGGCAAGGTGAAGATCCTCAAAACCATGGAGGGCGAAGGCAGCGTTGCTGGCTGGCAGTTCAAAATCACCGATGCCGAAGGCAAAGAAATTGAAGGTTCCCCCTTCACTTCCGGTGAAAACGGCGAGATTCTGACCAAGGTGCTTCCCGGAAAGTACACCATTGAGGAACTGATCCCGAAGGATTCCCTGTATCACTGTACCTCCGAGAATCCCCAGATCGTCACCATTGCTCAGGGTCAGACTGCGGAAGTGACCTTCACCAATGCCCTGCGTCCGGGTAAGATCACACTGGACAAAGTGGACATCAAGGGTAATTCTCTTGCAGGCGCAACCTTCCTGTTGGAATGGAGCGAGGACGGTTCTCTCTGGTGGCCCATTGAATACTCCGAAACCTTCATGGAAGGCGGCTGTTCCAATCCCAATGTGGTGGACGGTCTGCTGACCACCGGAGCGGACGGCAAGCTGGAATGGGATAATCTGCATCCCGGCTTACAGTACCGGCTGACGGAAACCCAGGCTCCCCGCGGCTATACCAAGCTGAGAAAGCCTGCTTATGAGGGCGAACTTCCTGAAGAAGATTTCTCTCTGGAAGTCAAAGTCATCAACAGCCGCACCTTCTCTCTGCCCGAAACCGGTTCCAAGTCCCTGCTGCTTTCCTCCATCAGCCTGTCTGTTTGTCTGTTCGGGCTGATCGCATCCATGCTGTATCTTCGTAAGAAGGAGCAGTAAATGACCCATATTCCATACCATGCCAGGGACCGCCCCTGGCTTTTTTCATTCCCCAACAAATTCAACTCAATCTATCTTACTATTTTTTGAAAGGAACTTTTGCAATGAAAAATCTGAAAAAGGCAATCGCCCTGTGTCTTTCCCTCATGCTGATCCTGTCCTTCCCCGTCAGCGTTTCTGCACGGGACTATGACGATCCAACTGTAATTGTCCGCATCGACGAAAATGCTGTGGGCAGTCTGACTATCTACAAGTACGATCTGACCAACGCCGAAAAGGACGGCGTATGGGACAGCTCCTATGTTTCCACTGGCCGCTACGATGAAGAAGGTGTCAACAATATCCTGGGCAGCGCTGTCCGTGCCGGTGACAACGATAACCAGTCTGACCTCGGCAACGGCGAGGTCAGCTATGGCTACGCCATCAAGGGTGTTGAGTTCACCTATCTGCGGATCGCCGATATCGTCCAGTTCTCCGAGTCCGAAGCAGATGGCCGTACCGATAACCATGTGGAAGTGCTGTATGGCATCGACAAGGTAAAGGGCTCTGACTTCCTCCGGGCGCTGGGTCTGGAAAACGGTGCCAAGCGTTACACCAACGCTGACCAGCTGGACGAAACCAAGTATTACTACCAGTCCGATGTTCTGATTGATGCTCTGGCTGCTGGCCTGGAAGCCAACTCCACCACTGTCAAGAACGCCATGGAAAACTATGTTGCTGCAAATGGCGGCACCGCAATGCCCCTGACTGACAGCTACGGCAAAACCGAGGCTCACGATCTGGAACTGGGTCTGTATCTGGTCGTGGAAACTCAGGTTCCCGAAATGGTCGTATCCACCACCAACCCCTTCCTGGTATCCGTTCCCATGACCACCGTTGACGGCACCAATGCGGAAGATGGCGGCGAACGCTGGTTCTACGACGTCACCCTCTACCCCAAGAACCTGACTGGCATTCCTTCCCTGGAGAAGACCCTGCGTGAAAATGTAAGCGATACCGGCAAGCATGATGGTTCCACCACTGACATTACCGATGGTTTTGCTCACACTGGCACTGCTTCTGCTGGCGATGTCATCGATTATCAGATCATTTCCACCCTGCCCTCCATCACTTCCGAATCCACCTACCTGTCTTGCTACACCTTTGTGGATACTCTGTCCAAGGGGCTGACCTACACCAAGGGCGACGTTGTTCTGGAGTTCTTTACCGATGCTGAGTGTACTGACCTCATCACCACCTGGAAGGAAGCTGACGGTTTCTTCTCCGTTGTTTACAATACCGCCGATACCGGCGAAGGTGTCATGACCATCGAAATGGCTGAGCATGGCTTGACCGAAATTAACACCTCCACCGCTGTTTATGCAGATGCCACCATGGTCAACTCCGGTTTCTCCGACTGCACCGTTCGTATCACCTACACCGCCAAGATGGACAGCGACAATTCTGTGGTCTTCGGTGACAACGGCAACGATAACAAGGTCGTTCTAACCTGGAAGCGCACCTCCGACAACTACTACGACACTCTGGTGGACGATGCCCATGTTTACACCTATGGCATCGACCTGACCAAGATGTTCTCCGACGGCAAGGGTGACTTCTCCAAGGTCCAGTTCCTGCTGCAGAACACCACCGACCGTTACTTTGTCAAGGCAGAGCTGAATGAAGCAGAGGGCGTTTATTACGTCACCGATCATGTCAGCTTCCCCGAAGATGCCACCTACTTCGTTCCTGTGGAATCCAATGGCAACCCCGGCAAGGTCATTATCAAGGGTCTGGAAGATGACACCTATGTTATGTCTGAGATCCGCACCGACAATAGCTATACTCTGCTGAAGGACGATATTGAGATCGTCATTTCCAAGGCCGAAACCGCCCACCTGTGCGATATCTATGAATCCGATGTTCTGGGCCTGATCCAGAACGATCCCCGGTATGCCACTATCATCAATGACACTGGCGACCTGAAGAATATGCCCCAGGTCCATCTGGAACACCACCTGCTGACCGCTGCCGCAACCGTTGACGGCAATGCTGTCAATATGCTGGAGGACAACGGCAGCAAGAACGCTGAAGCTCCACTGACCGTTGTGAACACCCGTGGCTTCGATCTTCCCGAAACCGGTGACCATGGTACCATGATTTTCACTGTACTGGGCATCGTGGCAATGGCTGGTGCCGCAACCGTCATTGTCCTGACTTCCAAAAAGAAGAA
>JAZSHO010000105.1:0-4650 GCA_045533345.1 Faecousia sp. | reverse complement strand
CTTGTCTTCCTAAGACCGCTTGGCCCTCCGACTTCATAGTGCCGGTTCATGGCTTTCAGCACCCGGGAGGAACCGGACTGGAAGGGCAGATGCAACTGCTTTGCGATCTTGTCATACTTTGCCATGGTGTCGAAGAGTTTGGTGCTGGCATCCTTGGGATGACTGGTCATGAACCGGATGAGGAATTCACCGTCGATTTCTGCAATGGCGGTCAGCAGGTCGGCAAAATCCATGCCGCAGGCCAGGTCCTTGCCATAGGAATTGACATTTTGCCCCAGCAGGGTGATCTCCTTTGCACCATTATTGATCAGCTCCCGGCATTCTCTCAGAATATCCTCCGGCTGACGGCTCCGCTCCCGACCCCGGACATAGGGGACGATGCAGTAGGTGCAGAAATTGTTGCAGCCGTACATGATGGAAACCCAGGCTTTCAGTTTGGAGTCCCGGACCTGGGGAATGCCCTCGGCGATGGAACCGGGCTCGTCAACCACATAGAATTGACGCTTTCGACCGGTCAGTACGTTGTAGAGGATCTCCGGGAACTGCCACAGGTGGTGGGTGGAGAACACGCCATCCACATGGGGGTAGCTGTGCTTGATGCGGTCGGAAACCTTGGTTTCGCCTGCCATGCAGCCGCAGAGGAAAATCTTCTGGGCGGGGTGGCGGCGCTTGGTGTGGGTCAGAGCGCCTAAGTTACCGAATACCCGCTGCTCCGCGTGTTCCCGGATGGCACAGGTGTTCATGACCACCACATCGGCACCCTCGGCCTCGCCAACAATGGCGTAACCGGACTGGGCCAGATAACCCCGGATTTTTTCGGAGTCGGCTTCGTTCTGCTGACAGCCGTAGGTTTCCACATAGGCAGTGGGAGTACGGCCCTCGGTCTGCCAGAAGGCAGCAATTTTATCACAATAGGCGAACTGGGTATTCAGCTCTGCCTGAGAAATGACGGTTGTTTTGGTATTCATGGTATTTTCCTCCGAATGGATACTATCTCAACTATAAATAATAACATTTGTTCGCTAATTTTTCAAGGGCCAGTCCATGACAAATGTGGAAAGATAAATTGTAAACATTCCGTTTCTTATCTTGCAATCCCCTTAAAACTGTGATAATTTAGTACGGTTAACCCACCGTGCTTACGGAGAAATGAGGAAGAAATATGAAACAATGTAAATATTGCCAGGCGGAACTGGCGGAAAACGGAAATTTCTGCCCTGTCTGCGGAAAAAATAACGAGGAAGAGGAAGTCCGGGAGGTTCTGACTTCTGAGGAAGCAGCTCCGGAAGAAACCGTGGTTCCCGCTGCGGAGGAAGCCACAGCAGAGCAGGCAGCTCCTGCGGAAATCAAGGAGGGTGCCAAGGCTTCTCCTGCTAAAATCGCCGTGGCTGTGGTAGCCGTGGTGGTTCTGATTGCCCTGCTGATCGGACTGCTCTCCGGCGGCATGAGCAGCAAGCAGCCCACAGAGGATACGACTCCTTCTGAAGTGACGGATACTGCGACCGAGGAAACGGTTCCTGCTACGATCCCCGCTGACGGCAATCCCGATGACGAAACCTGCAAGGGTACCTACACTGTTACCGACGAGCAGGTCATTGCGGCTATGGATACCGTGGTGGCCACCTCCGGCGATAACCAGCTGACCAATGCGCAGCTGCAGATTTACTACTGGCTGGAGATCCAGTCTTTCCTGCAGAACTATGGTTCCTACGCCTACTATATCGGCCTGGATTATACCCAGCCTCTGGATACCCAGCTTTGCACCATCCAGGAGGGCGTGACCTGGCAGCAGTTCTTCCTGAAGAACGCCATCGGCACCTGGCAGAACTACTCCTCCATGGCCACAGAGGCGAAAATGGCGGGCTTCCAGCTGACAGATAAGGATCAGACCTATCTGGATACGCTGGTTGAGGAGATGGAAAAAGACGCGCTGGAGAATAATTTTGCCAACGCGAAAGAAATGCTGGCCTACAATGTGGGTGTCGGCGCGGAAGTGGAAGACTATGTGGCTTTCATGGAAGACTATTACAGAGGTTATCGGTATTACAACAGCCTCTGCGAGGAATTCGACACCAGTGATGCTGCTCTGGAGGCATACTACCAGGAGCATGAGGCGGAAATTACGGAAGCCGGTATCACCAGGGAAGACAGATATGTGGACGTTCGCCACATTCTGATCATGCCCCAGGGCGGTACCATGGATGAAACCGGTGCAGTGACCTATTCCGACGAAGAATGGGCAGCGGCAGAGGCAGAAGCCCAGAACATTCTGAATCTGTACCTGGCCGGGGACAAGACCGAGGAAAGCTTCGGTGAACTGGCCAACGAGCATACTGCCGACGGCAACGATGCCAACTACGACGGCGTTCCCGACGGCGGCCTGTATACCGATGTTTACAAGGGCCAGATGGTACCGGAATTTGAAGATTGGTGCTTCGATGAAAGCCGCGTCACCGGCGACACCGGCCTGGTGAAGACCACCTATGGCTGGCACATCATGTACTTCGTGGACACCCGCCCTGTCTGGAAGTCCCAGGTTCAGAACCGGCTGGTCAATGACCTGGCCAATGAACTGCTGGCAGATATCATCGCAAAGTATCCTCTGAATGTGGATTATTCCGCAATTCAGCTGGGCCGTGTGGATATGGGTGCCTAAGAAAAAGAAAGAATGCCCACCATTGCAGCTGCAATGGTGGGCAATTTTTAAGGAGTTTTTTTCAGAGGAAGGGTGTGGAAAATTTCGGCGGATATGGCTTTGATTTCTGCCACATCGGTGGTCTTTCGCAGCCGCTTCCAGAGTTTTTCGGAGCCTTCGAACCGGTCGTGGAGGAATCCCCAGTTTTCCTTCAGCCGGAAAATGGCGTTTCTTGCGCCGCCGAATTCCACTTCATATACGGCCATCAGTTCGTTTATGAAGCCTTCCAGGGCCTGCACATCAGTGCCGCCGGAGAGCATTCCCGGGTCTGCTACCAGCCCCCGGCCAATCATCACCGCTTCCAGCTGGGGATACTTCGTCTGCAAAGCTTCCACTTGGGAAAGACGCAGAATGTCGCCGTTGTAGCACAAAGGATTTTTGCTGTGTGCTGCGGCATAATCAAAGCAGTTCATATGTACGCTGCCGCTGTAAAATTCCTTACGCACCCGGGGATGGATGGTCAGCTCCCGGATGGGGTAACGGTTGAACACTTCCATAAGGACAGGAAATTCCTCGGGATTCTCTACACCCAATCGGGTTTTTACGGAAATGGGCAGGGGAGAAGCAGCGAAAACAGCATCGAAGAACCGGCCTAGCTCCTCGGGATTTCGCAGCATGCCGCTGCCTTTTCCTTTGGCCACCACAGTGCCGGAAGGACAGCCGATATTTAGGTTCACTTCCTCATAGCCCCGGTCCCGGCAGACCTGGGCTGCCCAGAGGAAATCCTCCGGTACTTTGGTCAGCACCTGGGGAATGGCGCAAAAGTCCACACTGTCTGCCAAAGGCAATTCCCGGTCCTCCCGATGGGTCAGGGTCCGGTGAATGGTGGGGGAGAGGAAGGGCATATAATACCGGTCAAGGCCGGGAAAGTATTTGTGATGGAGACGGCGGTAGATGCTGTCCGTCAGGCCCTCCAGCGGGGCGAAATAATATCTCATACAAAAACCTCAATAAGAGAGTTGACAGTTGACCGTGAACAGTTGACAGTTACGGTATTGCCTTGCAGCAATGATTTCGATTTTGTCCGCGAAGCGAACACCGTAACTGTCAATTGTCAATTGTCAACTGTCAACTGAAAATCAGATTTCCGTGATCACGGGCAGGATCATGGGATTGCGCTTGGTGGTCTTGTACAGGTAGCCGGAAAGATCATTCTTGATGGCGGACTTGATGGCAGACCAGTCCCGGACCCGCTTGCGCTGGCACCGCTCGATGGCTTCCATGGCCACATCCTGCAGGTCTTCCATCAGTTCCTCGGATTCCTTCACATAGATGAAACCACGGGTGATGATGTCGGGGCCGGTGATGACGCTGCCGTCTTCCGCGTTCAGATTCACGCAAACAACGATCATGCCGTCCTCGGCCAGATGCTTCCGGTCCCGGAGCACCACGCTGCCCACATCGCCAACACCGGTACCATCCACGAAGACTCTGCCGGCAGGAACCACGCCCTTGACCTTGCAGGTCTTGCCGGAAAGCTCAAACATGGTACCGATTTCACCAATGTGGATGTTCTTGGGATTCATGCCCATGGACTGGGCCAGCTTGCTGTGGATCTGCAGATGCCGCTGCTCGCCGTGAACAGGCAGGAAGAACTTGGGCTTCAGCAGACCGTGGACGATCTTCAGCTCCTCCTGGCAGGCATGTCCGGAAACGTGGAGACCTTCACTCTTTTCGTAAACCACGTCGGCACCCTTCCGGTACAGCTCGTTGATGATCTTGGAAACGGCCTTCTCGTTGCCGGGAATGGCGGAGGCGGAAATGATGATCCGGTCACCGGAGGTGATCTCCACCTGCTTGTGGGTGTTGAAAGCCATGCGGTACAGAGCGGACATATTCTCGCCCTGGGAACCGGTGGAAACGATGACCACCTTGTTCTTGGGAAGATTCTTGATGGCGGCCAGGTCCACGATGGTACCGGCCTTGATTTTCAGATAGCCAAGCTCCTCGGCCAC
>JAZSHO010000058.1:0-47537 GCA_045533345.1 Faecousia sp. | reverse complement strand
TGCTCTTGGGTCAGGCCGGAGATGACCTCCAATGCCTTCATCTGGGCGGCCTTGGCCTGCTCTGCCTCTGCCTGGGTCTCGGCAACCTTCTGGAGTTTCTTTGCCAGGTCCTCTTCCTTCTTTTCGAAGGCTTCGGTCTTCTTGTCCAGGGTGGCTTCTTTCTGTTCCAAACGACGCTCCTGCTTGCTCAGCTCGGCGCGGCGCTCTTTTACTTCCTTGTCGTGCTCTGTGCGCGATTTATGGATCTCGTCCTTGGCCTCCAGAAGCATTTCCTTCTTGCGGTTTTCACCGCTGCGGATGGCTTCGTTGATCAGACGGGTAGCCTCCAGCTCCGCGGAGCCGATTTCCCGTTCAGCAGTCTTCTTGCGGATCACGATACCGATACCGATGCCGACAATCAGACAGACCAGGCCAACGACAATGGGAATGATATATTCCATAAACTTGCTGCACACCTCCTTCTTGTAAAATAGGCGATAGCAGAAGGGGTGGCGAATTATGCCAATATGAAATTAAGCATGAAAAGAAACCGGGCTACGCCCAGCTTGTAATCTAGCAAAACGCCATAAGACGTAAAACGCAAACCCCGGCAAAACGCCGGTTATCAATGAAACGCAATGCCCACCGGTAAATACTGGGGCAGCGTACACCATACCGAATCTATTTTAGCTACGTCTAACTGAAAAGTCAAGAGCAAAGCCGGAAAAAATGTGCGCTGTGTGCATTTCTTAACCACGCCATTTTCAAATCGTTGACAAAAAAAACGACCCGTGATAAAATGCAGTGGTACGCGGGCATGGTGGAATTGGGAAGCGAGGCGAGCGCCGCCGGTGGCGGATCAAGCGAGCTGAGCGCGTGGCCGCGGTCGATAAAATCGAGCATCCTCTGCGATGCGATGATTTTATCGGGCACCGCAACAGGAAGACCCGGTGGATTTAGGTGCTGTCACCTCAGTGAAGGTTTTTTGATACGCATTAAGGGGAAAACAGATGGATAAGAAGCATCGCTTAATTTGTGGTCTATGTGCTGTATGCGGCATAATCGGCACCATTCTGATGATTGTTGCAGGGTTTATGGAAAATGCCTTTCCTCGCCCTCTGTGGTTTATTGCGTCGGTTTGTATGTTTCTGAATGTCATCGGAATCATTTTGAACTACCGCTATGTCCGCAAACAAGAAAAGGCGGACACACCCGAAGAAAGTAAATAAGTTAGAAACAGGTTCACCTGTTTTAATAAGCTGTGGATCAGGCGAAATGCCCCACCCCGGGTACCTCCCCGTGTAAAAACAGAGGAATACGCGGATATGATGGAATTGGTAGACGTGTAGGATTTAGGTTCCTATGCCCCCGGCGTGTGGGTTCGAGTCCCACTATCCGCACCAATAAGAAAAGGGAGGCTGTGCCTCCCTTTTTCGTTTTATAACCCCTTTATGTGTTTGTCACCGTAATTCAGCACGCACTACAAAAGCAGTTGTCATCCTGAGCGACCCTGAGCGAAGTCGAAGGGGAGTCGAAGGATCTTGGCACCGATTTCACTGCAGATGCAGACGAAATGCGAAGATTCCTCGACGCGGCTTCGCCTTGCTCGGAATGACACCTTTTTTGTATGTTTTGGCGCCCCTACAAAAGAAATTCAGATTTTCCGCCGGTTTTCGCTGAAAGACCCCTCGGGGCCGAAGAATTCTTTTAGGGTTTCGATGTAAATTTCCGGCTCCACCGCGTAGCTGAGGCCGTGGCCCGCCCCGGGGATGGTCACCAGCTTCTTCCTGGAGGCGCAGGCCTCGAAGCAGGCCCGGCTCATGTCACAGGGGACAAAATCGTCGCTTTCGCCGTGGTAGAAAATCACCGGGACCTTGCACTTTTTCAGTGCCTCCACGGGAGAAGTTTCCTCCAGGTCGAAATGACCGAAGAGCTTCGCCGCTAATTTTGCAAAGGGATAGCTGAGCTTCGGAGGCAGGCCCATTTCCTTAATGGTCTTGAGGATGATCTCCTTAGGAGAGGAGTAGCCGCAGTCCGCCAGGATGCCGATGACATTTTCAGGCAGGTCTTCGCCGCCTGCCATCATCACCGTGGCGGCACCCATGGAGATGCCCGTGAGGACGATTTTCACATCGGGGCCGAATTTTTCGATCATGAAATCGATCCACCCCAGGCAGTCCTTACGCTCTTTGACACCGAAGGTGATGGTACTTCCCTCACTGCGGCCGCTGGCCCGCTGGTCCACCACCAAGGCGCTCCGGCCCACCCGGAAGCACCGCTGAACGCCCCCGGGCAGGTCCCGTTCGGCACAGCCCCGGTAGCCGTGGAACATCAGCTCGATAGGGGCTCCGGGGGCATATTCATAGAATTTGCCCCGGAGTTTCAGCCCGTCAAAGGAGGTGATCTCCACATCCTCCCGGGGCAAAGCCCGGGTCTCCAGGATCCATTTCTCCATCTTTTCCCGGTAGGCCTCGTAAATTTCCCCTACGGGAAGCTCCATATGATCCTCCGGCAGAGGCTTCCGGGGGGCGGAGTAGAAGCCGAACCGATAGCACCAGCCCAGAATCCCCAGCAGTGCAATGGCCAGGCCCAGCAAAATCCAAATGATCCACATAGTATCCACTTCCTTCAAAAGATGGAAATATTGTAGCACTTTGGCCCGGTCTTCGCAAGATTTCCATATCGAATCTTGCCTTTTCTTCACGAATCGTTTACAATTGTGTCGAGGAGTGTGAGGCTATGGATATTGAAGTCAATTACAAAAACAAAAAACGTTACAAAACCGCGAAATATCCCTACCACCAGGGCATTTTCTGGACCTGGCTCATTTGGGTTCTGTCCAAAATCGCTCTGCTGGGTAAAAAATATAAGGTGGAAACCATCGGCATGGAGGACTTGAAGCCCCCTTATATGCTGTTGAGCAACCATATGCATTTCATCGATTTTGAGCTGGCGGCCATGGGTACCTGGCCTTATCCTGTCAGCAATGTGGTCAGCATCGACGGCTATGTGGTCAAATGGTTCCTGCTGGAGTGGATCGGTGCCATCGCCACCCGGAAATTCACCACGGACCTGCATCTGGTAAAATCCATCCGCCACGTGCTGAAACGGGGCGATATTCTGGCCATGTACCCCGAAGCCCGGTATACTCCCTGCGGCACCCTGGCCTTCCTGCCGGATTCCCTGGGCAAGCTGATCCGCATGAACAAGGTTCCCGTGGTGGCAGTGGTCCACCGGGGCAACCATCTGTATGCCCCCTTCTGGGACTTCCGCCACAAGCGCAAGGTCCCCATGCACACCACCATGAAGCTGATTCTCACCCCGGAGCAGATCGCTTCCATGTCCGTGGAGGAAATCAATGCCACCCTGCGCCGGGAGCTGGCCTATGATGAATACCGCTACCAGAAGGAAAACGGCATCCGCATCACGGAGCCCTTCCGGGCAGAGGGTCTGCACAAGGTCCTTTACCAATGTCCCCACTGCTTAGCGGAATCCAAAATGGACTCCAAGGGTTCCGAGCTGTTCTGCACGGCCTGCGGCAAGCGGTGGACCTGGCGGAAGGACGGCTATCTGGAGGCTTTGGAGGGTGAAACGGAATTCGACCACATTCCCGACTGGTTCGCCTGGGAGCGTCAGCAGGTGAAAGAGCAAATTGAACGGGGAGAATATTCCTTTACCGATGAAGTGGAGGTCTTTTCCCTGCCCCGGGTCTGGCGCTACATCCCTCTGGGCAAGGCCACACTGAAGCACACCATAGAAAACGGCTTCGAGCTGGAAGGCATGTATCGGGGACAGCGGTACTACATCCACCGCCAGACCGCCCAGACCAACAGCCTCCATGTGGAATACGACTTCGGCCCTCTGGACGGCAAGGACTATGTAGACATCTCCAACGAGAACGACTCCTTCTACTGCCGTCCCACCAAGACAAATGTCATCACCAAGCTGGCCTTCGCCACGGAGGAACTGTATCTGCGCAGTCAGCAGAAAATCGTCCATACATAAGAAAAAAAGAGAGCGCCCAAAGCGCTCTCTTTCCTTATTTTAATTAAGAAACCTTTGCCTTCTTCTTGAAAATCACACTGCGCATCAGCAGCACATGGACCACCACACCGAAGCCAAAGACGATACCCAGGGTCAGATAAGGCTTGGTGGGAGCCATGGTAGCCAGCAGCAGAATGGGGAAACCGAAGACCATAGCCGGGAAGTTCTGGTACACCAGATTGTCCGCCACAGGGGTCTTGAAATCGCCGTCGATTTCCCGCAGCAGGATGATGCCGGTGCTGGCGGTGCCGGTAAGCATGCCGTACATGGCCAAAAACTGCTGTTCGGTGTAGTTGGGGAACAGCTTTTTGGTGACATAGTGAACGTAAAGATACGTAACCACCAGACCCACAATACCCAGAACCAGCAGGATGCCCAGGTACCGGCCGATGATGCTCATGCGGATGGCGGCGATGCCTGCGGTGACCATGATGTCAAAGAAGAAATTGGTGGCACGGGTCAGCAGGAAGTTGTTGGTGTAGTGCCGGTGGATGATCTGCCGCTTCTGGAGGGCATTGAGGACGGTCTTCAGCACCGTAGCCGCCAGAACGCCCAGCAGGAAGTTGAAGCCGTAGATGGTGGACTTCATACCGGGAACCAAACATCCCAGACCGTACATCATCAGATAGGCAATGAGGTAAGCCACCACGATCAGCGCGATCTGGACGGTGAACTTGTCGATACTTTCCTGCATGGGGATCTCGTTGGCGCCTTCCACCTGTTCGCCGGAAACGCCGCTTCCCTTGTCCAGGTTGATCTTGCCCTGGCGCTTGAGAACATTTAAGTGGATGACACCGCCGATGCTGGCGCTTAAGAAGCCCATGGCCGCAATGGTAAGGCCGAAGCTCTTGCCTCCTACGAAGCCGTATTCCATTTCATAAATGCCGCCGTAGTTCATGGCCTGGCCGGTACCCTGGCCATAGCCCAGGGCCAGCAAAAGACCCGCGGCCTCCAGCAGATCATCGATGAAGAAGCCGCCGATGATGCAGATGATCATGCCCACAAAGGCCTGCAAAAGATACGTGGCAACGGTGGTCAGACCGGTATTGAAAATCTCTACGGTCCGTTCCTTGCTCAGCTTGCCGCCGGTGGATTTCAGCGCAGAAGCGGTGAAGCCCAGAGCCAGAGCATGGTAGGTCAGCAGTTCCAGCCATGCGGTGCCCTTGCCCCCGAAGAAGGCGGTGTCAAACATTTCCGTGCCGGTAACGGCCTTAAAAACGGTGGAAATGATCAGCAGAATGCCGCCGCCCAGAACGGAGGTGGGAATCAGCGACTGCTCCAGCTTGGGGATGGAACGCTTGAGCATGTTGGCACACAACAGGCTCAGAAGCAAAACCGCGATCAGATTGAAAAATCCCCATGTACTAAAGTCCCAAAAATTGCCCATGTTGATCTCCTGTCGTAAGGTTTTTGTAGCGGTGGTAGAAATTCAGATATTTCAGAGCGTTGAATCGCTTTTCGCCCTTCAACTGCAGAATCTCGTTGCCGCTGTAAATGTTTAACTTGTTTTTGCCCAGCAGAGTGACAGCACCCAAGTCCGCAAAGGGGTAATCGGTGCCGTCCAGGGTGATCCGGTTCCCGTAAAGGAGCAGTTCCGCTTCCTTTTTCAGCAGTTCCTTGTACTTTTCCGGATGGACCAGGCTGACGCGCACCGTGTCCCGGTAGAGGGGGGTGTCTGTCATGGCGGTGAGATCCAGTTGGTTTACATAATCATTTTGCCACTGATACCAGTCGGAAACAAACCGGTGGGGGAAGTCAAAGCCCACGCCCTCCAGTTCCTTGGTATCCAGGTGGCGGATTTGACGGCCGCACTTTTTGCAGTGAACAATGTCGCCGTGGCTTTCAAATTCGCTGAGGCCGCACCAGGGACAGATGTACACCACCCGCTCCAAAAATTCCGCGTTGCGCTTGTGGCGGAAGTGGCCGGTGACCTTCGCTTCGTCCACGTACAGCTCCCGGCGGATCAGCTCCATGAGTTCCTCGTTGGACATGGCCTTCAGTTCCTCCGGCTCGATGACCTTGTGGACGTAGCAGTGCATTTTGCCCCTGCGGACCACGTCGCTCCACCGGGGCTGAACGCCGTAGCCTCCCTCGATACGGAAAATCACCAGAGGCAGGCCCAGCTTTTTGGCCAGGGAGGCGATGCCGGGTTTCATGTACACAGTCTTGCCATGGAAGGTCCGGTGACCCTCGGGCGCCAGGGCGATGGAGCCGCCCTCCCGGGCCACCCGGATGCAGTTTTTGATGGCCTGCAGGTCGGTGGTCTGCTTTTTGATGGGGATAGCGCCGCTGATCCAGCGGATGATATGGGATACCCAGCCCATGGAGAAAATATCTTCGCTGGCGATGTAGTAAAGGGGCTGTCCCCGGAACACCAGGAAGGGGAAGAACTGGTCGAAGCCTGTCTGATGGTTAAAAACCACCAGATAGGGCCGGTCATCGTGGGCCGGGAAAGGCTCAAAGGTAATATTGTAGCGCAGTCGGACAAAGGGTTCCAGGAAGGGCCGCAGGATGGCCAGCACCGTCCTGTGGCGGGGCTTTGTCCAGGTTTGTTGTTTTTCCATAGAGTACCTCGAAATTCAAACTCTTTCCACTGTAGTATAGGCTACCACCATTCGACGGGATTTGTCAATGCTTTTTTGTTACCGAAAGGAAAGCATTTGGCAAAAAAATCCCCGGAAAAGTTGATTTTTACAACAAAAAATGTCATCACGAGGCCCTTTAGGGCCGTGGCGATTCCCTAAGGCTATCGGAAGTGTCCGGGGGATTACCACGTCGGGCCGCAGTGGCGGCCCTCCTCGCAATGACAGAAATACGATTAGGCTTTGGCTTTCTTATCCTTCAAATACCAGGGCAGGTAGGCAAGGACGTACATCAGCGTGATCACAGCGCCCATGATACCGGTGCGCAGGATAAAGTTGGGAGGCAGGATATCCAGTACCGAGGGGGCGGCCTCGGGCCGGGCCATGTACAGGTAGTTGGCACCGGGGATCATGGTGTTCACCCAATAGGCGATTGCCACCATGATGGCCAGGGCAATGTAGGACTTCACCCCGGAGCGGATGGTGGGGCGGATCTTATGGACGAAGATCATATAGAACACAGCCACATATCCCAGGGTATGCTCCAGCCAGAACTGGTAGTACCGGTACCGGGTGGGGCCCGTGTAGGTAAGGACCGTGGGGGTAATGAGGGCGAAAAGGGAACCGGAGAACAGCCAGAAATAAATGATGTCGAAAAGGGTCTGGCTCTTACCCACCATCATGAAGCTGGCGAAGATCACCGTCCAGGCGCAGACACCGATGGGCAGGTTCTCCACCGCATTGCCGCCGAGAGAGGGCATGCCCACCAGCCGCCAGTAGTAGGACATATCGCAGATGATCAGTGCGAAGGCCAGGGCGTAGCGGAGGCTTTCCTCGTACTTGCTGTTTCTAAGGCCGTCCCGGTTTTTGTAAATCAGCCAGATGACGAAGAGCATCAGCAGTACCGGGGCAAAGTGGGCCGGGGTGAAGAGGGAAAATTCTGTTTCCGTTCCCTGGCCGAAGAAGTAGATCAAAAAGTCTTTCATAGGCTTTCTCCATTTTTCTTTGTATTTCAGCAATATGGGACCATGATACCACGAGATACCCTGTGAGACAAGGAATATTTTCCGTTTCTTTGCCATTAGATAAAAATCGGGCTGTATGTGGGGATGGCCCCACGGCCAATGCGCACGGAGTCTGGTGGTAATCGTTACCCGTCCGCTCGGCCCGGTAACGTTACTGCAACGGTAAATTATTGTTGTGGTTATCGCACTAATTAAAATGCATGTCATCGCGAACCATCCCGCAGGATGGTGTGGCGATCCCCTATGGTTTCCGGGAGTGTTTGGGGGATTGCCACGCCAGTGTGCGCACTGGCTCGCAATGACATACTTCTTTTTTACTGCTCATATAAACTACAATTTATCACACTAACGGTCGAGCGCAATCAGGATGCGTTGGTTCCCTGCCTGGGTTCGTAACGAATTGGCCGCGGGCCCAGCCCGCCGCATTTTTTGCCTTGACTTATTGGCCCGGGTTTACAATAATATAATAGTATATTTTGGAAAGGGGGATCCGAATGAAAAAGGGCACGAAAATTCTGATGACCGTGCTGGTGGGCGCTCTGGTGCTGGGCATCCTGGCCACCGCCGGGCTGTTCTACGCCCGGGACCATTTTATTCTGTGGAACGGCATCCCCCTTTATTTGCAGGCACAGCGGCTGGACCTCCATGAAAAGCCCATGCCGGAGGAAGGCTTTTTCAGCCAATTCCCCAACCTGCAGTCCCTGGATGCCCGGGGTACCGGCATGACCCCGGCGGAATACGAAGCCCTGCACAGGACCTGCCCCGGTCTGGAAATTTTGTGGGATGTGCCTTTCCGGGGCCAATACCTGGACAGCCGGACAGAAAAGATCCAGCTGACCTCTTTGACTTCGGAGGAAGCCCGGACCTTGACCTACTTAACCCGGATGACCAGCATCGATGCCTGGCAGTGCGAGGATTATGCCGCCCTGGCCCAGCTTCAGCAGGCCCTGCCGGAGTGCAAGATTTTTTACAGCGTGTCCCTGGCGGGGCAGGAATTTGACTGCGACATCCGGGAACTGGTGCTGAAAAACGTGGACGGATCGGAACTGCTGGAGAATCTGCAGTATCTGCCCCAGGTCGAACGGGTGTACCTGCTGGAGCAGCTTCCCCCCTGGGAGCTGATGGACCAAATCCTTACCGCCTATCCCAACATCGATTTTGACTGGGAGATCGTAGCCTTCGGCAGCGTGTTCGGACGGGAACTCCGGGAGCTGATCGTCAAGGCCAATTTCATCCGGAATGCGGCGGAGCTGGAGGCGGTGCTTCCCTATGTGCCGGAGCTGGAATTTGTG
Source organism: Faecousia sp. (assembly GCA_045533345.1). GTDB lineage: Bacteria > Bacillota > Clostridia > Oscillospirales > Oscillospiraceae > Faecousia. Next base: position 38,615 of record JAZSHO010000058.1, on the reverse strand, counting down.
AATCTGCTGGACTGCTCCCTGGATCCGGAGGAGCTGGTGGACCTGGCCCTTCGGTGGCCGGAAATCGACTTCCTCTTCGACCTGCCCATCGGCCATGTGAATCTGCGCACCGATGCGGCAGAAATCGACATTTCCAACCACGTCTTCGAAACCACCGAACAGGCGGAACGTTATGTAAACTGCTTCTACAACCTGCAGAAGGTGATCATGTGCGAATGCGGCCTGCCCAACGAGGACATGGACGCGCTGAACAGAAAATACGAGGATATCCGCTTCGTCTGGAGCGTCCAGCTGGGTTCCCATATGTTCCGCACCGATTCCCTTTTCTATGCCCCCAACAGCTTCGGTGACAAGTGCAACGACGCCAATATCTACAACCTGCGCTATTGCACCGATATGGTCTGCGTGGACATCGGCCACATGAAGTATGTGACCAACTGCGAGTGGGCGGCCTTCATGCCGAACCTCAAGTATCTGATCCTGGCCCAGACGGCCATCCGGGATCTGACCCCCCTGTCGGAACTGAAAAACCTGGTATTCCTGGAGCTGTTCCAGAGCCGGGTCAAGGACTACTCCCCCTTGCTCAGCGTCACTTCCCTGGAGGATCTGAACCTGAGCTACACCTACGGTGATCCGGAGCCCATCGCCAAAATGACCTGGCTGAAGCGGCTCTGGTGGGGCGGCTGCTGGTGGGAAGCCAGAATCACACTGCCCCAGAGCCTGCCCCACACGGAAATGGAATTTTACGCCGTATCCTCCACCGGCGGCACCTGGCGGGAGGGCCGGCACTACTACGATATGCGCGACCTTATCGGCATGGACTATATGTCCGGCTGAATCCGTCGTTTTATGAAGGAGAGACATTATGAAAAAGCTTGTTTTGGTTCTTCTGGCGCTTCTGCTGCTCACCGGCTGCGGAGCCAAGACCGTGGAAATCGACGGCATTTCCTATGACCTGGAATCCACCGCCATCACCCTGCCCCAGGGTACCTCCATCGACCATTACGAGGCGGTGAAGGCCGCGCTGCCCAATTGCGAAATTTCCTGGCTGGTCCCCTTCCAGGACAGCTACCTGGACCCCAACACAGACCGCATCACCGTAAATTCTCTGACGGAAGAGGATGTGGCGCTGCTGTCCTATTTCCCCAATTTGAAGACCCTGGATGCCGGCGGCTGCGCCGACCCCTCCGTGGCTTTCCGGCTGCAGCAGGAAAATGAGGATCTGAAGGTCATCTACAATGTGAACATCTGCGGCAAGACCTATCCTTATAATACCGTCAAGCTCTCGTTGAAGGAGCCGGAGGTTTCCCAGCTGGAAGGACTCAAGATGCTCCCCAATCTGAAAAGCGTCCGCTTGACGGAGCCCCAGGGTGACCCGGCAGCGCTGCTGGCCCTGGCGGAAACCATTCCCATGACCTGGACCAAGACCGCCTTCGGCCGGGAGTTCCCCAGTGATGTTACAGAAATGGACTTCTCCGAGGATGGCCTTGCCTTCGAGGATGCCCAGGCCATGGAAGCGGAGCTGGCCTGGTTCCCCAATCTGGACCTGGTTTTCTTCGGGGATGTGACCGCGGACAACGATGCCATGGCCGCCTACCGGGAGCGCCAGGCGGAGAATTATAAGGTAGCCTGGAACATCCATCTGAATCACCGGGTCACCATTCGCAGCGACATTGAATATTTCATGCCCTACCAGCTGTACATGAACCCGGTGGACAAGGACCTGGTGAATCTGAAGTACTGCAACGATGTCCTCTGCGTGGACGTGGGCCATATGCGCAACATCACCCACTGCGAATGGATCGCTTACATGCCCAAGCTGAAATACGTGATCCTGGCCGACTCCAATATCACGGACATCTCCCCTCTGGCCGGACTGAAAAACCTGGTGTTCCTGGAGCTGTTCAAGACCAATATCATGGACTACTCTCCTCTGCTCACCTGCACCGCCCTGGAGGATCTGAACCTCTGCTACAGCCACGGTGACCCCGCCCCCATCGCCCAGATGACCTGGCTGAAGCGGCTCTGGTGGGCCGGCTCCCGGGAAGCCGAGAAGCTGCTTCCCGAAACGCTGACAGAAACCGAGCTAGAATTTTACTCCGGCTCCTCCACCGGCGGCACCTGGCGGCAGGGCCAGCACTACTACGACATGCGGGACCTGCTGGGTATGCCCTACCTCTGGGGATAATTTCCACTGACGAATACAAAAAAACCGGGACTGTTTTGCTGCAGTCCCGGTTTTTCGGCCCAAAGGGCAAAATCTGCCGATTGCGGGGAGGCTTTTGCTGTGTTATACTGGAGCAAAGAAAGGAGGTGGACCTATGCTCAGAATTGCCATTTGTGACGATATGCCGGAATTTCTGCAGAAAACCAGCGATCTGATCTGCCAATGGCAGAACCGGCCGGAATTTTTCTCCCTGGAAACCTTTTCCGACGGCGATTCCCTGATCGCGGTCCACGCCGGGAAGCCCTTTGATATCATTTTTCTGGATGTGGTCATGCCGCTGCTCAACGGCATTGAAACCGCCCGGGAGATCCGCCAGACCGACCGGTCCGTGAAGATCGTGTTTCTCACCTCCTCTGCAGAATTCGCAGTGGAGTCCTACACCGTAAAGGCGGACAATTACCTCCTCAAGCCTGTTTCCCCCGAGGCCCTGTACCGGTGCCTGGACGAGCTGAACGAGGATATTCCGGATAACTCCCGTTTTCTCATTGCCAGAGGTCCCACCTCCGTCCATCGGGTCCCCTTCCGGGACATTGAATACGTGGAAGCCCAGAATAAGCAGGCGCTGATCTCTCTGGTCGGCGGCACCAACGTCCGCACCACGGAACCGCTGTACTCTCTGGAAAGCAAGCTGCTGTTCTCCGACGGCTTTTTCAAGTGCCACCGCAGCTACATCGTAAACCTCCAGCGGATCGAAACCTACACCCCCAAGGAGATCCGGATGCGCTCCGGCTTCCGGATCCCCATTGCCCGGGGCAGCCAGAAGGAGTTTGAATCCATTTATTTTGAATTCCTCTTCGGAAAGGCAGGGGATAACGGATGATACATACGGTCCTGTTTTTCCTGCACAGCGCCCTGCTGCTGATATTCGGCATTATGGCCTCCCTGGCCTTTTCCGGCATCCGGTACAGCCGAAAGAACACGGCGGTGTGCCTGCTTCTTTTCGCCCTCTGCGGCGGATTGCAGCTTTACTTTTATTTCGTCGGCTCTGAAGACCTGGTCCGGCAGCTGTATCCCCTGATCACCCACCTGCCCATTGTGCTGGTGCTGTGGCTGGGCTACCGCAAAACCTTCGTTTCCGCCTTCGCGGCGGTCTGCACCGGCTATCTGTGCTGCCAGCCGGCAAAGTGGTTCGGCATTCTGGCCTCCCATCTAACCCACAATCCCATTTGGGAATTGGTCACCACCCTTGTGGCGCTGCCTCTGACCGGATCCCTGGCCATTGTGATGCTGGCCTCCTGTCTGAGCAATATGTTCGGCAAGGAGGATCGGAAAAGCGTCTTCATTTTCGGCATCACCCCCATCGTCTATTATTGTTACGATTACATCGTGGGCGTCTACGCCCGGGACTGGATACACAGCAGCCCCATTGCCCTGGAATTTCTGGCTTTCTTCCTCTGCGTGGTGTTCCTTATGTTCTGCAGCGTATATTATAAGGAATACGAGCAGAAGGCCGACGCGGAGCGGAAAGAGCAGATCCTGCGGATCACCGCGGAACAACAGGCCAAGGAAGTGGAAACCGTCCGGCGAAGCAGCCAGGAGGTCCGGCTTCTGCGCCACGATATGCGGCTGCTGCTGAGTACCCTGGCCACCGCCCTGGAGGACGATAATCCGGAGAAGGCCAAGGAGCTGATCAGCGCCTACACCTCTCTTATCGACGGAACGAAGCAGGAATATTTCTGCGAAAACGACACCATCAACTATGTGCTGTCGGATTTTGCCGCCAAATGCAGGCAAAACCACATCGATTTCCACTACACGGTGGAGCTGCCCCAATTCCGGCTGGATGAAATGCTGTTCTGCTCGGTGCTGTCCAACGCTCTGGACAATGCCCTCAACGCCCAGCTGATGCTGCCCCGGTCGGAGCGAAAAATCAAGCTGATGCTGAAGCACCATGAGGACAAGCTTCTGCTGTCGGTAAAAAATCCGGTGTTCCGGATGCCCCAATTCGTGGACGGCATGCCCGTAACCACCCGCAAAAATCATGGCTACGGCACCCAGAGCATCCGCTTCATGACGGAAAAACTGGGCGGCAACTGCCAGTTTTCCGTCCAGGACGGACAGTTTCTTGTTCGTGTTGTCTTATAAAAGGAAGCACCCTGCCGGGTGCTTCCTTTTTTTGGAAGAAAATGTGTGCATTTCACTCCCCCAGGCGTGCATTTCACACCTAAAAAAAAATTATTTTTAATTTCGATGTATAATAATAGTGGTAAATTATTGAATTATATGTTATAGTGGATATGATAATATGCCCATGTAATAAGCTATTCATTCCAATGAAGTGAGGAAACCCCTATGGCAAAAGAAAAGAATTCCCTTGGCCACAATATTCTGACTGTGGTTGGCGTGATCCTTTGCGTGATCCTGATCCCCATTCTCATCGTCAACTGCATTCTGATCGTCAAGAGTTACACCTCCGAAGATGTCCCCAGCGTCGGCGGCTATCTGCCCCTGATCGTTCTGACGGACTCCATGTACCCCGTCATCGAAAGCGGCGACCTGATCATCTGCCACACCCAGGAGCCGGAGGATATCGCCGTGGGCGATGTCATCGCCTTCTTCGATCCCGCGGGCAACGGCTCCTCCATCGTCAGCCACCGGGTGCTGGAGGTGACGGAGGAAGGCGGCCAGATCGCCTGGAAGACCAAGGGTGACAACAACAACACCGAGGATAAGCTCCCCGTCCCGGCGGACAAGCTGGTGGCCCGATACGAGGGCACCCGGATCCCCGGCTTCGGCAACGTGGCCCTGTTCATGCAGACCACCCCGGGCCTCATCGTCTGTGTGGTGCTTCCCATGCTGGCCCTCATCGGCTACGACATGATCCGCCGGAAGCTGTACGAGAAGTCCACCAAGAAGGACACCGACCAGCTGCTGGCCGAACTGGAAGAACTGCGCCGACTGAAGGCGGAGAAGGAACAGAAAGAAAATGCATAATGCATAATGCAGAATGCAAAATTATCACCTAAGGCAATCGTTCCCGTTGCGAACCGGCCAGTAATGGCAGTTGTGGTCTTGAACGAAGCACCTAACCTGTTGCAGAAAGTAAGATAAGATTGTCATTGCGAACCAGTCTGCAGACTGGTGTGGCAATCCGCATCCCCTTTGCCTCGTCATTCATCGCAGGCTGTCCGTTAGGAGAACGGATTGCCACGTCGCTTCGCTCCTCGCAATGACAGTGGCAGACGTAAGGTGAAGCGAAGCCTTTTCATTTCGTATTTCGCAATTTGCACTTTGCATTTATTTGTAATTCTATCCACCGGGCCACGCCGGGGATTGAATATAACACCGGGCGGAATGCCCATGGGCGCAAGCCCGGTAAACCAATCAGTCCCCGGTTTTCGGACAGGGGATAGAAAATCCTTGAAAGGAGAAAATTTTTATGAAGAAAAACAAGATGATGCGTCTGGCCTCTGTCTTGCTGGTCCTGACTCTGCTGTCCACCAGCGTCATCAGCGGCACTTTTGCTAAGTATGTGACCACCGACAACGGCACCGATTCTGCTCGCGTTGCTCATTGGGGCGTGCAGATTACCCCTGATGGTACACTGTTTGAGAAGACTTATGCAACTACAAATACTGCTACATACTCCGGACCTAACTCTGTTGTATCTAGTGATACTTGGGATGTTATTGCTCCCGGCACAGATGGCCAGCCGACCACTATTGCACTGAGTGGTACACCGGAAGTTGCTTACAAGGTCGAGTTTACCCCCACCATTACTATGGCAAACTGGGAAGCTTTTGGTAGTGAATATTGCCCCATTATTTTCACTGTTAATGGCACAACTTATGGCACCAACGACACTACTGCAACAAATAAGAGTGCAAGTGTTGCTGATCTCATTACCGCTGTGCAGAATGCTATTATTGCTGATAATGACGTCTATGATCCTGGTGAGTCCCTGGCTACCGCTAAGATTCCTGTCGTTTCTTGGAATTGGCCCTTTGAAGTCGATTTGGACGCTGATGGTGTACCGGGTGATAATGATGCTAAGGATTCCTATTTGGGTCAGGTTTCCGCAGGCGTTTTGACTGGCTCTGCTGCAACTATTGAGATTGATATTGCCATCACTGTCACTCAGGTCGACTAATCCCTACTTACTCCCTCGCGATAATTTATAATTATTCCAATGGCACCCGGTCTGTCGTGGCCGGGCCGGGTGCCGGAGGTAACCAAAAGCCTTCTCCTTGAGGAGAAGGTGTCACCAGTGCGCACACTGGTGACGGATGTGGTGTACAGCACTATATTCAATCATTCCGGTGAAGTCGCAATGTGGCAACACCACACCCGGCCCTTCGGGCCACCCTCTCCTCAAGGAGAGGGCTTAGGACTTCCGTTTTTGCAAAAACCATTTTCCGAAAGATGGCTTTCGCAAGAACAGAACCCAAAAACAACGAAAGGAGAATCCGCTGTGAACAAGTATTCCAGCCTGCGAAAAAAGAATAACAGCACTGCGCTGGCAGCGGTTTCCCTGGCGCTGTGCGTTGTGTTGTCCGCAAGTCTGCTGTTTTCCCGACTGATGACCTTCGTTCCCGCAGACCGGCAGCACTACATTCCCCTCACCGTGGGCAATGGCGTTACCACTGTGGTAACCACCCAGAAGGATAGCCTCCACTCCGGTCCCCGGCAGCCTGTGGTCCTGGCGGCCAGTCCCTTCCTTACCCAGAGCTGGTTCCAGGTTTATGATGAGAATACCGTCTGGAAGGGCGAAACGGATATCGAGATTTTCCGCGCTTCCTATAAAAACGGCCAGGGAGAGGTCACTGTCAAGAGCATGGACGGTGACAAGATCCTGGCCCCCGGCACGGAAAACACCTATTCTTTCACTCTGGAAAACACCGGCTCTGAGCCCCTCCAGTATGAAATGTCCATGGAAGCTTACTTCTCCGACGGAGAGAAAGTGATTCCTGTGGTGGCCCGGGTCTGCGACCTTTCCGGCCGCTACCTTTGCGGCAGCGAGGAGGAATATGCCGATGTGCTGGAGCTGAACAAGGTCAGCGATTCCGGCACCCTCCGGGCCGGCTACGTTCAGCCCTACACCCTCCAGTGGGAGTGGCCCTTTGAGGGCGACGATGCTTACGATACCTGGCTCGGCAATCTGGCCGTGGAAGAGGATATCACGCTGACCATCGTCATCAATACCCTGGCTTCCTATACCCCCGTGGATGACGGCGGTATCCCCAAGACCGGCGATACCAGCGGTATCGGCCTGTCCCTCAGCGCCATGGTCATCTCCTTTACCGGACTGCTGATCCTGCTGCTGATCCCCCTGCGCAGACGGGAGGAAGAAAATGGCTAAAAAACTCAAGAGCGTCGGCAGAACCTTACTTCTGGTGTTGGTCAGCCTGATACTGGGCGTGAATATCTATACCTGGAACGCCAGGAGCCTTACCGGCAACGTACTGCCCATGCCCTTCGGCTACGGCGGCGCGGTGGTCCTGTCGGGCAGTATGGAGCCCACCATCATGACCGGGGAGCTGATCATCGTCAAAGCCGAGGACAGCTACGCCGAAGGCGATGTGGTGGTTTACCAGAGCGGCAATATGATGGTGGTTCACCGGATCGTATCCATCAGCGACGAAGCTGTGGTTACCCGGGGCGACGCCAACAATGCAAACGACGGAGCGATCCTGCCCACCCAGATCAAGGGCCGGGTCATCGCCCACATCCCCAAGGTGGGATCGGTGATGCGGATCTTGAAGAGTCCCCCGGTGACCATCGCCCTCATCGTGGCGGCGGTGCTGACGGTGGAGCTTCCCTTCCGGAAGGAAAAAGAGAAAAAAGAGGAAGAGCTGGAGCGGATCAAAGCCGAGATCCGCCGGCTGAAAGAAGAACAGGAATGATAAACAGGAGGTGAAGCGGCATATGAAGAAGACGAAACTGAACATCCCCATCTGTGCCGCTTTGGTGCTTCTGTTTTTGACTATGGTGTCTATCCATATGACCAGCGGCCTGTATGCCCGGTATACCGCCACCTCAACAGCATCCGACTCCGCCCGTGTGGCGAAGTTTTCCATTGAAGGTACAAAAGACGGAACCGTAACTATCAGTACCGATACTGACAGCCAAGGAAACTACCAGCTGACCGTATTCAACCACTCCGAAGTTTCTGTTACCTATTCTTTGGATTTCATATTTGACGAGAATGTTGACGGTTGGATGAAGCTGAAGCTCGACGAAAACGAATATTCCACTTCAACCGAGAAAGGCAATAAGGTTATCAGCCTTGGCAAGGTGGGAGATCTGGCGCCAAACAGTCAAGCCACGCATACTATTATCTTCTCTGTTGATAAAGCCAAGTGGTCCAGTGTGACAAGTCACATGACCAACAAAAAGCGGGAATGGATACTGCCTTTTAATGTGGACATCCATGCCACCCAGATCAATTAAGGAGGGATTGGCTATGAAAAGTAAGAGATCCCGACTTTTGATCCTGCTCGCGGTGGTATTGTTGATCGGTGCGACTGTTGGCACAGCCGTCGGCAAGTATGTTACCACAATTACTGTCCCCGGAAGGGTGATCTTTACCGCCGATCTGGCGAAGGAAGTAAAACTGCAGGAGCATAAGGCAGCCAGAAATCCCGACGGTTCCTATTATTTGACCAGTGAGATCGCGCAACCCGATCTAAATGGCAATCACAATTCTTATGAGTTGCTCCCCGGCCTGGACATCCCCAAAGATCCCCATATCATCATCTCCAACAAAACGCCCATTGAAGCATACCTGTTCGTTGAAGTGGTAGAAAGCGGCGATGTGGCCTTAGAGGATAAAGCTATCACCTATACAGTAGATAGTAAATGGCTGAAGCTGAATGATGTTACAGGTAAAAACGGTGGAACGGTTTACGTCTACGCAGAGGATGGAACAGCAAAAAAGCTGACTGATGCGATTGGCAGTCCCTATACCGTCAACATTCTGGCTCCGTTGGTGGAAAAGAAGCCGGAAACAATCCGCGTCAGCCAGAAGCTGATCCCCACACCTAACACCGGTGACGATATTTTGACGTTCTATGCCACCATGGGCGAAGTCGCTATGGGCGCGAATCCAACAGAAGTCTATAAAACAATTCATAACATTACTTAACCCAAGAAAGGAGGGCTGAACATGACAACCAAACTGCATACCAGAATTCTGTCGGCCCTTCTGGCTTTCCTGCTCTTCATGAGCAACTTCCCGGTGTTCAGCTTTGCAGATCTGTTCCCGGAAGGCTTCCAGATTGCTTTTGAGGGAGAAAAGATCTCTGAGATCACTTTCTTCGAACACGAGAAAAAGACAGTTACTGCAGAAAATCTGCCCGAGAATTGTGAGTATCAATGGCAGATCCAGATTCCCGGTACGGACACCTGGGTTGACATCCAGGGGCAGACCAACCAGGAACTGGGTGTCAGCTATGCGCTGGTGGGCAGCCTGTTGGATGCAGAGCAGTCTGCTTATGTCCGCTGCACCGCGGTGCTGAATGGCACAGATACAGAACATACCAAGTCTCTCCGTGCAACCGTAATGGAGGAACCCGAGGTTCTTATCCTTGATGAATCTGCGGATGATACGGAATCCATACCGGAAGTTACAGAAGAAACTGCTGCCACCGAGGCTACCGAAGAGACCGTTCCCGAAGTCACGGAAGAAACTGCTGCCACCGAAGCTACCGAGGAAACCGTTCCCGAAGTCACGGAAGAATCTGCTGCCACCGAAGCTACCGAGGAAACCGTTCCCGAAACCACAGAAGAAACCGTTGCCACCGAAGCTACCGAGGAAACCGTTCCCGAAGACACGGAAGAATCTGCTGCCACCGAAGCTACCGAGGAGACCGTTCCCGATGCTACAGAAGCAGCGGAGGAAACTTCTGCACCCACAGAGGAAGAAACTGTCCCCGAAGTGACGGAGGAAATTTCCTCCCCCATGATGTTCGCCCTGGGTCGCAGTATTTCTGAGGAAGAAACCCTTTCGGAAGAAGCAGCTGATAATGGGGATATTATGCTCCTGGCAGAAGGCGATTCCACTTCCCCGGAATTTGTTACAGTCAAGATCCAGTACATGCGCTATGACTACATCAAAAACGCAGACGGAAATCTGGTTTTGACGGATAACGGCCAGGCCTTCAACCCCTACGTTGCTACGTTGCTGAAAAACAGTTCTCTGAATACGGAAGTCACCTTCCCCACCATGGTGGGTTATGATCGGTATTTGGGAGACAGCGAAACCCCCTCCGACACGCTGGAAATTGACTTAACGAATATTCAGGAAGATTTCGTCTACGTTGTAAAATACAAGCCTGCCCAGGTGGACTATACTGTCCGCTACTATTTCCAGAACGTCTATGATGACAATTATGTAGAAAATCCGGATCTCGGACCCACGCAGTCCGCCAAGGGTGCAACCGGCTCTAACCCGGACCTTAGCTTGGTAGAGGCCCAGTTCCCCGGCTTCACCTCATTGTATTACGAGCCGGAAGCCATTGCCGCTGACGGCAGTACCGAGTTTGAGGTCTACTACGAACGAAATTACTATTTGATGGAGTTCGACTGTAACGAAGGCTACGGCACCGATACGCTGTATGTTCGTTACGGTACTTATATCTCTGTTCCCCAGCCTGTCAAGACCGGTTATGTGTTTAAGGGTTGGGATCTGGTGAAGAGCGAGAATCCGGATAATACCATCACCTCCGGAGACGGCACCGCGGATGTCCTGCCTTTGGAGATGCCCTGCTATAACTCTGCCTATAAAGCAATTTGGGAAACCACAGAAACCCAGTTTACCGTTATATATTGGCGTGAAAATGCGGATGATGATGGCTACAGCTATTGGGGATCTGAGGAATTCCAGGCCACTTCCTCCACAACGGTTAATGGTTCGGATAATGTTCCCAAAAGCGTCAGTAACGCGACCATTGATGGTGAGATAATAGACGAAAGTGTTTATTTTACTTACAATGATTCCCTTACGGATAAGGGCGTTCTTGTAAAGGGCGACGGCACTACAATTGTCAATGTGTACTATGACCGTAAAACTTATGAACTGAGATTTTATTATGCACGCCGTGGCAATAATGGTTCTGGAAACGTAGTAATTTCTAATTATACCCCAAACGGTTACACAACAAATGCTACAGGGGCTAATCAATTAACAAGTGGTGTGACTTGGAGCTCCTATAGGGGCACTACAATGCCCAGTATCATCGATAGTGACTATACTACTGCAACAGGTCCAAATGACAGTGGACTTGGTTGGACAGGATATAGGCAGGAAGGAACCACGCGTTACTACTATTTGGCTTTTCGTGCAAAATATGGTGCCAACATTGAAAGTATCTGGCCTGCAAATGCATTTAGCTCTCTAAATAATAATATTTGGAATTTCGGTAGCTGGGCGACAGAATCCGGATCTAAATACAGAGGTGATAATACCAGCAATGCAAACATCGTAGGTCCATATCCTGTTTTATCCCATCTGCTGGTTGTAAATCCAAACAATGACATTGCCCATAATTTTGTGGCCTGGTGGGGACAGGAAGGTCGTAGCGAATCTCAGAATGACAAAGTTGCACCTCATATCTACCATATTTACTATGAAGCCCTTCCTTCAGAACTTGGTGGCGACGATGTCGTTTTGTATGAGGGAACATATTATAAATTAAGCCGCAATATTACGTTCGCAGCAGCACATAAAAAAACCTCGGCAACCCGTGTAGACCCCTTTGAATATGCAGGCTATACAATTGCAGGACAGGGTGAAAACGATGACCCCGATAATTCTGCTAACTGTATGAACGAGGAACATGGACACTACTGTAACACCTATTATTACACCAGAAATGAGCATGAGATTTCTTTCTCCAATCACAATGCCATTTCCAATAATAACGGCAAAACGTTCCCGGCTAAAAACCTGAAATATGGAGAGAATATCTCAACAGCATTGCCCAGTACTGCTGTAGCACCGGATTATGAACCCCCTTATCCGGATGGCATTGAACCCAATGCGTTTGTCTTCCAGGGATGGTACACCACATCTCAGTTCTTACCGGGAACCGAGGTGCAATGGAATACCATGACGGTACCGGATAACGATGTGACCCTTTATGCCAAATGGGTTCCCGTTACCCACAATGTGTATTTCTACTCATTGTATACGGATGTCGGAACAACAAACTATTGGCATCCGAAGGATACAAACGGCACCGAGATCCAAATTGATTACCCCATCATAGTCAACCATGGCGAACTACTGGGTACAACCTACAACTATACACCGGAGCGAGACGGATATACCTTTATCGGCTGGTTCTACATGGACGAGGACAACAAAAAGCGCTTTGCCCCCGACTCCATGGAGATCAAAAAAGATCTGCACCTGTTTGCGGAATGGCAGTCCGGTATCGATACCGAGTATAAGGTGACCTATACCCTGGCGGAGGATGTCACCATCGACGGCACAAAATATCCCGCAGGTACTGAGGTTGCACCGCCCACAGAGGGACACTCCACCGCCGGTAAAACCAAGACCTTTACCGCAAAGGGTATGGGTGAGCTGGATGAAAAATTCCAGGCAAATATGTTCCCCACAGTCGGCTCCCACTCTATTCTGATGGACGAGGATAAGACGAAGAACAATTATTCGTTTACTTATGTCTATGACCAAAAGGTATATTATCAGATTCGGTATATTGACTATGTGACCGGTAAGGAACTTCATAAGCCTGTCCCGAAGAACACCGGAAACGCCATCGTAACAGAGAAGTTCCTGCCCATCAGCGGATATATTCCGATGAACTTCTATATCCGCAAGGCACTGGTATCCGATAAAAATAATACAGAAACTGATGCTGTTCTGCCGGAAAATATCATCACCTTCTACTATACCCAGGATGATACGCACGGCCTGTACTCCATCGAATACTACCAGGAAACAGCTGTCGAGGGTGAATATGCGAAATACGAATCCATTGTGGGCAGCGCGGACTTGAAAGATTCCAGCGGAAACGATATGATTATCCAAGTTAACAAGCATTTCAAGATCCGCAGTTACAATGGCTTCACTTATTATGGCTATAAGGTCATTACCTATGATGAAAAGACTGGCGATGAATACGTCCCTGACGAGATCCAGACATCCGATTACCCCCAGGGTACGCTTACCCATGCCGGCTTGACCATTCAGTTGTATTATAAGCGGAATCCATACCCCTATATCATAGAGTATCGGGAAAGCGGCACGGAAAAACTGCTGAAGACTGTTCCCATTGATGGTGAAAAGAAGTTCGGTACAGATGTGTCTCACACCGCTGATCAGACACTGACCGCAAACAGCACGCTCTACACCTATTATCTTGCGGATTCTACCGAAGAGGACCGTACCAAAACCATAACCATCCGCTCCTTCGAGACCGGCCAAGAAAATCCCAATAAATTGATTTTCTACTACATCCCCAAAGAAGTGGAAGTGTGGTATAAAGCGGTTTATTGGAACACTTCACTGACAGATCAGTGCTATGTATCCATGACCAGTGAACAGGCTACCACAGCTGACGGCTTGCTCGGTTCCTCTGCAATGCCCGGCAAGGGTTTCCGATTTGTAGGTTGGTATTCCGATGAAGCCTGCACAACAGCGGTGGACAGCAGTTGGATTTCCACGAAAGATGGTTACCAGCATTTGACCCCAAAAGAACTGAATACTGCCCAGGACGAGGTTTTCTACTACGCCCTCTTTGAACCCATTGATCTGAACGTCACCTATGACTCCAACGGCGGTGATCCTGTTGCATCTCGGACCTCGCACATCGGCGAAACTATCACCCTGCCCACTGCCACCCGTACCGGCTATACTCTGTTAAACTGGTGGTATGATGCCGATAAGGATGACGAAATGGATGAAGGCGAAACCTATGCAGCCGGTTCCAGCTTTGTCATGCCCGGCGAGGATGTGAACTTTATCGCCCAGTGGATAGATGAACGGTTGGATAACAATCGCGGTGTCTATGTGGGTATCAATATGTCCTTCTATAAGGATGGAGACACTCTGTACTACTCTTTCCCTGAAGGAGAGCCCACTCTGGTCAAAGATGTGGAAGCTGCCCGTGTTTATATCGAAACCAAGGATGAATATGGTAACGATATCTGGACATGGATGGTTCAGCAATACGATTGGGACAAGAAGCTGCCCGGTGATCCTGTGGATTATATCGATCCCGATATTCTAAATTATTTGGTTACCAATAAGGCCATAGATGAGAAGGGTATCGAGAGAACAGTTATCGGTGTTTTCGATGAAAACGGTACCACAACCAAGGATTACCTGCACTTCACGGATGCGGATTACACGGGTATTATTCAGGCATGGCTGAGTGCCACAGAATATTTCCAATCGCGTTTTTCCACGGCCAATATCGACTGGAATTCCATTCCTGATAATCCGGCGCTGTACGATGTTATCCCTTATGTTATCAAGCGGCATCACCACTACTTGACCGGCAAAGAAGACTGGTTCATTGACGTAATTATCGTACCAAAAACGGCATTCAAAATAACCTATGAGTTGAATCTGGCAACAGGATACAGTGCTGAAGCGCCGAAGGATGACCATGAATACGGTCAGGGATTCAAGGCCGATGTGGCGCCATTCTACGATGTGTCCAAGACGGGTAATCCCAACTGTACAGCAAAATTCCTTGGCTGGCATTATGACAAGAACGGCAACAACAGCGTGGATCCGGGAGAATTGTATGAAAACGGCTCCAAAGTGATAATGCCCGCTAAGCATATCACCCTGACTGCAGTCTGGGACTATCCTCTGATCCTGTCCCAAACCGGAATCCAGGATTCGGCAATTTACGAGATTGTAGATGCTAGCGATAATGTGGTTCTGACTGTGGCACTGACAGGCGAGGAGCAGGTTGCCATTTATCAGCTTCCTGTCGGAGATTATACCATTCGTGAACGCACCGGCTGGACATGGAAGTATAACAGTAAGGAATCCGAGAAAATTACGGTGACAGGAACCAAGGAAAATATTGTGACCTTTGCCTACACCAAAACAGTCCCAGACTGGCTCCACAGTGAGACCCATAAGGAAAATAACTTTGCTCCTGTGCCCGAATCGTAACAAAGGAGGTGAATCAATGAGCCACGGAAAATGTCAATCAAAACGTAATGTACCTACCGTGATCTGGGTGCTGATCATTCTTCTACTGCTGGGAATGACCATCGGCGGTGTTGTGGCTTATTTGTTCATGTCCGGAGGATCGGTGAAAAACACATTTACGACAGAGACTGAAGTTACGCCTTCCATTTTGGAAACCTTTGAGGAGAACACCTCCCTGGTAAAGGAAAACGTCCGTGTCAATGTGGGCAATCCCGGTTATGCTGTTTACGTCCGGGCTGCGGTTGTGATCACTTGGCGGGACAGCGGCGGCAATGTGCTGGCCCAGTCTCCGGAGGAGAATACGGACTATACCATCTCCATGGGGGAAAACTGGTTCATCCATAACGGCTTCTGGTACTGCAAGACGATGGTCAATAGCGGTGATACTCCGGTGCTGATTAAATCCTGCACTCCAATAGCGGAAAAGGGCGATTACCACCTGCATGTGGAGATCATTTCCCAGACCATTCAGGCCCTGGGTACCACTGACGTGGGTGACACACCCGCGGTGACCGATGCCTGGGGCATCAAAGTGGATTCCACAACCAAGGAATTGATCATCGAAACTCCCTAAATCCAGCAATACAGCCCATCTGCTAAGCAGATGGGCTGTTCTTTTTTACTTGATGGGTTCGAAATCTTCTGCTCCGTGTTTGCACCAGGGGCAGACGAAGTCGGCGGGGAGGTCCTCCCCCTCGTAGACGTAGCCGCAGACCTTGCAGACGTAGCCCTTCTTCTTTTCGGGTTTTTTCTTGGGTTTTACATTCTTCTGGTAGTGGTGGTAGGACATGGTTTCTTTGTCGGAAACCGCCCCGGATTCCGTGACGGTGCAGATAAACATGCCGTGGCTGTCCAGGTCCACGTACTGCTCCACCTCCAGGCTCATCCAGGAATTGATGGCGCCGGGCAGGATCCGCAGGCCGTTTTCACTTCTGCGCTCCTCAATTTCCGCAAATTTGTCCACGTCCCGGCCGCTCTGGTAGCCGAAGTGCTTGAACAGCTCGAAGGGCGCGCTCTCATCCAGGGTGTTGATGTTCAGCTTACCGGTTTTCCGGATCACCTCAAAGGTATAGTTTCCCTTCCGGGAGGAGACCGCAATGCGAATGGGGGTGCTGGATACCTGCATCACAGCGTTAACGATACAGCCGTTGTCCTTAACTCCGTCATGGGTGGTTGCGACATAAAGGCCATAGCCGATGGCCTGGAAGGCTTTGTTGTCGATGTTTCCCATAAGTTTGACTCCTTTTCCGTTTTTCCTATGGCATTATTTTACTGTTTATTTTTCCGTTCTTCTGTGATTTTATCACAGAAAATGCAAAAAATTTAGGGTATCATAAAGCCACAAAGAAAAACTTGATAAGGAGGAACCATCCATGAGATTAAAAGATAAAGTTGCCATCATCACCGGCGGAAGCCGGGGCATCGGCTTCGCCACCGCCGACCGTTTCCTGGAGGAGGGTGCCAAGGTCATCATCACCGCCAGCACCCAGGAAAGTGCCGACAAGGCTGTTGCCAAACTGAAAGAAAAATATCCCGATTCCGTAATTGCGGGCATCAGCCCGAACCTGGCGGATCTGAAGTCCGTCCAGGATGCTTTCGTCATTGCCACCGCCCAGTACGGCTGTGTGGATATTCTGGTGAACAATGCCGGGGTTTCCGAAAGCACCCCCTTCACCGAGTACACCGAGGAAACCTTTGATAAGGTCATGGACCTGAACGTCAAGGGTGTCTTCAATGCCACCCGGGCCGCCGCCAACTGCATGATTGCCCGGGGAAGCGGTGTCATCCTCACCACCTCCTCCATGGTCAGCATTTCCGGCCAGCCCAGCGGCTTCGCTTACCCCGCTTCCAAGTACGCCGTCAACGGTCTGACCGTATCCCTGGCCCGGGAACTGGGCCCCAAGGGTATCCGGGTCAATGCCGTTGCTCCCGGCATCACGGAAACGGACATGATGAAGGCTGTTCCCAAGGAAGTCATTGACCCCATGATCGCCCGGATCCCTCTGCGGCGGTTGGGTCAGCCGGAAGACATTGCCAATGCCTTCGTCTTCCTGGCCTCCGACGAAGCTTCCTATATCACAGGTGTTGTCCTCAGCGTTGATGGCATGGCCAGAAGTTAATATTCGTTTCCCGTACGGGAGGGTCAGTGACCCTCCCGTTTTTTACCCGAGTTGCACAAATAGATGCTTCGTGCAAGATAACCATGTCATTGCGAGGCCCGTAGGGCCGTGGCAATCTCCCGGTGGAACGTTCGTTATGCTGAGCAGGAATATAGATGGTATCTGGAGATTGCCACGTCGGCCCACAAGGGGCCTCCTCGCAATGACAGGTCCTTACATTTTCTTCAAACCCTTTACTCCTTCTTGACTTTACCGTTCTTTTACTTTAGAATAGTAAATTATCAACAATAGAGAAAAGAGGGATTTTATGAGCAAACTACAACGTAAATACGGCTTATTCACTGCAATCTGTATGGTGGTCGGTATTGTAATCGGCTCCGGTGTTTTCTTCAAGGCTCAGACGATCCTTACCAAAACCGGCGGCAATATGCCCCTGGGCATTCTGGCCTGGATCATCGGCGGCGCCATCATGCTGGTGTGCCTGCTGACCTTCTCCTTCATGGGTCAGAAATACGAACGGGTCAACGGCCTTGTGGACTATGCGGAAGCCACCGTGGGTAAGCGCTACGGCTATATGATGGGCTGGTTCTCCGCCACCATCTATTTCCCCGCCATGACCTCCGTCCTGGCCTGGGTTTCCGCCCGGTACACCATGGACTTCATTACCTCCGCTTTCCCCAATTTCCCCATGACCATTCCCGCCGCCCAGGGCGGTACCATCATCGGCCCCGAGGCCATGTCCCTGACATTGTTCTACCTCTGCGCCATCTATGCCATCAATACCCTGTCCCCCAAGCTGGCCGGTAAGTTCCAGACCAGTACCACCATCATCAAGATGATCCCCCTGACCCTCATGGCCGTGGTGGGCCTCGTTGTGGGTCTGGTTTCCGGCACCATGCAGGAGAACTTTGTCACCCAGGCCCAGGTTGCCACTGTTTCCGGCAACCCCCTGTTTGCTTCCGTCTGCGCCACCGCCTTTGCTTATGAAGGCTGGATCATCGCCACCTCCATCAATGCCGAGATCAAGGATTCCAAGAAGAATCTGCCCAAGGCGCTGACCATCGGCGGCATTGTCATTGTGGCTACCTACCTGTTCTATTATATCGGCGTTGCCGGCGGCGCTTCCAACCAGGAGCTCATCGACAAGGGCGCGACCATTGCCTTCACCAATATTTTTGGCGGCTTCCTGGGTAACGTGCTGAACCTGTTCATCGTCATTTCCTGCCTTGGCACCACCAACGGTCTGATGCTGGGCTGCAGCCGCTGCATGTACTCCCTGGCCGACCGGGGCGAGGGTCCCAACCCCAAGTTCTTCTCCCAGCTGGACCCCATTTCCAACATGCCTACCAACTCTTCTATCTTCGCTCTGCTGGTCACCGCCGCCTGGTTCCTGTATTTCTACGCCTCCAACCTGGCAGGCATCTGGAGCGGTCCTTTCGTCTTTGACTCCTCCGAGCTTCCCATCATCACCATCTATATGATGTACCTGCCCATTCTGATCCAGTGGATGCGCAAGGAAAAGGACCAGAATACCCTGAAACGGTTCATTCTGCCCATCCTGGCCTTCTGCGGCAGTGTGTTCATGGTCATCGCCTGTATCATCGGCCATGGCATGGCCTGCTTCTGGTATCTGATCGTCTTTGCTGTGATCATGGTCATCGGCTACCTGGTGGACAGCTCCCGGAAGTAAACGTGAAGAATATTTTCCAGGGGAGGGTGCAAGCCCTCCCCTGGCTTTTTGCATCTAAATGCTCGTTTTTCTGTGATAACGCACGAAATTGATGTACAAGTTTTCACATTACTTGTACATTCTATACAAGATTTATGTCAAAAATCATTCGTAAATGCATTTTTATATCCCATCGTTCTTGCAAATTCGTCCCATTTATGCTGATTTTTACGGTTATAGTCAGTATAAAACGCAATTTTTCCCTTGCAAAAATGCAAACGCTTTAGTATAATAAATTATACTTATTTGAGTTTTTACTCAGAGAATAAGGAGGTTAACTACTATGAAAAAGATTCTTTCTGTTGCATTGGTTCTGGCAATGGTTCTGACTCTGGCCGCCTGCGGCGGCTCCGGCGCATCCAAGATGACCATGGGCACCGGCGGCACCACCGGCACCTACTACGGTTACGGCGGCGTGCTGGGCCAGTACATCAAGAACAATGCCGGTATCGACGTGACTGTGGTTTCCACTGACGGCTCCAAGGCCAACATCCAGGGCATCGCCGCCGGTGACTACCAGCTGGGCCTGGTTCAGTCCGATGTTATGGCTTACGCCTGGGAGGGCACCCGCTCCTTCGAGTCCGAGGGTAAGGAAGATTCCTTCCGCGTGGTCGCCGGTCTGTATGCCGAGGCTGTTCAGCTGGTCACTATGGATCCCGAGATCAAGTCTGTCGCTGACCTGGCCGGCAAGTCCGTTTCCATCGGCGCTCCCGGCTCCGGTGTTTTCTTCAACGCTATGGACGTTCTGTCCGCTGCCGGTCTGACAGAAGCAGACATCAATCCCCAGTACCTGAGCTTCGGTGACTCCACCGACGGTCTGAAGGACGGCAAGATCGACGCAGCCTTCATCGTGGCCGGCGCTCCCACCCCCGCCATCACCCAACTGTGCACCACCAACAGCGCATACCTGGTTCCCATCGACGGCGCTGTGGCTGACCAGCTGATGGCTTCCTGCCCCTTCTACACCGTTTACACCATCCCCGCCGGTACCTACGCCGGTCAGACCGAGGATGTGCAGACCGTCACCGTTAAGGCAACCCTCATCGTCAGCGCTGACGCTTCCGAGGAGGATGTGTACAACATGACCGCCGCCATCTTCGAGAACGTCGATGCCATCACCGCAGAGCACGGCAAGGGCGCTGAGCTGTCCCTGGAGAATGCTACCACCGGTATGGCCGCTCCCTTCCACGCAGGTGCTGCCAAGTACTTTGCCGAAAAGGGCGTCAACGTCGGTTAAGCCAACGTAAACTGTAGGCTGCGGCGAATTTTCGCCGCAGCCTTTTTCCCCTGATATGTGATTATCCGCTTTGTGCAGCAACCGATACAGACCGTAGGGCGGGAGCACGCCCCCGCCGGGCACTCATTTTATTGTGCGTTCAAGTTTTCTGCTCATTTTCATGACTGCCCGGTGGAGGCATGCCTCCACCCTACATTCATTTTTCAGTTTTCTTACTGCCCAAAGCAGATAATCACAGCAAATTTCCCAAGGAGGTAGCCTATGGCATTCTTTAAGAAAAAGAACGAGCCGGCAGTTCAGGAGCCTATGGACCTGGAAGCCGTCATGAAAAAATATGACCGGGAATCCAACACCCGTATCTGGGAAGGGGCGCCCAAAATCGTGGTCACCTGCATTCTGGCCTGCTTCGCCCTGTTCTGCATTTACGTGACCCTGTTCAGCAGCTGGCTGGAGGAAGTGCGACTGACTTCCTTTGTGGCCTGGATCGTGTTCATCGGCTTTTTGGTGTTCCCCGCCAGCAAGCACCATGTGAAGACCAACCACATGCCCTGGTACGACCTTGTGCTGATGTTCTGCGGCACCGGTGCATTCCTGTACTATACCGCCAACGCCATGACCATCATCCAGCAGGGCAGCAATTTCCAGTGGTATCAGATCATCATCGGTATCGTGGGCATTCTGGCTTTGATGGAAGTCTGCCGCCGCAGCGTGGGCATGCCCATTCTGATCGTGGCCGGCTGTTTCATCGTCTATGCGCTGGTTTGGGGTCTGACCAATCCCTCCTTCCTCCGCCGTGTGGTTCGGGTGGTTGGTCAGCTGTTCTTCACCAAGGAGGGCATTTTCTCCACCCCCATCAATGTCTGCAGCAAGTTCATCGTGGTGTTCATCATCTTCGGTGCCTTCCTGGAGCGCACCGGCATCGGTGAATTCTTCATCAACATCTCCAATTCCGTGGTTGGCGGCTTCTCCGGCGGCCCCGCCAAGGTGGCTGTTGTGGCCTCCGCTCTGGAGGGCATGGTTTCCGGCTCCTCCGTTGCCAATACCGTTGGCTCCGGCTCCGTCACCATCCCGCTAATGAAGAAGACCGGCTACAAGCCGGAATTCGCCGCAGCTGCGGAGGCTTCCGCCTCCACCGGCGGCCAGATCATGCCCCCCATCATGGGCGCCGCCGCCTTTTTGATGGCGGACTTCGTCCAGCTGCCCTACTCCACCATCGCCGTTAAGGCCATTTTGCCTGCGGTGCTGTACTTCGCCGGTATCTTCATCGCCGTCCATCTGGAGGCCAAGAAGGAAGGCCTGCGGGGTCTGACCAAGGAAGAGCTGCCCAAGCTGATGCCCCTGCTGAAGCAGGTCTATCTGCTGCTGCCTCTGGTGCTGCTGGTGTACCTGGTTTCCACCAGCCAGAAGTCCATCCAGTACGCCGCCGCCATCGCCATCGTTGTGGCCATCGCCGTCAGCGCCATCAGCCGTCTGCTGAATAAGGAATCCCGGGCCAACGGCTTCAAGGCAGAGTTCCCGTCCTTCCTGAAGATGATTTGGGAAGCCCTCGCCGCCGGTGGCCAGGGTATGATCACTGTGGCTGCAGCCTGCGGTGTGGCCGGTATCATTTCCGGTGTCATCACCATGACGGGCCTTGCCAACATTCTGATCAACGGCATCGTTGCTCTGGCAGGCAACCATGTGATCATCGCCCTGTTCCTGACCATGCTGTGCTGCATCGTCCTGGGCATGGGTGTTCCCACCACCGCCAACTACTGCAACATGGCCGCCACCTGTGCCCCCATTCTGATTCGCATGGGCGTTCCCACCGTGGCTGCCCACTTCTTCGTGTTCTACTTCGGCATCGTGGCCGACCTGACACCTCCTGTGGCTCTGGCTGCCTACGCAGGCGCCGCCATCGCCCAGGCAAACCCCATGAAGACGGCCTTCACCGCCACCAAGCTGGCCATCGCCGCCTTCATCGTGCCTTACGTCTTCGCGCTGAACCCCGCTATGCTGTTCATCGATACCACCGTTTTCGAGGTCATTCTCATCTGCATCACCTCTTTCATCGGTATTTTCGGTGTGTCCGCCGCTCTGGAGGGCTACTTCCTGCACCACATGAGCTGGCCGGAGCGCATCATCAGCGCCGTGGGCGGTCTGCTGCTGATCTATCCCGGTCTGGTCACCGACTCCATCGGTCTGGGCCTGGTAGCAGTTGCCCTGGTCATCCAGATCATCAGCCGGAAGAAGGCCATCGCCTAAGTTTTCACACAAAAAATGCCCCCCGGTTTACACCGGGGGGCATCGTTGTATGTTTTAGAATCTGCCGTACTTGTTATAGACCTCGAAGGGGTTCATACCCTCGGCCATGGCACGGCGGCTCAGCTTCTCATCGTTGAAGTTCTTTTCTGCCTTCTCCAGAACGGGGATGACCAGATCCTTGGGGACCACCACAACGCCGTCGCCGTCGCCGAAGATGTAGTCACCGGGATTGATCTGCAGCAGACCGTCGATACCCCGGACATAGATAGGCACCATGTACTCGGTGATCATGGAGCGGCCCAGACCCTCAACGGGGCTGCACCAGCGGACGAAGGTGGGGAAGCCCATGGCGATGAGGTAGTCGGAGTCACGGGTGGAACCGTCGATGACCGCGCCTTCACAGCCGGCGGCCCGCATGGCGGTAGCGGTGATCTCACCGAACTGGCCGCAGTACATATCGCCCTGGACGTCGGAAACGAAGATACAGCCCTTGCACATGCTCTTCATCTGGCCCAGGCGGATGTTGTGGGTCGCAGGATCCACGCTGGGCGTGGTCTTCCGGCGGGTGGTAAAAGCAGGACCTGCCACCTTGCCGTTGACGCCGCCACGCTGCAGGGGGCCGATGCCGGGCTTCATGGAGCGGCCGGGCAGATGGTAAACCTCTGCCATAACGTCATAGATCAGTGCGGTGTACAGCGCCTTGTAGCGCTGATTGATCTCATCGATGCGGTAGCGCCAGTCTTCGGGGATTTCTTCAATAAGGGGTCTGTACTCGTAAATATCCTGTACCTTATCTTCGCTCATGATGGTTCCTCCTGTTGGATTTTTGTGTAATTTCCTGCCTTGGCAGGACTTCCTGGATACTGTAACAATAGCATAATTTTCAAAAAGGTCAACTTATTTTCGTAATACGAAAGAAGCAGACCCATTGTTCCCAGGAATGGCCTGGAATGGCTTTCACAATACGAAAATACATTGACGGTAGGTCCTTGGAAACTTATAATGATGCTATACTGAAAAAGGAGGCATCCGTGTGGTCAAATCTGTAAAAAAAGCCATTGACATTCTGTTTTTCCTGTCTAACGAGCCGGAAAAGCCTGCCACGCTGGGTGCCATCGCAAAGGCCCTGGATATTAACCAGGCCACCTGCTCCCATCTGTTGGATACCCTTTGCGAATCGCTGATGGTAGAGCACGTTTCCCGGAAAGAGGGCTACCGGCTGGGGCCCAGTGCTTATCTTCTGACCCGGTATGGAAGGTATCAGGAATCTCTTATTGACGTATGCACGCCCATCATCCGCTGGGTCCGGCAGCAGCTGAATGCCACAGTTTTTTTGACGGTGGTCTGTGACGGCATCAAATATATCATTTTTAATGAAGAAGGAAATACCTCCCTGGATCTGCGGAAAAGTGAAATCATAAAAGGAAATATTGAAACCACCGCCTCGGGACTTCTGATGATGGCCTATATGGGCAAGGATGCCCTGTATCGGGTCTGCCGCCGCAGTGAGGACCCGGAACAATTCATGAAGACGATTTCCGGCAGAGAGGGCAGTTTTAACCAGATCCGCAAAACCGGTTTTGTTCATCTCCATGACGATGAAAATATGCGGCATACCTTCGCTTTTCGGATCACCGACGGTAAGAAAACGGTGGCATCCATCGGCATCGTCTATCCCGATGCCGAGGACAGCCCGGACACGCGGGAATCTGTAATTCGGGTGGGAAAAACCGCTGCCAATGAGATCAGCAGGCGGCTCCAGTTTCGTTCTTAATCTATCAAAAAAGCACCGCTTTCGCGGTGCTTTTTGTATTACAGTGCAGACTGGGTATCGTTGGGGTCGCCGTTGCGGGCCAGGTCGTATTCCTTGCTCCAGTCCAGATCCCGGTACTGAGCTGCGGCGGGCTCGGTGCGGATGTATTCCATCAGCAGGTCCAGCATTTCTTCCGTCCAGGTGTTCTTGTCGATTTCGGCGGTGGTGAACTTGTTCTGGCTGATCATTTCGAAGCCGAACATATCCTTCACCTGGGTCTTGGCGCCGCCTTCGACCACATCAGCCACCATGTGGGGAGGAATGAACAGAACGCCGCCGCTGCAGCCGTAGACGATATCGCCGGGCAGGCAGGTAGCGCAGTCCCGGTTGGAGCCCAGACGGACGGGCATATTCATGCTCAGCATGGCAAATTCCCGGATGGGGGTGGGGTCGATGCCACGGTAGTAAACCTGCACATCGGGAACACGGCGCATCTGCTCCACGTCACGGATGCCGCCCCAGATAACGGCACCGCCGGTGCCGGTCTTGGTCTTCAGCGCGGTGGTCAGATTGCCGCCCAGGAAGGTGCCCTTGTAGACCTTGTCGTACATATCCACAACCAGAACGTCCCGGTCGGTGAGGCTGTCAATGACCCACTGGTTGGGGGTGCCGGACCAGCCCTGCTCTCTGGCGATGTCGCAGGAGGCGGCGTAGTAGTCGGGACGGGTGGGAACGTAAGCGGCGGTAACGGCACGGCCAACCAGCTTCCGGTTCACAGAGCCGTCTTCCTTAAATTCGGGGTGCAGGGGCTGGATGTTCACGAACTGATGCTCATAGCCGGCCACGAAAATGGGCTTCCACAGTTCTTCCAGGGTCATGTTGTACAGGGCATCCAGGTACTTGTCGGCAACCTTGGGACGGCCGTCGGGGAAACGCTCACCCTTCCATTCGGGGGTAATGGCAATGATATCTTCCGGATTGTTGAAGCGCATATTTTTTCCTCCGTATCTCTTAGTAATTGCAAATGTAAAATATACCATGTCATCGCGAACCAGCGCGCACGCTGGTGTGGCGATCCCCTATGGTAAAAGCAATGTCCGGGGGATTGCCACGGTGCCGCCTTGCGGGAGTCGGCGGCACCTCGCAATGACAGTTTATTACTTATAGACCCTTGCCGCCGTCCACGTAGATGTCCTGGCCGGTCATGTATTTGCTCTCCTCGGAGGCCATGAACACGGCAATACCGGCAATATCATCGGGATAGCCGATGTACTTCATGGGGATGAGGTTGCGGACCTTTTCATCGTAGGCGGGGTCGGACAGGGCTTCGGCGTTCCGGTCGGTACGGACTGCGCCGGGAGCCAGATTGTTGATGGTCACGCCATCGGGTGCCAGCTGGGGTGCCAGAGAAATCACCGCGTTGCACAGAGCCATCTTGGAGGCGGAGTAGACCAGCATGGCCTCGTGGGGCTTACGCTGCTGGACGGAACCCATGGTGATGACCCGGCCCCATTTACGGCTCTGCATACCGGGAACGAACAGCTGCAGCAGCTTAATGGAGGAGCGGAAATTGGTGTTCATCTGCAGGTCGTATTCCTCATCATTGATTTCCAGCCATTCCCGACGGATCTCAATGGAGGCGTTGATGAACAGGATGTCCACCTGCGCTCCCTTTTCGGCTACCTGGTCGTAGATGGTCTTGGCGCCGTCAATTTTGGAAAGGTCGGCATAGACCACATGATACTTGGCGCCCATTTCCCTGAGCTTTTCCATCACCTCGTCCCCGGCGGGGCAGGGCTTCCGGCAATGCAAAATCACTTCCGCACCATGCTGGGCCAGAGCCAGCAGGATGGCCCGGCCGATGCCACGGCTGGAGCCGGTGACCAGAGCAGTTTTTCCATGAAGATCAAACATAATTTGGCCTCCCGTATGTATACTTCGAATAATTGCTTCTTTTATTATCGGCCAGTTATCCAACAATGTCAATAAATTTCATATTATAAAACAAAAATAATGCTGTCATTGCGAGGAGGGGCAACGCCCCGACGTGGCAATCCCCCAGATACTCCCGGAAACCATAGGGGATCGCCACACCAGTGTGCGCACCGGTTCGCGATGACAGCTTTTTTACTTTAGCCGGGGGCCTTTGTAGTTGTCCTTTTTGGGGAACAGGTCGGTGATCTTGAAGCTGAAGAGGTTGGCGGGGCGGGAGAATTTGAGGCCTGTTTCGATTTCCAGATAGGTCTTGAAATCGGACACACTGCCTCCCGTGACCGTGCCCTTGTCCACCATGTAGCCGGACTGCTCCTCCACGTACAGATACATGTACTGCTTGTCCTCAATGAGGCGGATCAATCGGCGGTAGGGAATGGGGTCGCCCTTGTCGTAGAACTTGAATTCCTTTTCATAGAAGGAATACTCAGACTTGGGAAACTTGCCGCCCATCTGCTTCAGAACTTCTCTTGCCTGGGATTTGGGGATGACGTTAATATTGGCCAGCATCACACAGCCCACAAACAGGGCGATCCAGGGCATAAACAGGCTCTGGTCGGCATAAAGGCCGAAGAGGATCAAGCCGAAGGCGATGGCGGTATTGATCAGCTTCCGCTTGAACTGGAAGGTATCGTAGCCGGTCTGGATCAGACGGCGGATGGTGCTGGCGTCGTGCTTCATTTTCGCGCGATAGATGGGCATAGGGATTCCTCCGATTTTTTGAGAGTGAAGTGTGGAGAGTGGAGTGTGCAGAATGATAAAGCTTTGCTTCGCCTTACCATATTCCTGTCATTGCGAGGAGCCCCAAAGGGGCGACGTGGCAATCTCCCGCACCGCAGTGTTGTCTTTTTATGCATCGATTAACATCGTATATTTGAGATGTACCATGTTAATCAGCATATCGAAACATCCTGCCTCATTGCAGGAGATTGCCACGTCGCGCAAGCGCTCCTCGCAATGACATGGTAATCTTAGGCAAAGCGTTGTTTTGTACTATTATAATAAAGTAAAGCAGAATTGTGTCTTATGGCGCATATGCTGTCCGGCGGCGAATACCGGCTGGGGAGTGAAGCCGGGCAGGTTCACGGCGTTGGGCATATACTGGGTTTCCAGGCAGACGCCGTGGCGTTTACCGTAGTGAGCGCCGCCTTTACCGGGCTGTTCCGCCAGGAAATTGGCGGTGTAAAGGCCCAGATCCGGCAGGTCCGTCTTTACTTCCATAGCAATGCGGTCACCCCGGAGGATGGCGGCGGTGGCGAAATTGCCGGACAGGGGGAAATTGTGGTCGTAGCCCCCCACTTTCGTGAGGATTTCTTCCGGTCCGTTGACCCGGCTTCCGATAACCGCGGGGGCTCGGAAATCCACAGGGGTTCCTTCCACGGGGAGGACTTTTCCCGTTGGGATGCCGTTTTCCCCGGTTTCGGCCACGGTGTCGGCAAAAATCTGCAATCTGTGGCCCTCGGCGGAGCCGGTGTCGTGGCCGTTTAAGTTGAAATAGGAGTGGTTGGTCAGATTGATGACTGTTTCTGCATCGCTGACACAGTCGTAAAGCAGTTCCAGAACGCCGTCGGATGCCCAGCGGTAGGTGACGTTAGCGGTAAGGTTGCCGGGGTAGCCTTCTTCCCCGTCAGGGGAATGGTAAGTTAACATAATACTGTTATCTGTCAACTGATAGTCCCAGACCTTTTTGTGGAATCCCTGGAAGCCCCCGTGGATTTGGAAACCCTTGCGGTTTTCGCTGACATAGTAGGTCTTCCCGGAGAGGGTGAACCTGGCTCCGCCGATGCGGTTGGTACAGCGGCCCATGGTACTGCCGAAACAGCTGTTGGCGGCCTCGTATTCCGAAACCGTATCGTAGCCCAGGCATACATCTGTGCCATGGATGACAAGCCCCTGCAAAACCGCGCCGTAATTGAGGACGCAGGCGGTATTTCCGGAACCGTCCGTCAGGGTGATTTTGTCGATATTTCTTCCGTCGGCTGTGATGCCGAAGGGCTGAATCCGGGTGGTAACCATAGGGACCCCTCCTTTTTCTCTATTATGACACAAAGAGGAATGGCCGTCAATGGATTTCATCATCCGAAATCCGTTGACAGAACTTCTGACTGTCGATATGATAATTGTAGGGCGGGGTCATGACCCCGCCGGGCACCTATGAGAATGAGCGCTCAGTCCCGTTCATGCCCGGATGGGGCATGCCCCATCCCTACAAAGGAATTATGAATGAGGTAACTTTCATGACGCTTTACATTGCTTCCCAGGATATCACCGGCGGCATTCTTCGGTGCCGGCTGACGGAATCCGGTCAAATCGAATTATTGGAAAAGTACGAAATCGACCGCCCGGCTTTTTTGAACCGGGACGGGCAGAAGCTTTATGCCCTCCTGCGGGAACCCTTCCTGTTCCAGAGCGGCGTAGCGGAATTTGACATTCTTCCCGACGGCTCTCTGGAGCAGACGGGGGATATCCAGCCGGTGTTCGGCACCATTTCCGCATTTCTCCTGCCCCACCGGGGCCGTCTCTATTCCGCCAATTATTGCAGTTCCAATACCTCCCGGCTCCCGGACCGGGTCATCCCCCACCCGGGTAAGAGCATCGACCCCAACCGCCAAACCTGCTCCCATCCCCACTGCATCACCGCGACCCCCGATGGAGAATTCCTGTGCATCTGCGATTTGGGTACCGACTGCATTTATGTCTGCGATTTGGACCTCAATGAGGTTTCCCGGGTTTCTGTTGCTCCCGGCTCCGGTCCCCGGCATCTGATTTTCTCTCACGACGGGCGCTTCGCCTATGTTGCCAATGAGATGGGCAATACGGTTTCCGTTTTTGCCTACAAATCCGGCAAGCTGACCCACTTGAAGGACATTCCCACCGTACCTGCAGATTTCGACGGTTTCAGCACCGCCTCCGCCATCCGCCTGTCCGAGGATGGCAAACGGCTCTACGTTTCCAACCGGGGCCACGACAGCGCGGCAGTTTACCGGGTGGACGGGGCAGAGATTTCTCTGGAGAAATTCATTTTCTGCCACGGCTCCTCCCCCCGGGAGATGACCCTGGCAGGACGGTTCCTGCTCTTCGGCAATGAACTGAGCCACAATATCACCGTTTTCGACCTGGAGGGGGACACTTCCAAGCCTGTCTGCTCCTTCCCGGTGATGCGCCCCTGGAGCATTTTGGCAGTGTAAATAATAAAACGTGTCATCGCGAACCAGCCCGAAGGCTGGTGTGGCGATCCCCTATGGTTTCCGGAAGTATCTGGGGGATTGCCACGCCAGTGTGCGCACTGGCTCGCAATGACACGCTATTTTTTTATTCCGCGAATTCCAATCGGCGGCTGATCTCATTGGCGGCGGTGCGGCCGTGCTTCAAAATGCCCGCCCGGTATTCCGCTGTGTTCATGGAGTCCGGATACAGGATGCCCAGTGCGGCGATGACCTTGGTGCCGTCGGTGACGCTGAAGGCATAGGACTGGTGGGGTTCCGGTTCATTGGTAGGCACCGCGCAGTAGGCATAGCCCTGGGAGCGGATCTTCTTGAATTTTTCATTCAGATCCGCGGGAATTTTGGCGATGCCGCCCTCCTCCCCCCGGCGGCTGAGGGCATGGCGCAGGGATTCCGTGTCCATGTGGGTCATGAGCAGCTGGCCGGTGGCCGTTGCCTCCAGGTTGCCCTGGATGATGGAACCGTCGCTCATGGGCAGGATATTGGCCTTGTCGATATGGTAAACGATGTACTTTTTGCCGTTGCAGATGACGCTGATAAACACCGTAGCATCGGTCTTGGCCTGGAGCCATTTCAGCACCGGGATGGCAATGGTCACCAGAGCATTCTGGTAACGTCCGTACCGGGAGAGCATGTAAGCCCAGGGTCCCAGGCGGTAGCCCTTGGTCCGGGACACCCGTTCCACGTACATGGATTCGCAGAGGGTATCCACAATATGGGCGCAGGTGGACTTATTCAGTCCCGTTTGTTCCGCCAATTCCCCCAGGGTGATGGGGTCTTCCGCATTGGCAGACAGGATGGTTAGGATATCCATTGCTTTTTTTACGGATTTTATCATAGCCATATCTCCAGAATATAGAAATTTTTTCTGAAATTCACAGGTTGTTAGGCTTATCATATACGTTAATCCTATCCCTGTCAAGGTGATTCCCACAGGAAATTGGACATTCTGCGCAAATTCGGCAAGGGAAAATTGTATGAATAAACAACAAAAAGGCGTTTCTTTATCCTTGTTAAATTGTCTAACTGGTCACAATTTCGCAATGAGAAATTCATTGACTTTTTACAAAACAAAGTGCAAAATGTATAGTAAGGGAAACCGAGAAGGTAACCTTTGAAAATTCACAAGAAGGAGAACATATTATGAAGAAGATTTTTGCTCTGCTGCTGGCTCTGGCCATGGTTCTGTCCCTGGCTGCTTGTGGCGCTTCCCAGGCTCCCGCCGCTACCGAAGCTCCCAAGGCCGACGCTCCCGCTGCTACCGAAGCCCCCGCTACCGAGGCTCCCAAGGCTGACCCCATCACCCTGAGATTCGCTTTCTCCGAGGCTGAGACCTCCGACACCGCCAAGATCATGGCTGATGTCAAGGCTAACGTCGAAGCTCGTACCGAAGGCCGCGTCATCATCGAGTGCTACTGGTCCAATGCTCTGGGCTCCATCGCTGACTCCATCGAGCAGATCGCTCTGGGCGGCAACATCGTCACCTCCACCTCCGCTTCCTCCTGGGCTCCCTACGGCTGCGACGACATGACCGCTATGGACTGCATGTTCGCATTCTCCTCCACCGAAGAGATCGCCAACTTTGGCAACTCCGAGATGTGGGCAAACATGGTTGCTGAGCTGGAAGAGAACGGCGGCATCCACATGATCTGCATGAACTGGGCAGCTGCTCCCCGTATCATCCTGTCCAAGAAGGCCATCAACTCCGTCGAGGATCTGAAGGGCTTCCTGGTCCGCGTTCCCACCAACACCTACGCTGCATGGTTCAACGCTCTGGGCGCTTCCCCCGTTTCCGGCATCCCCTTCGCTGAAGTTTACCAGAACATCGAGTCCGGCGTTATCGAAGGCGCTGAGGCTCCCGCCGCAACCCTGCTGGACTACTCCGTCCAGGAAGTTGCTAAGAACGCTTACTGCTCCAACCACACCTACGCTGCTGCTTGCTTCGGCACCTCCACCGCTATCTGGAACATGATCTCCGCTGAGGACCAGGCTGTTATTACTGAAGAGCTGACCGCCGGTGGTAAGGCTTTCACCGCTCTGTGCGCAGAGATGAACGCTTCCTACATCGCTGAGCTGGAAGCTGCCGGTGTCACCGTCGTCGAGCCCTCCGCTGATGACGTTGCTGCTATGCAGGCTGCCGCTGCACAGGCCGCTATCGACCTGGGCTGCCGCGATGGCGTTATGGACGAGATCAAGGCTGCTTCCAATCCCTGATCCAGTCTTAACTGAAATTTAACTGATTTAAGGTAAATTTCCGTGGGGAAGGGGCCCTGCCCCTTCCCCCATATTATTAAAATTCTTTCCATTGCGGAAAAAAGTTGTCATTGCGAACCAGTCCGCAGACTGGTGTGGCAATCTCCCAAGGCTCCGCTTCTCGTAAAAAACTACCGTGTCATTGCGAACCAGCTCGCAAGCTGGTGTGGCAATCTCCCAAGCTTTCCGCTATTTTGAGGGGATTCCCACGCCAGTGTGCGCACTGGCTCGGAATGACAGCAAAATCTAACATTGTTCCGTATCCCCCATCTGTTCCCGTGAGGTGATTATATGAAAAAAATTGGAAAGGCCCTGCTGTGGCTGATATCCAATATTGAGGAGATCATTTCCGCTACCGCCATCGCCATCATGCTGGCAGCTATCTTCGGAAACGTTATGCTCCGTTACCTGTTCCGCAGCCCCACTTCCTGGGCGGACGAACTGGCTCTGATCTGCATGGCTTATGTTACCTTCGTGGGCGGCGCTGCCGCTTACAAGCGGAACCTGCATTTCGGCATCGATATTCTGATCGATCGCCTGCCCGACAAGGGCAAGCACATCATGCGCGCTGCTATGACCTTCGTGTTTATTATCCTGTTTGCTTTCATGACCTACCTGGGTTATGACCTGACTATAAGTGCAAAGAAAGTGATGAACTACTCCGGCTGGTCCTACAAGATCATGGACGCAGCTCTGCCTCTGGGCTTTTTGAGTATGACCATCTATTCTATTAAATATTTCATTATGTCCATCGTAAAGCCCGAGGAGTTTGACCAGCGTTACACTTCCCAGTATGACGATGGCGAAGAAGAAGAGGAAACTGAGGAAGGAGGTGTTGAAGCATGACACTGTGGCCCATGATTTCTGTCCTGGTTCTGTTCTTCCTGGGTGTTCCCTGCAGTTTCGCCATGCTGATCTGCACCATCCCCTATTTCCACCTGGACCCCTTTATCTCCATGGCCGTTGTGGCCCAGAAGATGATCGCCAACTGTGAGTCCACCTCCCTGATGGCTATTCCCTTCTTCATCACCGCCGGTTCCATCATGGGTTACTCCGGCATCACCGAGAAGCTGATGGCCTTCGGCAACGCCTGCGTCGGCCACCTGGTTGGCGGCCTGGGCCATGTTAACGTTCTGGTTTCCGTGCTGATGGGCGGCGTTTCCGGTTCCGGCGCTGCTGACTGCGCCACCGACTGCAAGCTGCTGGTTCCCGAAATGGTCAAGTACGGCTATGGCAAGGCTTACTGCGCCGCCATCACCGCTGCCACCGGCTGCATCACCCCCATCATTCCTCCCGGAATCAATCTGATCCTCTTTGCCTGCCTGGCAGAATGCTCCGTTGGCCGTCTGCTGGCTGCCGGTTATCTGCCCGGTATCCTGCTGGCTCTGGGCATGGCTCTTGTGAACCACTTCATCTCCAAGAAGCGCGGCTACGGCGGCGAGCGGAAGAAGATGATGCCTCTGAAGGATCTGCTGAAGCTGAGCCTCACCGCTTTCTGGGCGCTGTTCCTGCCCTTTGGCCTGATCATGCTGCTGCGTTTCGGCGTCTGTACCCCCACCGAGGGCGGCGTTCTGATGGCAGTTTACTCCATCCTCATTGGTAAGTTCGTCTACAAGAAGCTGGAATTCAAGCAGCTGCCCGAAATCTTCGTGGAAGCCGTTATGTCCACCGCTCCTGTTATGATGATCCTCTGCGCCTCCAACGTCTTCAGCTACTACATGACCTGGGAGAATATCCCCCGTCAGCTGGCCAACTTCATCATTGGTTTCACCGAGAACAAGTACCTGTTCCTGCTGCTGTGCAACATCATCTTCCTGATCATCGGCTGCTTCATGGACGCCATGGCTGCTATGATCATCGTTGCCCCCATGCTGGTTCCCGTTGTCAAGTACTTCGGCATCGACATCATCCACTTCGGTCTGATGATGTGTCTGAACGTTGGCCTGGCTGCCATTACCCCTCCCTTCGGCACCTACATCTTCTTCGTGTCCGGCGCTCTGCGTATCCGTGCTTCGGAGCTGATCAAGGAGCTGGTCCCGTTCCTTGTTGTGTCGTTCCTCGTGCTGATGATCGTTACTTACATCCCCTGGATTTCTACCTTCATTCCCAATCTGATGTACGGCATCGGCTAATAAAAATGCGAGCCCTGGCTCCCTTTGCGAGGGAGCCAGGGCATTTCTTATCAAAGGAGTCACCTTATGCTTCTGGATCAATATGCAGACAAGCTGATCGGTGTCATCACCCGGCTGCGGGACACTCAGCGGCAGCAGATTCTTGCCGCGGCCCGGATGGCAGCGGATACCATCTGTCATGACGGCATTGTCTACGTTTTCGGCAGCGGCCATTCCCATCTGCTGGCGGAGGAGGTTTTTTACCGGGCCGGCGGGCTGGCCTGTGTTTCCCCCATGCTCAATGAGCCGCTGATGCTCCATGAAAGCGCGGTCAAATCCAGCTCTCTGGAGAAAACCCACGGTCTGGCATCCAAGGTACTGGCGGAGTACGATTTTGGCCCCCACGATCTGCTGATGGTCATTTCCAACTCCGGTGTCAATGCGGTGCCCGTGGAGCTGGCTGTGGAAGCAAAGGAAATGGGCGTGAAGGTCATCGGCATTTCCTCCCGGTCCTGCGACAGTATCGCGCCCCGGAACAAGTACGGTCTGCATCTGCATGAAGCGGCAGACCTGTCCATTGACAATGCCGTTCCCTACGGCGATGCCTGCCTGCAGCCGGAGGGTCTGGAAACCAAAATGACCCCCGTGTCCACCGTAGCCGGCAGCTATATTCTCCACAGCATCCTCTCCGAGGCGGTGCAGCTGGCTGTGAACGCCGGGGCTGATGTTCCCATTTACACCAGCGCCAACATTCCCGGAGGCGGCGAGAAAAACCAGGCCCTGATCGACCGTTATTCCCCCCGAATCCGGTGTCTGTAAGTTATTTGCCGTAGCTTTTGAAGCTTTTCGGGGTGCAGCCGAAGCGTTTTTTCACCGCCCGGGCAAAGTATTTGGGATCGTTAAAGCCGCTGATCTCCGCCGCCGCCTCCACGCTCATACCGCCGGCAATGCAGCCTCTGGCGTGTTCGATCCGCAAATCTGTCAGATAGTCCACCGGGGTTTTCCCGTAATGGAGCTTGAACAGCTGCCGGAACCGGGACTGGGCAATGCCCGCCTGGGTGCAGATCTCCCCGATGTTTAAATGGCTGTTGGTGTAGCCGCCGTTCAGCAGGGACACCGCCCGTAAAAAATGGGGCGGCAGCTGGGTATGGGTCTGCTTCTGGAAGATCATGCCCAGAACCCGATACAACGCCGACAGGGCAAACAGGGGATAGCCCGGTGCCTTGGTGCGCCAGTTATCTCTGGCCTGGAGGAAGGCTTTGTAGATGCTTT
The DNA here is from genome assembly GCA_045533345.1 of Faecousia sp. Classification (GTDB taxonomy): domain Bacteria; phylum Bacillota; class Clostridia; order Oscillospirales; family Oscillospiraceae; genus Faecousia. The sequence continues at coordinate 3,315 of JAZSHO010000058.1, read as the reverse complement.
CGCCGTTTTCAAAGGAAAACACCTGGATTTCCCGGTCATTATGTTCCGTTACGAAATGAAAGGTGATCATTTCCGTGTCCGTATAGTGGGCGGTATAGCCCAGGCCCTGGGGCAGATACAAAATATCGTTGGTATCCACGGTATAGACGTTGCCGCCGGCCTCGATTCCGGCACTTCCCTTGATCCGGAAGGACAGAGAGGAGTAAGGCCGGGGGGCAACCACATAGGTTCCCGGGTTGCTGGTTAAGTGTTCCACGTTTTCCATCCGGAGAATCGGGTTATTTCCTTCGTAGAGCATATTCTTCACCTCTTTCCCATTATACCCCGATTTTTCTTGGGTTTCAAGTCGAATAATCCACCTTTTCCGTTGCTTTGTAGGTTGATTTGCCTGGATTCGAATCCTATAATAAAAAGTGAGGGCAGCTTTGCTTCGCGTAAAAATCACCGTGTCATTGCGAACCAGTCCGCAGACTGGTGTGGCAATCCGTCTCCCCTTACCGCAGTCTGATTAAGAGGCGTGAACAGACAGAATGAATTACTTTGTTTACATCCTCACAAACGCAACCGGAACCACCCTATACATTGGTGTTACCAAGGATTTGGTTCGCCGTATGTATGAGCACAGGCATAAACTGGATCCTAACAGTTTTACAGCCAAGTATGATATCCATAAGCTTGTGTACTACGAATACACCACTGATGTCCGGGCCGCCATCGAGCGGGAAAAACAGCTGAAAAGCTGGAACCGGGCAAGAAAGAACAAGCTGGTCGAGATCCGGAATTCTTCGTGGGAAGACTTATACGAGGCTATCCTTCCCTAAGGAGAACGGATTGCCACACCAGTGTGCGCACTGGTTCGCAATGACAAGCTTTTCTCAGTCAAAGCGTCGATTTTTCAACAATATATATTTCAAAGGAGATATTCTATTATGGACAGCTTAAAGCAGAAAATCATTGCCTTTGCAAAGCAGGACGGCGTTGACCTCATCGGTTTTGCCGGTCGCGACCGCTTTGCCGACGTGGATCCCCAGTCCAACCCCTTCTCCATCTTCCCCGAAGCCAAGACCGTTATTCTCATCGGTAAGCGCATCTGCCGCGGCTCTCTGCGGGGCGTGGAAGAGGGCACCAACTTCGGCGACTATGCCCTGTTCGGAAAGAACTGGCTGGAAGACGAGTTTTTGGCCTTGTCTGCCTACAATCTGACCAACTTCATCGAAGAATTCGGTTGGGAAGCTGCTCCCGTGTTCCCCAATCCCCCCGAAATCGAGCCCAACGGCGTCAGCGTTGCTCCCGGCCGTCCCGCTCCCAATGTCTACCCCGACTTTGACTACGCTGCCATCGCCTGCGGCCTGTGCTCCATGAGCTACAACCGGATCATCTTCTCCAAGGAGTTCGGTTCCCGTCAGCGCTTCCACATGATCATCACCGATGCAGAGCTGGAAGCCGATCCCCTGCTGGAAGAGAATCCCTGCAACGGCTGCCACGCTTGCGCCGATGCCTGCCCCCTGGGTGCCATCAGCAAGACCGAGACCGAGGAGATCACCGTCTGCGGCAAAACCTTCGTGGTCGGCAAGGTGGATTACAACAAGTGCCGTATCTGCCAGAACGGCGCCGTGGCCAACCGCTTCTCTCCCGACGCAAGACCCGACCGGATCGCTGCTCTGTGCAACCGTACCTGCATGGTCGGTCTGGAAGAGCGTGACGCTCTGACCAAGGGCTTTGAGAACAAGTTCCGCAACAGAGAAGCCTGGAGCATCGGCGGCAACCTGCAGGGTCTGGACCGCTCCGATGAGCAGGCCAATGTTCTGGGCGGCTCCTTCTCCAAGACCGGAAAGAGAGGCCACTAATATGAAGCTTACTTCCCAGATGATCAAGGACAAGGCCAAGGAACTGGGAATCGGCTGCATCGCCATCGGCAACATTGAGCGCTTCAAGAATGCCCCTGTGCTGATGAGCCCCACTTCCATCTTCCCCGAGGCCAAGTCTGTCATTGCCCTTGCCATGCCCATTCCCCGGGGCGCCAACCGCGGCGTTGAGGAAGGCACCCACTGGCATAACTACACCTTCTATACTTACAACAAGCTGAACAGCTTCTTCCGTCCCATCAAGACCTACGAGCTCAGCTGTTTCATCGAGGACTGCGGCTATGAGGCCGTGGCCCACTATCCCGCCGTTCCCGAAGGCAACGGTACCACCAGAAAGCCCGTGGCCGAGGGCAAGCTGCCCCCCGATGTGGTCTGCAGCATCCGTATGATTGCTGCCGGCTGCGGTCTGGGCGAAATCGGCTGGTCCAAGGTGTTCCTGACCAAGAAGTACGGCCCCCGTGTCCGTCTGGGTCTGATTTTCACGGATGCGGAGCTGGAGCCCGATCCCATTCTGGATACCGGCGACATCTGCCTCCACTGCGGCGCCTGCACCAGACGCTGCCCCGGCGGCGCTGTTCCCAGCCCCAAGGATGAAAATGCCCGGATCTACGTGGACTTTGGCGAAAAGCAGGTCTACTTCGGCGACACCCAGATGGGCCGCTGCACTCTGTCCCACCACGGCATGAACAACGAGTGTTCCCCCTTCCTGAAGAAGGAATTCCCCAACATGGCCTTTGACGTCCGCAACTCCCAGATGACGGAAGAAGAAGCCTACATGCTCTGCTACTCTCTGGCCGGTGCCAAGTGGGGCAGAAAGCCCGGCAGCCATGCGGTTATGGATTACTATAACTACATCATCGAGCATACCGGCTACTTCGCCATCTGCGGCGCCCGGGGCTGCATCCGTGCCTGCAACGACATTCTGGAAAAGTCCGGACGGATCGAGCAGACCTTCCACAACACCTACTACAAGCGGGAATGCTGGTCCCTGCCCCTGCATCCCGAAAAGCCCTCGGTTGGTGTCAACCCCTACCGTGAGGCTTACCTGGACGAGAATTTCCCCGGCATCCGGGAAAATGAGTACAAGAAGCCCGAAAAGAAGGAAGAATAAGTACAAAAAAGACCAGTCCGTTGGACTGGTCTTTTTTTACTTCAATCGTTTTTCCAGGGTGGAGGCGCTTAAGGAGGTCAGCCGCACCCGGCTGAAGCCGTATTCGGAGGTCAGCACGAAGGATTTGGGCAGATCATCACAGGGGACCACCTCGCCGTTTTTTTCTGCCTTGTCTAAAAATTCCCGGGTCCGCTTGGAGGTGGAGGTGTTGTCCAGGTCAAAAATACCGATAATACTCTTGTCCCGCACCGCCATATCATTGCCAATGGATCGATACATAAGCTTTCTCCAAATATCGCATCTTCACTCGAACCAGTGCTCACACTGGTGTGGCGATCC
>JAZSHO010000093.1:0-33616 GCA_045533345.1 Faecousia sp. | reverse complement strand
GTCCCGGATCACGGTGATGGTACCGTCGGTACCCACCGTTGCGCCCACATCCAGCTTACCGGGATACTTCTCTACCAGGGGGACCTTGGGCTCCGTAACGCAGCCACGCACATTGCCCACAGGGTCAGACACCACAGTGATGGTGCCGATCGGGCCACCGCCCCGAACCTGCAGCGTCATGGAGCCATTTTCCACCTTCTGCATATTGCCCATCATGGATGCTGCAGTCAGACACCGGCCGAAGGCGGCAGTTGCGTTGGGGGTGGTACCCTGAATCTCGGCACCTCTTCTCACGGTTTCAGTAGAGCGAATGGCAACGACCTTCACAAAGCCGTCCATGCTCATGCCTCTGACCAGATAATCTTTCATTTCCATTTTCCTTTCCTCGCTTTGAAATAGATGCGCTGTTCCCCTTCCCGGGGCGCTTCAAACAGCCGGTCGGCATAGACCCCGATGTGGGTGAAGCCTGCGGCTTTTAAGTATTCCGTCAATTGTGCCTGGGAGTAGGCGTATTCCCGATGCTCTTCAAAGGAGCGCTCCCAGATTTCTCCCCGGCGCTGGAACAGGTCCATGCCGTAGGAGCAGATATTGGTTTCCTGGTCAAATTCGCCCCGCCAGACGCAGTAGACATCGTCGTCCTCGTCCAGGAACACCTGGCCGTCCATAGCCCGGAGCTTTTCCGGGGTATTGACGTCAAAAATGAAGATGCCGCCGGGATTCAAGGCCTTGTAGACCCGCCGGATGGCCTCAGCGCAGTCGGCAGGGTCGGTGATGTAATCCAGACTGTCCAGGGCACACACCGCCAGGTCTACCCCTCTGGGAAGCCGCAGTTCCTGCAGCGGCTGGCAGACAAACCGGGGCGGATGCGCCATATCCATGACCTTTTCCATGGCCACGGTGAGCATTTCCTCGGACAGGTCCACGCCGGTGACCTCCAGCCCCTGTCTGGCCAGGATGGCGGCGACAGAGCCCGTGCCGCAGGCCAGATCCACAGCGGTTCTGGGGCGAAGGCCTTCTTTTCTCAGTATTTCGTTGTAGAAGGCCACGGTGGCCTCGTAGTCCACATCGTTGGTCAATCGGTCATAGCTGACGGCCAGGGCATGATAGGCATCCATTGTATCACCTCGGAACGGCAAAGCATCCCGGCCCGTGGTGGGCCGGGATACAGAAAATCAAGAAATTTAGCGCTTGAAGATGCTGAAGATCTCGTCGATGTCGCTCATGTCAGCGGGCTTGGCAGGCTGAGCAGCGGCAGCAACGGGAGTGTCGATGTCCTCGGGGACAAAGCCGGGCTTGGCAGGTGCAGCAGCGGGAGCAGCAGCCTTGGGAGCGGCCTTGGGAGCAAATGCCTCGGGCTTCAGTTCAAAGCCGGTGGCGATAACGGTAACGCGCATCTCATCTGCGAAGCTCTCGTCGATGGTGGCACCGAAGATGATGTTGGCCTCGGGGTTGGCAGCTTCCTGCACGATGCCGGCAGCGGTCTCCACGTCGTCCAGAGTCATTTCGGCAGAGCCGGTGACGTTGACCAGAACGCCGGTAGCACCGTTGATGGAGGTCTCCAGCAGGGGGCTGGAAACGGCGGCTGTAGCAGCCTGCTCAGCCTTCTCACGGCCGGAAGCGGTGCCGACGCCCATGTGAGCCCGGCCGGCGTCCTTCATGACGGCGGAAACGTCAGCGAAGTCCAGGTTGATTATAACGTTCTTGCAGTAGCCAACCAGCTCGGAGATGGAGGTGACAGCCTGCTTCAGAACATCGTCAGCAATGCCGAAAGCGTTGGCGAAGGTGATCTTCTGGTCGGTGACGTACTTCAGACGGTCATTGGGAATGATGATCAGAGAGTCCACCTTGCTGCTCAGCTCGTTGATGCCGACCTCAGCCTGGCGCATACGGTTGGCACCTTCAAACTTGAAGGGCTTGGTCACAACACCAACGGTCAGAATGCCGGCCTCGTGAGCCAGATCAGCCACGATGGGTGCTGCGCCGGTACCGGTGCCGCCGCCCATACCGGCGGTGATGAACACCATGTCGGTGCCTTCCAGAGCCTTGGAGATGGCTGCACGGGACTCTTCTGCGGACTTCTTGCCGATTTCGGGCTTGGAGCCTGCGCCCATACCACCGGTGAGCTTCTCACCGATCTGGAGCTTGTTCTTACAAACGGACTTATTCAGATCCTGCTTATCGGTGTTGACCACGACGAAATCCACGCCGCCGACACCAGCATCGATCATACGGTTAATTACATTGTTGCCGGCGCCGCCGACACCGATCACTTTGATTTTAACAACGCGATCCTGCAAAGATTCGGACATAAAACTCTTCCTCCTATGTATAGGGCAGAAAACGCGGATGGCGCTACTGCCTCAATTTTCATTCGTACCAATACATTCTATCCCGAAATTCGAAATTGGTCAATAGAAAATCTGATAATTCGTCAAATTATTTACAAAATTCTTACATTTTTACTCGAAAGGCGTGTAGCCAACCTGCTCTTTCCAGTAGGTAAAGCTCACATCCAGGACGCCGGTCTGGTAGTCACTGAGCTGCAGGATGGTATCGTTCATGCAGGCAATTTTGTATTCCATATCGCTGGTGTCACCCAGGTTGACCTGGTAGCGGGTACCGTACCAAAGGATAATGTCCTCGGTCCTGGTTACATCTACACTGGCGGCTTCACCCACGATGTCGTTGGCTTCCAGGGCCTTCAGGATCTGCAGAGCTGCCGACAGCCGCTGGGCACCGGTAACCGTCACGGGAATCAGTTCTCCATCGGCATTGGTCTCGGTGGGAACCTCTTCTGTGGCAACCGCATATTCATTGACCTTCGGCTCTGTGACCGTAACGCCCAGGATCTGGGTATGCTCCGCGGCAATGCCGCCATTGGTCTGTTCTACCATGCGGCCATCGGAAGTCATAAGCCACCAGGTGCCGTCGCTGTCCTTGATGGCGTAGGCCACGTCCAGTTCCTCTATGTAAATATTAACCGTATCCGGTAATTTTATACCAATCCGGACTTTATCCACATAGGAAAGCTGGGCAATGATCTGGCCCGATGCTCTGGGGATGGAGAAGGTCAGCAGATTGTCCCCCTCCTGGATGCCGGAGGCTTCCCGAACGGCCCAGGTACTGTATTTTTCCGCACCGGAAACGGTGATATGCTTTACCTTAAAGAAAACCGACAGGGCCATGACCATGGCAACCACCACCGCCGTTACCGTCAGCAGCTGGATCAGCAGCCGGTTCCGATTAAAGGGTTGGGGAGCCGTATAGATCACCGCGGGAGTATCGTGCATCTGGGCTCGCTTGCGCTTCCGGGCAGCCTCTGCCGCACGCTTCTGACGGCGTTTCTTGGCCTGCTCGGACTGAGGATCCAATTCCTCCTGCTTAGCGCCACGGACACCGGAGATGAAGCTTTGCAGCGGATTCTGCTTCAGTGTACGGGTCTTCTTATCGGTCCCGGTGGGAAGGGGCTTTTTCTGGGCAGGGCGTTCCTGGGCGCTGCGCTGGGGCGCGCTTTTCCGGGGGCCGGTTCCCTGGGGTGCCGCGGGACGGCCATACTCTCCCTGAGCCGGGCGCTGCTGACTCTGGGCCGGACGCTGGCGCTGCTGGCTCTGGGGAGCCTGCGCTTTTTTCTGAGGGGCAGCCTGGGAGCGCTGCTGGGGTGCCGCTTCCCTTCTGGGCTGGGCAGTCTTGCTCTGAGCAGGACGCTGCTGGCGGGGTGCAGCCGTCTGGGCGCTCTGCTTTACAGGGCGCTGCTTGGGGCTTGCTTTCCGCTCCGACTCCGGCCGGCGATTCTTCTGTGTTGTATCCATAGGGGTTTCCTCCTAAAAGGGCTTAGTGCTTGATGATCTCCTCCACGATGTCGCAGATCCGTTCGGTGGAATCCAGCCGCACCAGCTTGTGAAGATTTTCGCTCATTTCCCTCCGGCGGTTCTCATCTGCCAGAAGTTCCTTCACCAGTTTATACATAGCCTCGGGGGTGCAATCCTTTTCCAGGACCACCACTGCACCGCCGCCGGCTTCCAGAACCCGGGCGTTCTTTTCCTGGTGGTTGTTGGTGACGTTGGGAGAGGGGATCAAAATGCAAGGGGTACCGCAGGCACCGATCTCGTTGCAGGTGGCAGCACCGGCACGGCTGATGATCACATCCGCCGCAGCCATAACGGTGGGCATATTATAAATATACTCCCGGATGTCAAGATCCGCGCAGTTTTCGTAGTCCACGCCGTTGTCCTTCACCCGCTGGGGCATCCATTCCTTGCCGAAAGAGCCGGTGGCATGGATGTGGTGGAAGGGGAAATTGTCCGCCTGTTCCAGGGGGATCATATCCGCCATAGTCTCGTTCATGACCTTGGCGCCCAGGCTGCCGAAGGCAGAAACCACGATAGGCTTGTCGGTCACGCCCAGTTCCTTCCGGGCGGCTTCCTTGTCCGCAAAGAGGAATTCCTGGCGGACGGGCATGCCCACCACCTCCACCTTGCCGGGATTCTTGTAATACTGCACGCTGTCATCAAAGGTCACCAGGGTCCGGTCCGCCTTGTTTGCAGCCAGCTTGGTGGTCACGCCGGGAACGGCATTGGCCTCATGAACGCAGGTGGGAATGCCCATGGTCTGGGCAGCATAGAGGGCCGGGAAGCTGGCATAACCGCCGGTGCCGATGACCGCATCCGGCTTAAATTCCCGGAAAATTTTCTTGCATTCGCTGAGAGCGCCCAGAACGCATTTCACAGCATAGAGGTTCTGCTTGATGCCCTTGAGGTTCAGCTTGCGGCTGAGTCCGGAAGCGGGTAGGGCTTTCAGTTCATAGCCTGCCTGGGGGACCAGCTTTTCTTCCATTTTGCCCACAGCGCCGATGAACAGGATGTTGGCATCGGGATAGCGCTCCTTCATCCGGTTTGCCACGGCGATGGCGGGGTTGATATGTCCGGCGGTACCGCCGCAGGTAAAGATCAGATTCATATGTCTGCCTCCTGTATTTTTCTCTTGTCCCGGTAGCGGGATATGCTCAGCAGGATCCCCATCTCCCCCAAATTCACCGCCAGGGCCGTGCCGCCGTAGGAAAAGAAGGGCAGCGCGATGCCGGTGGATGGCAGAAGATTGGTGACCACGCATAAATTCAAAATTGTTTGCACCGCGATGAGGGTGATCAACCCGGAAGCCAGCACCGTGGAAAACCGGTCCCGGGAGCGCAGTGCGATCCAGTAGCCGCGAACAATCGTCACGGCAAAGAGGGACACGATGGCCAGCGCCCCCACAAGTCCCAATTCTTCGCAGCAGATGGCGAAGATGTAGTCGTTGTACTGAAAGGGCAGGTAAAGGTATTTTTGTCTCGACTTGCCAAAGCCCAGGCCGAAGAGGCCTCCGGAGCCGATGGCATAAAGGGATTGCAAAATTTGGTAACCGGTGTCCCCGGGGTCCCGCTCCGGGTGGAGCCATGCGGTGACCCGGTCCCCGGCGTAGCCCATAAAGCTGATATAGATGATGACGAACACCACCGCGGCCCCGGCACCGGCCAGGAGCCATTTGGCTCTGGTCCCAGCCACGAACATCATCACCACCGCCACCATGCCCATCAGCATAATGGCAGAAAGATGTTTTTCCAGGGCCAGAGGCACCAGGATTCCCATCAGGGCGCAGCCAAACCCCAGCACCCCATAGCGGAATGTTTTCGCGTTCTGTCCATAATGCCTTGTCAATCGGGCAAACAGGACGATCATAGCAAATTTAGCGATTTCCGAGGGCTGAAACTGAATGCCTGCAATGTTGATCCAGCGTTTCGCCCCGTTCACCTCCTGCCCGATGACCAGCACCGAAAGCAGGAGAAGAATACTGGCACCATAGATCGGCCAGGCCAGCCGGTACCACAATTTTGCAGGAATCCGACTGAAAAAGTACATGGCCACCAGGCCGATGGCGGCACAAACCGCCTGTTTTTGCAGATACCGGGTGGAACTTTCGTAGCCGGTATCATATTCGCTCTGGGCGTAGCTTGCAGACCAGAGCATCAGAAGTCCCACTGACAGAAGCAGCAGGATCAGAATGAGAAAGGGATAGTCTACCGTTTCGCCGTTTTGCTTACGGCGGTCCTCTTTGGCATGGAGTTTACCCTCCAACGCCATATAGAACTCCTTTCAAACATGCGATGTCATCGCGAACCAGCGCGCACGCTGGTGTGGCGATCCCCTAAGGTTTCCATGAGTGTCCGGGGGATTGCCACGTCGGGCCACGTTGGTGGCCCTCCTCGCAATGACAGGAATTATTTATCCAACCAGGCCGGAAATGCTGAACCAGGCCACCAGGCACATCAGCGCGGATACGGCAGCAAATACAAGAACGACCTTTTCTTCCTTCCAGCCGCACTTTTCAAAGTGGTGGTGGATGGGGGCCATCTTAAAGAGCCGTTTACCGTGGGTCAGCTTGAAATAGGCCACCTGCAAAATGACAGACAAAGTCTCACAAATGTACACAAAGCCAACCAGAATCAGAACCAGGGGCATATCCAGGGCAAAGGACATGGCGCAGACCACACCGCCCAGGAACAAAGAACCGGTATCGCCCATAAACACCTTGGCAGGATGCCAGTTGTAGAACAGGTAAGCAATGAGGCCGCCCACCAGACTGGCAGGAAGCAGCGCCAGTTCGTACCGGCCCAAGCCTACGGAAGCCATGGTGAAGAACACCATTACGGGAATGGTGACAGAGGAGGACAGGCCGTCCACACCGTCGGTCAGGTTCACCGCATTGACGCAGCCCACCATAACGAACATGGCGAAGAAGATGTAGAGAATGGGGTGGATATGGAAGGAAACATTGAAGAAGGGGATGTACAAAGTGCTGCGCATGCCGCCGGTCTTGTACATGGCGTACAGGAACAGGGCGGAAACCGCCATCTGCAGCATGGCCTTCTGCAAGGAGGTCAGGCCCTCATTCTGCTTCTTCTTCAGCTTAGCAAAATCATCCAGAAAGCCAACAAAGCCGAAGCAGAGGGCCAGGATCAGCACATAAAATACGGAGTATTCTTCCATGGAGCCGATGTTGCCCAGCAGGCACGCAATGGCTGCAAAAATGAACATCAAGCCGCCCATCATGGGAGTGCCGGCCTTATAGTTATGCCAGGTGGGGCCAACTTCCCGAATGGACTGGCCAACCTTCAGTGCCCGCAGCACCGGCAGCAGCAGATAGCCCAGAATGCCGGACAGGGCGAAGGAAATCACCGCAGAAATCAGAATTCTCGTCATAATCACGTTCCTCCTTACTTTTTCTCTTCTTTCAGGAAGCCTTCCAGAATCAGTTCCATCTGCATACCCCGGCTGCCCTTGAACAGAAGTACGTCGCCAGGTTTTGCCAGGTGTTTCAGATCCCGGACGAGGGCATCCCGGTCGGTATAGGCCCGAGCCCTGGTCTCCGGCATGCCGCCGGTGGTGGTGCCGTTGATGATCCGGCTGGCATTGGGACCGTAGGCAAAAACCAATTCTGCCTTCTCCGCCGCAATGCGGCCCACCTTGTAATGCTCTGCCTTGGAGCAGTCACCCAGCTCCAGCATGTCGCCCAGTACCGCCACATGGCGGCCGGGACGGTTGCCCAGCACCTTCAGCGCCGCGGCCATGGATTCGGGTCCTGCATTATAGCAATCCTTGATGATGGTGTACTTATCGGTCTTGATGATCTCCTGGCGGCCGGACAGATTCTGGAATTTCGCCAGACTCTCCCCAATTCGCTCGTAGGGAACGGCCAGTTTCAGACCCACAGCCACTGCAGCCAGAGCATCATTAACAAAATGCTCGCCTTCCAGCAGCATGTCCACAGGGACGGACAGCTTGCCGGCTTGTGCCTTGAATACCAGATGGTCGCCCTCCTGTTTGATGTCCACGCCCCGGACATCGCAGCCCTCACCCTGGCCGAAGTAGGTGATCCGCTGGGCGGGCTTCTGGTCCAGATTCCACAGCATAATGTCATCGCCATTGAGAAGCAGCATGCCGTTGGAGCCCATGCCCTCCACGATTTCCATCTTGGCCCGGCGGATACCCTCCCGGGAACCCAGGAATTCGATGTGCATGGTGCCGATGTTGATGATCACCGCCACATCGGGGTTGGCAATATTGGAAAGGTACGCGATTTCCCGGAAGTGGTTCATGCCCATTTCCAGCACCGCCACTTCCGTGTCCTCTGCCATTGCCAGGATGGCCATGGGCATACCGATATCGTTGTTGTGGTTGGCGGGGGTCTTGCTGACACGGTAAGTGCTTTCCAGCACCGCGGCGATCATTTCCTTGGTGGTGCTTTTGCCCACGGAACCGGTGACGGCGACCACCTTGGCACCGATGCGCTTCAGTTCCTCATGGGCGATTTGGCCCAGGGCGATCCGTGGATCCTCCACGATGATGGCAGGGTAATCCCCCACCTTACGGCTGCACAGCACTGCGGCAGCACCCTTTTCCATGGCATTGGGGATAAAGTCATGGCCATCCCGGGCTCCCTGTAAAACAACAAACAGCTGGCCGGGCTTCAACACACGGGTGTCATTGTTGGCACCCAGGAATTCCACATCCGCATATTTTTCTTCCACAAAGCCGCCGCACCATTTGGCAGCCTGACGAAGTGTAATCTTACCCATTTTGATTCCTCACACTCTTATTTAATTCCAATCTTCGATTTTCATTAAATAAACATCGTTTGCAACGCTGTCGTTTGCAGAATTCTTTGAATTCCGCAAACCCGTCTGATAAAGAACCTGGCGTGCTTCGCACGATCAAAAGCAATCATCTCTTTTGATCAGGTTCTGTTATCAATTCCTGCAGGTGGGCTGCCACCTCTTCCCGTTCATCCAGGTGGTGTTTTTGACCGCCGATGTCCTGGTAGGTTTCATGGCCCTTTCCTGCAAGTACAATTATATCATCTTTTTTCGCAATGTCCATAGTATATCTGATGGCTACGCGACGATCTTCTATCACAATATATTCCCCATATTCCTTTTTTACCCCTTTGAGGATATCTTCGATGATGGCCATGGGGTCTTCTGTCCGGGGATTGTCAGAGGTGATGACGGCAATGTCAGAAAGCTTTACGCCGATTTCACCCATGATAGGCCGCTTGATGGGGTCCCGGTCACCGCCGCAGCCGAAGACCGCAATGAGCCGGCCTTTGCAGAAATCTTTCACGGAGGACAGCACATTTTCCAGGCCGTCGGGGGTATGGGCATAGTCGATGAGAACGGAGTAAGGGGTCTCGGGGGTGGGGACCACCTCAATGCGGCCCTTGACGCCCTCCGCAGTTCTCAATGCTTCAGCACAGTCGGCCAGGGAGATACCCAGCTGCTTGGCGATGCCCAGCACCGTCAGTGCATTGTAGACAGTGAACTTGCCGGGAATGGGCAGCTGGACAGCCACCTCTTCCCCGCCGCAGACAGCCGTGAAGTGGATTCCCTCGGACAGCAGTTCCAGATCCTTGGCGTACAGACTGCCGTTTCCGGAAACAGAGGTTGTCAGCACAGGACATGCGGCAGAAGAAAGGATTCTTCCGGAATAGCTGTCATCGGCATTGATGACCGCCTTGTCACAGCGGCGGAACAGCTCTGCCTTGGCATCGCAGTAGGCTTCCATGGTCTTGTGGAAATCCAGATGGTCTTCCGTCAGATTGGTAAAGGCAGCAATGTCAAAATGGGTGCCGCCGATGCGCTCCAGGGTCACGGCGTGGCTGGAAACCTCCATCACCACATGGGTGCAGTTTGCGTCCCGCATCCGGCCAAAGAGGGCCTGGAGGTCGAAGCTTTCGGGGGTGGTCCGCTCCGTGGGGATCACCTCGTCCCCTACCAGATTGGCCATGGTGCCGATGAGACCCACCTTGGCTCCCAGGCACTTTTCCAGCACCTGTTTCAGCAGCAGGGTCACGGACGTTTTGCCGTTGGTACCGGTGACGCCGATCATAGTCATGCTTCTGGCCGGATGGCCGAAGAAATTGCAGCCCAGCAGGGCCAGAGCCAACCGGTCGTTTTCCACCAGCACATAGGGAACATCCGCTTCCGGCTTCTTGGCCGTCACCACCGCCACAGCGCCCTTGGACAGGGCCATGGGGATGAACCGGTTGCCGTCGGAAGCAAAGCCGGAAATGGCCACAAAAAGGCTTCCGGTGGTCACCTTCCGGGAATCGTAGTGGACAGCTTCAATTTCCAGTTCCGGGTTTGCGGTGCATTCCAGAACGGCAATATTTTGAATCAACTCTTTCAGCTTCATAGTATGTCTCCTTGGTACAGCCTCAATCTCTTGCTGTGGTATCGGCAAAGGTCAGTTTTATGGTGGTTCCTCTGGGAACCTGGGTATTGGCTTCGTAATTTTGTGCAGTGACGGTCACATTGGGCGCAATGTCCGTATTTCCCGTCACCAGAATATAAAGTCCCAGAAGTCCGGCAGCATCGCTGGCCTGCTGGCGGTTCATGCCGGTGAAATCCGGCACCGTCACCGGTGCTTCCGAGGGTTCGCCTTCTAAGTAAAGTAATATTTCGCTGCTGCCCGGTACCGTCTGCCCGGCTTCCGGCAATTGGGCGGTGACCGTTACCCCGGAACCCACAGTTTTGGCGGTAAGGCCCAGGGTTTTCAACTGTTTTTCCGCATCTTCCAGCGCAAGTCCGGTATAATCTCCCAACAGGATTTGCCGGCCTGCAGGCTCTTCCTCGGAAAAATGCCGCTCCACCCCAAGGTAGGGCAGGATTCCTTCCAACACCGCTCCCACGGTAGGAGCAGCCATGACACCGCCGGAAATGTAGATTCCCGTTTCCCTTGAGGGGGTATCCAGGGCCACCAGTACAATATACTCCGGATTTTCCATGGGTGCAATCCCCACAAAGGAAACAATTTTATCCTGGACCCGCTGTCCGTTGGTGTCGAAAACGTCAATTTTTTCGCTGGTGCCGGTTTTCCCTCCGATGGAGAAGCCCGCCACGGCGGCATTCTTCGCCGTGCCCTCGGTTACCACGGACTGAATGAGGGTACGCATGGTAGCGGAAGTTTCCGCGCTTATGGTCTGCCGCACTACGGTAGGTTCGTTTTTCAGCAGGGTGTCCCCTTTTTCGTCCACAATTTCGGATACGATGTAAGGTTCCATCAAAAAGCCGCCGTTGACTACCGAGGCGATGGCCCGGACCAGCTGCAAAGGCGTGATTTTAAAGGTCTGGCCGAAGGAACCGGAGGTCAAAGAGGCAGTTCCCCATTTTTCTGTATTCACAACCAGGGATTTGTCGAAAAAGATGCCCTTGCTTTCTCCCGCCAGGTCGATGCCGGTTTTTTCCAGAATTCCGAATTTTTCGATGTATTCATAGAATTTGTCCCCGCCCAGCTTCAGAGCGATGTGGGCAAAGGCAATATTGCAGGAATTCTGCAGCGCCTGGGGCGTCTGCTCCGACCCGTGGCCTGTAGACCGCCAGCAGTGAAGCAGCTGGGATCGGCCCGGAATCTGCTCCGACCCGGAGCAGTGGAAAGAAGTATTTAAATCAATGGCGCCGCAGTCCAGGGCCGCCGCCATGGTCAGCACCTTGAAGGTGGAGCCCGGCTCGTAGCCATCGGACAGTACCCGGTTCCGCCACTGCTTCAATCGGGCAGCGGACAGGGTTTCGGCGTAGTTTTCCGACCCGGATTGCTTCAGCTCCTCCAATTGGGCGGCGGTTTCCGGGTCCAGAATTTCCAGATAGTGGTTGGGGTCATAGCTTCCCAGGGTGGCCATGGCAAGGATCTCCCCGGTTTTGGCGTTCATCACCAGGCCGAAGGCTCCGTTTTGCACATCGTAACGGGTAATAGCCTCCTCCATTTCCGATTCCAGGCAAGCCTGGACGGTGGCATCCAGGGTCAGAATCACCGAGGCACCCTTTTGGGAGGCAATGTAGTTTTCATAGGAAAAGGGCATATCCATCTCGTTGTTGCCCTTGGTGGTGATGACCTTTCCGGTGCTTCCCTTGAGGAAGCTGTCGTAGGCGGCCTCCACACCCTCGGAGCCGTCATTGGATGCATTGGTAAAACCGATGACCTGGGCCGCCAGGGTGCCAAAAGGGTAGGTTCGCCGGGAGGTAGGCTCCAGATGGATACCGGAAATGCTGTTTTCGTTGATATAAGCGCGGATTTTGGCTGCGGTTTCTTCCTCGATCCGGGAACCGATCTGCTTATAGCGCTGTTTCAGATCCGCCGCCTGCTGTGCAATCCAAGCAGGGTCTTTTTCCAGGATTTCCCCCAGTTTTTGCGAAATATCCGCCACATCCGCCTTGGATTGCTTCAGTTCATGGGGATCCAGGTACACATTTTCCACACCCACGGAAGTGGCCAGAACGTTCATGTTCCGGTCCAGGATATCCCCCCGGGAACTCTCCACCCTGGTTGTACGGGTTTGGTTTTTCAGCGCCAGGTCTGCATAGTATTCGTAATCCGTGACCATCAGGCTGTACAGCCGCAGCCCCACCGGCACAAAGGCCAGCAGACCAAAAAACAGCGCCGCCAGCATGATTCGCTTATGGTGTCCGCTGTCCAGCCGCAGCCGGCTGTACTGCTTTTTCCCTTCCGACTTTTTCCCCATATCGCACCACTCCCAAACGTGTGCAGCTTGCAGCAGGGCCAGAAAACCGATAGCAGAGCGGAAAGGATTCTCTGGAAGTACCCCAAATCTAAGAATGGGCAGCAAGGGAAACCCTCGCCGCCCATTGCAGCTGCTATCATCATTGTATGAGAGCGGACAGCCTTTATGCAAAGAGTCCGTCAATAAACCATTCTATATAGTCCGTAAATTCTTCCCAGGCTGTGGGTTCTTCCACAGGGGCAGGAACCGTCACGCGAACGGGAATGGTGGTCACGCTGTCAGCGGGAACCAGTCCCAGCGTAATGGCTGCAGACTCGATATCCGCCAGCTCGTAACCGCGGGCATATTCCACGCTCAGCCGTGCGTTTTCGGATTTCAGCCAGGTCAGATGATTCTGCATGGATTCGTATTCGTTCCAGGCATTGCGGATGTTCAGTGCGCCCAGAACCATGGTCACCGCCATGAATACTGCCACGGCAATGCCGAACAGGGCAACCGGGTCCACATAAACCTTCTGGATGTTGCGAATCCGCTCCAGAGGCAGCATGTTCTTCGCCTTATTAATCTGCTCCTGTCTTGCCAGTTCCTTGGCTTCACTGCCATGCACATAAAACTGACCGACATATTGAATGTCATGCTTCTGAACCATAGTTGCCTCCCCTTTCGGGCATTCTTACAATTTTTCACAGATCCGAAGCTTGGCGCTTCGGGCTCTGGGATTACGCTCCAGCTCTTCTTCGCCGGAAACGATGGGTTTGCGGGTAATGATCTTCACCTGGGGCTTTTTGCCGCAGACGCAGACCGGGAAATTTGGGGGGCAGGTGCAGCCTTTGGCTGCATTTGCCATTGCGTTTTTCACGATGCGGTCTTCCAGAGAATGGAAGGTGATGACAGCCAGCCGTCCGCCCTTGTTCAATCTGGGAATGGCGTCTTCCATAACCTTTTCAACGCTGCCCAGTTCATCATTGACAGCGATGCGGATGGCCTGGAAGCTGCGCTTGGCCGGATGCTGCTTTTCCCGCAGTGCCGCGGCAGGCATGGCCCCGCGGATGATATCCACCAGCTCCAGTGTGGTGCGGATAGGTTTTTCCTCCCGGCGGCTGCAAATAGCTGCCGCGATTTTGGGAGCATACCGTTCTTCGCCGTAATCGTAAAGGATCCGCTTCAGTTCCTCGTAAGACCAGGTGTTCACCACCGTATCGGCGCTTAAGGAATCCTCGTTGTTCATGCGCATATCCAGAGGGGCATCCACCATGTAGGAGAAGCCACGCTCTCCATCGTCCAGCTGGGGAGAGGAAACGCCCAGATCCAGCAGGATGCCGTCCACGCCTTCGATGTCCAGATCATCCAGGACCTTTGCGATTTCGCAGAAGTTGGAGTGGACCAGGGTCACCCGGTCTGCATAGGGCTGCAGCCGCTGCCCTGCCGCTTTCAGAGCGATGGGGTCCCGGTCGATGCCGATGTGGCGGCCGGTGGTCAGCAGCGCCGCAATGCGGCGGGAATGTCCCGCGCCGCCCAGGGTGCCATCCACATAGATGCCGTCGGGCTTGATGTTCAAACCGGTAATGCACTCTTCCAGCAGCACGGAAACATGATGAAATTCATTGTTCATAGTCCGATTGCCTCCAGAGATGCCAGCAGTTTTTCGGGGCTGAGGTTTTCCATTTCAAAGGCGGCAAATTCTTCTGCGTCCCAAATCTCCGCCTGTCCGGCCCGACCCACGATCATGACTTCCCGGCTGATACCGGCGTACTGCAGCAGATTGGGGGTCAAGGCGAAGCGGAACTGCTTGTCGGGGCTGCACTCAGCCGCGTTCATGAAAATCAAGCTGGTGGCGCCGGCCCGCTGGGAAATGCTTAAAGCATTGTAATTATCGCTGAGCCGCTGCCATTCTTCAGCGGTGTAGATGGTCAAGCACCGGTGACCGCAGTTGACACCCAGGGTCACAAAGAAATTTTCGCCCAGCTCACCACGGAGCTTGGAAGGGACGAAAAGACGGTTCTTTTCATCCAGCTTGGCGCTGTATTTGCCGATCATGGGGTCACCTCCGTTCCACTTTGCTCCACTTTACTACACTTTTACTCCATTTAAGGACAGTATACTACCACTTGCGCAAAAATGCAATCCTTTTTTGCAGGAATCACCTTAAAAAACCTATATTTTCCATATTTTCGAACAGTTGTTTTATTATTCTTTTGCATAAAAAGATGTCATTGCGGACCAGCCCACAGGCTGGTATGGCGATCCCCTAAAATTTCCATGCGTATCCAGGGGATTGCCACGCCAGCGTGCGCACCGGCTCGCAATGACACGGTAATCTTAAAAACAGACTTTCCCATCCTTCAGTTTCAGCTGGAGTTTCCCGGGACGGCGGGTGCAGCGCAGCAAATAGCTGGCCAGGGGCCCTTCCACTTCCGTTTGCACCAGCCTGCGCAGCTGCCGGGCGCCCCCCTGGCCTTCACAGCGGCTGCAAAGAAGCTCCGCCAGTTCCCCGGGATACTGCAATTGGGTGCCGCAGAGCTGCACCCGTTCCTGCAATTGCCGCAGGTATTTCCAGGCGATGGCCTCCATAGCCCCCTTGCCCAGGGCCTCAAACCGGACAACCCGGTCGATCCGGCCCAGAAATTCCGGGGTAAAGAATTGCTGGAGGGTTTCCTCCATTTGGGTATCCTTTCCTTTTGCGCAGAAGCCCAAGCCCTCCCCTTTGAGCTGTCCGCCCACATTGGAGGTCATGACCACAATGGCATTTTTGAAGCTGACATGACGGCCTGTGGAGTCTGTCAGGCATCCCTCCTCCATGATTTGCAGCAGGATGCCCAGTACATCCGGATGCGCCTTTTCCAGTTCATCCAGCAGCACCAAGCAGTAAGGACGGCGGCGTACCGCTTCCGTCAGCTTGCCGCCCTCCTCGTAACCCACATACCCCGGAGGGGCGCCGATAAGCCGGGACACCGACTGTTTTTCCATATATTCCGTCATATCCAGCCGGATCATGGCATCCTTGCTGCCATACACCTCTGCCGCCAGGGCCCGGCACAGTTCTGTTTTTCCCACTCCTGTGGGGCCTGTGAACAGCAGACAGGCGATGGGCCGGTTCCCATCCCGGATGCCGGAATACCCCCGGCGCACCGCCTCCGCTACGGCGCTGACGGCCTTCTGCTGACCAACCACCTGTGAGGATAATAATCCCTCCAATTCCAGCAGCCGTTCCCGTTCTCCTGCGGTGAGCCGCCCTACGGGAATTCCTGTCCGGGCCGATACCACCCAGGCAATATCCGAAGCTGTCACCACCCGGACCCGTTTCCCCTCCGGATGTTTTGCCGCCAAATGCTGCATTTTATCCCGAAGCTCCGCAGCCTTTTCAAACCGCCGCTCCTGGACCGCAGTCTGCAATTCCTGCTCCAGTTCCTTCCGGGCAGTACCGCCCCTGCCGGAATGCAGTTCCTCCAGCCGGGCCCGTGCAGCGCCCTCATCCAGCAAATCGATGGCCTTGTCGGGCAAGTACAGGTCCGGCAGGTACCGCACCGAAAGCCGCACTGCCTCGGTCATGGCTTCCTCCCGGATCCGCAGATGGTGATGCCGCTCCAGCCCCGGCTTTAAGGCTCTCAAAATGGCCAGAACCGTTTCCTCTGCCGGTTCCTCCACCGGCACCGGACGGAACCGCCGTTCCAGAGCTGCGTCCTTTTCGATATAATGGCGGTATTCCTCCCGGGTGGTAGCGCCCATCATCTGCAGCTCTCCCCGGCCAAGGGCCGGTTTGAAGATATTTGCCGCATCAATGGCCCCTTCCGCTGCTCCGGCTCCCACGATGGTGTGCATTTCGTCCACAAACAAAATGACATCCCCGCTGCGCCTGATCTCCGACAGCACATCCCGGAGCCGTTCCTCGAACTCTCCCCGGTATTTGGTGCCGGCCACCAGATTTGCCATATTGAGGCTGACCAGCCGCTTATCCTTCAGCTGTGCCGGCACATTGCCGGCCGCCATCCCCTGCGCCAAGCCCTCGGCGATGGCGGTTTTGCCCACCCCCGGCTCTCCCACCAGGGCCGGGTTGTTCTTATTCTTCCGGCACAGGATGCCGATGACCATGTCAATTTCCTTGTCCCGGCCTATGACCGGATCCATATTCGATGCTTTTGCGATCAAGTCCTCGCTGAATTGTTCCAAAAGTTTCGTATGGGCCGCCTCCTTTTTCCCTTTCTCCGGCGTTTCCGCCTGCCATTGCAAATAGTTGATCGACTGGGTCAGCAGCGCATCCCCAGTCACCCCATAAAGCCGCAGCAATTCCCCGGAATCGGCAGTTTCCTGCCGGGCCATGGCCATCAAGATGTGGATGGGTCGGATATCCCGGCAATTCTGGTTTTTGGCCTCCCGGGCCGCCCGGCGCAAAATCAGTCTGGCCTCCTCTGTCAGTCCCTGGGGCAGTGGCAGATCCGGTTTCCCGATCCCATAAAGGAGCTGGGTCATGACCCCTGTCAGTTCCGGTTCTACCCCCATTCCCCGAAGCAGCTGCCCGGCGGTTCCCGGCAGGGATGCCATGGCCACCAGCATATGGGCAGAGCTGACATAACTATGACCATAGTCCCGGGCTCTCTGACCGGCCCGGAGAATCATATCTGCCGTCAATGCAGAGATCCGCATGAACGTCCTCCTTAGTTAGCATAAGGTAACCATTTTATTACCTATTTTCCGAAAAATCATGGACAACATTCCCAAAAATTATTCCGATTTTTTTATGAAAAAGGAATTGCATTTTCAAAAATCCATGCTACAATGAAGATACGTTTCCAAACGTACAACACATACAAGAAATTTTGGAGGTAAAATCATGGCTTACATCATTACCGATGCTTGTGTCTCTTGCGGCTCCTGCGCCGACCAGTGCCCCGTTGAGGCTATTTCCGAGGGCGACGGCAAGTACGTCATCGACGCCGATGTCTGCGTTTCCTGCGGCTCCTGCGCTGATCAGTGCCCCACCGAGGCTATCGAGGAAGGCTAATTTATTCTTCAATAGACCATGATTGGCCTGCGCAAATATTTGCGCAGGCCTATTTTCTGTATGGAGGAACCATGGAAACCTTACCCAATGGCTTCACCCTGGAATTGGCAGAAGGGTGTTTTCCCCTAAGTACCGATTCCATGGTGCTGGGCCACTTTGCTTCCCTGCCCAAAAAGGCCTTCGTTCTGGACCTGGGTTCCGGCTGCGGCACTCTGGGGCTACTGCTGTGCGCAAAAGACCCACTCTGCACTGTCACCGGTGTGGAGCTGAGCGAAGCTGCCCACCGGTGCGCTCTGGAAAATATCCGCCGTAACGATTTGACCGGGCGTATGGAAAGTATATGCGCCGACCTGCGGCAAGTACCGAAAACTTTTGCTCCGGGCAGTTTTTCGGTCTGCATTTCCAATCCCCCCTATTTTTCCGGGGGACCTGCCAGCAAGGGGACCCCTCTGGCCCGCCGGGAAGACAATTGCAGTCTGAAGGATTTAATCCGCTCCGCTGCCTGGGCGCTGAAATACGGCGGTGACTTTTTTCTGGTCCATCGGCCGGAGCGGCTGGCAGATATCATCGGCCGGGCAGCAGAATTTGGCATGGAAGCCAAACATCTTCTGCTGGTCCGCCACAGACCCGGCAGCGATATCAGCATCATCGTGCTGCAGCTGCGTAAGGGCGGCAAGCCGGGTCTAAAAATTGAGGAAGCCTGCCTGTTTGAGGAAAACGGCTCCCCTTCCCCTTTTTATAAAGCTGTTTACCATCTTATTTAACTCCAATCTTACAACAGGAGGCCAACTATGGCTGGTATGTTATATCTGGTCCCCACGCCCATTGGCAATTTGGGGGACATTTCCGTCCGCTGCCGGGAAACTCTGGAAAATGCGGACTTCATTGCCGCAGAGGATACCCGGGTATCTCTGAAGCTTTTGAACCATCTTGGCATTAAAAAAAGCCTTGTCAGCTATTACGAGCATAACAAGGCGTTCAAGGGTGATAAAATTGTGGAGCGGATCCTGGCCGGGGAAACCTGCGCACTGGTTTCCGATGCGGGCAGCCCCGCCATCTCCGATCCAGGCGAGGATCTGGTGAAGCAGTGCGCCGCCGCAGGCATCACCGTCTGCGCCATTCCCGGTCCCTGCGCCGCCATTACGGCCCTGAGCATTTCCGGCCAGGCCACCGGACGGTTCTGCTTCGAGGGCTTCCTGTCCACGGCCAAGAAGAGCCGCCGGGAGCATCTGGAATCCCTGAAAAAAGAGCAGCGGACCATGATTTTCTACGAAGCCCCTCACAAACTGCTGACCACCCTGGAGGACATGGCAGAAGCCTTCGGCGCTGACCGGGGCATCAGCCTGTGCCGGGAGCTAACCAAGCTTCATGAGGAAGTGGTCCGCACCACCCTGGGGGAGGCTGTGGAAAAATACACCCAGAATCCTCCCAAGGGGGAATTTGTGCTGGTGGTAGCCGGTGCCCCCGCTGAGGAAAAGGAAGTGGCCACCGCTTCCGATGCCGCCACCCGTGTCGCCCAGCTGGTTGCAGAGGGTATGAGCCGGAAAGATGCCATCAAGCAGACCGCCAAGGAACTGGACCTGCCCAAAAATGTGGTTTACGAAGCTGCGTTGCAGGATACTCAGTAACAAAAATAGAGAACCCGGAACGGCAAACCGTTCCGGGTCTTTTTTAGAATTCAGCCATTTTTTTCACACAGTTCTGACATACGTTCTTACCCCGGAACGAAATCAGTCCCCGGGCAGAGCCACAGAAGATGCATGCTGGTTCGAACTTCTGCAGGATGATGCGGTCATTTTCCATAAAAATTTCCAGTTCGTCCCGCTCGGCAATGTCCAGCGTACGGCGAAGCTCAATGGGCAATACAATTCTGCCCAAATCGTCTACTTTACGGATGATACCTGTAGACTTCATAATGGCCAGCTCCCTCCAGTCTTTTTATTAAGTTATTAGAAAATAAAACGACTTATTTCTTTTATCATTATACTATCTCCCGGAACTTGTGTCAAATACTTTTTCAGAAAAATACTGTATTTGTCGAATATATCCATTCATTTTCCTAAAAAACTGGCATATTTTACTCTCAAAGGGGGGTATGCCATGGTCATGAGCTGGATATGGACAGGGATGGTTTTCCTCAGTATTTTCTGTTCTTTCCTGTCCGGAACAGGACCACAGCTTGCCTCTTCCGCTTTGCAGGGCGCCCAGAAGGGGATCACATTGGCCCTATCCATGGCCGGGAGCCTGTGCCTCTGGTCCGGGGTCGGAAAGCTGATGGAAGTGCTGGGTGTCACTGCCCGGCTGTCCCGACTGCTGGGACCCCTATTGCACCGGGTATTCCCCTCCAGCAAATCGGACCCGGTGCTGGCAGGAAGCTTGAGCGCCAATATTTGCGCCAACTTTTTGGGATTGGGAAATGCCGCCACCCCCATGGGCATTGCCGCTGCCCGGCGGATGAGGCGGGGCGATACCGCCACCGACGAGCTGTGCAGGCTGATCGTACTGAACACCGCCTCCATTCAGCTGATTCCCGCCAACGTGGCGGCGGTGCGCAGCAGTTTGGGCTGCACAGCCCCTTTCGATATTCTCCCCGCCGTTTGGGTCACCAGTCTTTGCTCCGCCGGTCTGGGGGTTACGGCGGCATGGCTGCTGGGAAAGGTGTGGAAGGCATGACAGATTATCTTGTTCCGCTGATTCTGTTTTGCACAGCCGCCTATGCCCTGCACAAGCAGGAAAATGCCTACGAAATCATGCTCCGGGGCGGGACGGATGGGCTGAAGCTGATTTTTGCCATTCTCCCCTCTCTGGTGTTTCTGCTGACGGCGGTACATATGCTCCGGGCCTCCGGGGCAACGGAAATGCTGAGTGGGCTTCTGGCTCCGGTGTTTTCCCTCTTCGGCATCCCGCCGGAAACGGCTATGCTGGTTCTGATTCGTCCCATCAGCGGCAGTGCTGCCCTGGCAGTCGGGGCAGAACTGATGGCGGAATATGGAGTGGATTCTCAAATCGGACGAACCGTTGCTGTCATGTTGGGTTCCACAGAAACCACCTTCTACACCATCAGCGTTTATTTCGGCGCTGCCGGAATCCAGAAAACCCGCTACACCCTGCCCGCGGCCCTCTTTGCGGATTTTGTTGGTTTCTTCATGGCAAGTCTAACGGTAAAAATATTCTTTTCATAAAAAATGCACAAAAAAGGAGAATGTCATTGCGAGCCAGTGCGCACACCGGCGTGGCAATCTCCTAAGGTTTTCGGGTTGTTTTTTGGGGGTCGCCACATCAGTCTGAGGACTGGTTCGCGATTGAGATGCGTTTTCATTCGTGCTGTCATAAACGATACGTCAAACAGGCGCACCCAATGGGTGCGCCTGCTGCTTATTCTTCGGGTTTTTCCACAGAAATGGTGGCTGCAACGCTTCTTCTGCGGCGGCGACGGCGGGGACGGGGGCTTTCCTCCGGGTCTGCCTTCTCCGCCCGGCGGGCGTAGGCCTCGGCAGCTTCCGAGGTGGCTTCATAGGTCAGTCGGCTGACGCGGGTCAGACCATCGGGCTGCTGGGACAGCCGCACCCGGATCAAAAACTTGCCATGCCCCGGGCAGGTGCCCAGGTCCATATACCGGTGGCCGGGCTGGGCAAACCAGCGGGAGCCAAGCATCCGGGCGCCGCACTGGGGGCAACGGTTCTCTTCCCCGGACATGGCACTTAAAGCCGCCTTCTTATCGGCAAAATCATAGAACACCTTCCGGGCAATGCAGCCGGGAAGCTCTGCGCCGTGGAAACCGTTTTCGTGGCTCTTAAGAGCGGCATCGTATTCGGCAGCACCCTTCTGCAGGTCCAGCCGGGCGCAGATCAGCGCCGTGTGGTAGGCATCGCCCAAAGCATCATGGGCAGGTCGGGTGGCCTCAATGCCGAAAATTTCCATAGCGGTCTTCAGCGCCTTCTGGGCGGTGGAACCATCGGTCTGGGCGTTGAAGATCATCTGGGCATTGTACCACTTGTCCGTCCACTGGGTCTCCAGGTTGAACAGCTGCAGGTTCTCCCGGAGAATGCCGATATCGTCAAAGCCCCAGGTAAGGAACACGATATCCTCGCCGCACCAGGCCCGGAACTGCTCAATGGCCTCGGGGAACGGGACGCCCTCATCCCGCAGGCGGCTCTCCTTGATGCCGGTGAGCTTGCTGACCCGGCGGTTCAAATGGCGGTAATATTTAGGTCTTATCATAATCTGGAACTCATCCTGGACCTCTTGGGCCTCCGATACCCGGACAGCACCGATCTGGATGATTTCGCCCCGGATCTGAACCGGCAGCACCTTCTTGGCAGAAGGAGAACCGGGCCAGGGCTGGTTCCATTCCATATCCAAAACAATATAATTCATTGCGTTAACCTCTGTCTTACAGAATATTACATGTTATCATATCATACAATTGGGGTTTCTGTAAACAGAAAGTTGCAAAAGATATGAAGAATCCCAAACTTCCATCCTAGCAGAGTTTCCGAAATCTTAACATTTCGCCTTTTTGCCGTGATATAATAGATTTAGAACCATGAATGGAGGAATCTGTATGTCCCTGACAGGACTTCTTTTCAATATCACCGCCCACTTCGGCGACAAGAAACGGGATGCGGCCATCCCCCTGCCCCAGGGGGTTACGGAGTGCCGCAACATTTCCTACAGTTCCCACGGCAGCAGCAGTCTTCTGGATGTTTACTATCCCGACGGCACCAACGATCCCCTTCCCACCATCGTCAGCATCCACGGCGGCGGTTACGTATACGGAAGCAAGGAAATTTACCGCCGCTACGGCATGGACATGGCCCGGCGGGGCTTTGCCTTTGTGAACTTCAACTACCGTCTGGCCCCCAAGTGGCGCTTCCCTGCCCCGCTGACGGATACCAGCGATGTACTGGAATGGGTCTGCAAAAACGCACACCGCTATCACCTGGACCCTCAGCGGATCATCCTCATCGGCGATTCCGCCGGCGCCCAGCTGGCCAGCCAGTATGCCGCCATCCACACGAATCCGGAATATGCTGCTCTGTTTGGCATGAAAAAGCCCAGAATCTGTATCCGGGCGTTGGGACTGTACTGCGGCATGTATGACCCTGTGGCTTTCTGCCGCGGCCCATTCAAGGGACTTGCCAGGGATTATCTGGGACCGAAGTTCGACTTGAATGATCCCCGGCTGAAGGTGCTGGATGCCATCACCACGGATTATCCCCCGGCATTTTTGGCCACGGCTCACCATGATTTCCTCCGGGAAAACGCCGAGCCTATGTGCCAGCTGTTAAAGAGCAAGGGCATCGATGCCCAGTGCAAGTGCTACGGCAGCACCGAGGACAAGACTGTGGCCCATGTGTTCCATGTGAACATTATCCTGCCCGACGCGTTAACATGCAACGATGACGCAGCGGAATTCTTCAAGAAACATGTATAAGCAAACAGGGAGCCATACGGCTCCCTGTTTGCTGCTATTACGGTATTTCCTCGCACAGTCCGGGCAAATGGTAGTGCATCATGCTTCCAAGGGTTTCCCGGTCCTTGTAGTAGTCATAAACATTATGCACCCGCTGCCGAACCTGCTCATCGCAGTAGATATCATCGCGGGTGGTTAGGAAGAAGTCAAGGTAAGCATCCAGGTCGGTGTAGAACAGGTCTGTCACCTCATAGACTGCGTACTGGCCATCTTCATAGACCTTGTAACGTTCCATTTCCTCAAAGCTGAGGATCTGACCATAGATAAAGGCATAGCAATCTTCCTCAATGGCAGACACCTCGTAGGTGAACATGTAAATTAGAGGTATCTCCGCGCCGCCATCCGTTTCTCCCTGATTCTGGGGCAGCATCGTGCCTAAAGTCAAGGCATTTTCAAAGCCGGTGGGACTGTTGAAGCCTGCCACAATCCGGCCGAAGCCGTCGATAATGTGGTGGTACTGGCCCACCAACGCATACTGACGTTCCATGGGATAAGATTCGTCCAGCACAACGCCCTCGGGCAGCCGCTTTGCAATGAGCATCGGTTCCGCGGGAGGAACGACTGTGCCGTCAAACCGAGCCAGCAGTTCCTGCACCTTCTGCATATATTCAAAATTCGCCTCGTTGGTGGCCATCAGCTGGTCCTTGTAGGAATCCTCGAAGTAAAACCGCAGTTCTTCTTCGATGTTCTCCGCAATCAGCGCTTCCACCGTTGCTGGGGGCAGGGTCTGCTCCTCGGTTTTCTCCGTTTTGGTTCCCAGCACTTCTTCCCCTGCAAAGGAGAAACTGCACATCCAGTCCTGGCCGAACAGGAAGTCCTGGTTGGTCAGAAGCAGATAGTAGTAAAAGGTGTGGGTGTCTGCCGGTCGGGCCGCTTCCAGAGCCTTTACATCGTAAGCATCCGAAAGGTCAACGGTCATGGTGCCACTGGAATGGGCCGGAAACAGGGCATTATCGATTTTCGCCGGGCCTGTGGACGGGATTTCCTCTCCCGTTCCCCAGTTGTAAAGCTTCACCTGCTGCTGGAATTCCAGCACCTTATTCGATTTATTCTCTACATACACGGAAACAACACCGTCCCCCAGATAGGTGCCGGAAAGACTCAGTTCGTCCCCGTTCAGCGGGGAGAAAACCGGCACAGCAAAGGCAGCCAGAGCAAAGCACAGCATCATTGCCCCTGCCAAAACCACCAACGTTCTTGCGGGAAGTCTGTTTCGTTCATGATGGGCCGGATTTAGGTCTACTCCGGTTTTTTCTTCGAACATGCACTTGATATTGTGCAGGTTCTGTTTTTTTATCCTGCTCATGTGTCCTCCTATTCCGCCGCCAGGGCCTGTCGCAGCAGACATTTGCTGCGGTACAGGGAATTGTCCACCTGTTTCACCGTTAAGCCCAAAGCCAGAGCGATTTCCCGGGGTTTCTGGTTATAGTAATACCGACGCACCAGAATTTCCCGTCCCGGTTCTCCCAGGGCTTTTACCGCCGCCAGCAGTTCACGCCGGGTCTCCTTCTGCATCAGCTGTTCCTGCATTCCGAAGCTGTCCGCCAACACCGCCTCCTCCAGAGGGACAGTGGCCCGCCGGGTCAAATCCCGATAGCGGTCAATGGCGCGGCTCCGGGCGACAATACACAGCAGACTTTTCAGGCTTCCCCGTTTGGGATCAAATTTCCCCGGATGTTCCCATAGAAAAATGAAGGCATCCGCCACCACTTCCTCCACGTCCCGGTCATCACCCACATTTTTCAGCACCGCTGACGCGATGGCCCACAACAGACGGGAGTATTTATTGATGACGGTATTCATGGCAAGTTCCTCGCGGTTGCCTATGGCCGCGATCACAGCTTCGTCTTTCACAAGTTTCACCTCGTTTCTTTTCTTGTCCGGACACCTATAGTACGGCAGAATTAGGAAAAATACTTTTCCATAAAAAAGACCTGCCCGTAGGCAGGTCTTTTTTGATTGAGATCGGATTACACGCCGGAGTAAGCAGCGAAGCCGCAGTCGATGGGCAGGATGACGCCGTTGACAGCGGAGGAGTGAGCATCGTCGGTCAGGAAGAACAGACCGCCCAGCAGCTCTTCGGAATCAACAAAGCGGCCCATGGGGGTGCCGTTCAGGATCTTAGCGGAACGAGCAGTGGGAGTGCCATCGGGGTTGAACAGCAGAGCGCGGTTCTGGTTGGAGACCAGGAAGCCGGGTGCAATGGCGTTGCAGCGGATGCCGGTGCCGGCGAAGTGGGTGGCCAGCCACTGGGTGAAGTTGGAGATAGCAGCCTTAGCGCCGGAGTAAGCGGGGATCTTGGTCAGAGGAATGTATGCATTCATGGAGGAGATGTTCAGGATGTTGCCGGACTTTCTGGCGACCATGTCCTTAGCAAAGACCTGAGTGGGCAGCAGGGTGCCCTGGAAGTACAGCTTGAAGACGAAGTAAACGCCGGACTGATCCAGATCGAAGAAGGACTTGCAGCCTTCCCAAGCTTCGTGCTGGTACTCGTTGTCGGTGGTAGCCCGGGGGTTGTTGCCGCCTGCGCCGTTGACCAGGATGTCACAGGGACCCAGGTCAGCCAGAACCTGCTGGTGGACAGCTTCCAGAGCTTCCAGTTCCAGAACGTTGGCCTTGTAGCCTTCGCAAACATAGCCTTCTGCCTTCAGTTCGGCAGCCAGCTTCTTGACAGCTTCTTCGTTCAGGTCCAGAGCAGCGACCTTTGCGCCTGCCTTGGCGTAGGCACGAGCCATATCGCCGCACAGAACGCCGCCAGCGCCGGTAACGACGACGACCTTACCGGTAAAATCATGATGCAGGGGAAGATTAGCCATTTTGAATTACCTCCAGATGTTTTGTAAGTTTCGGGCCTAGGGCATAATTCCCCAATACCCGATTTTAAGACAGATACATTATAGACCATTTATTTTCCCGGTGCAATAGGGATTTGCGTTTTTCTGCCCAAAGCCATCGGATTTGTGGAAAAATACAAATTTAATCGGCAAATACTGTAAAAAAAGTCCTTAGCTTTTTTGCAGTTTTTTCACCATTGCCCATACACGGAAAAAGGAGCGAACCTGTCGGTTCGCTCCTTTGGATATGTGGAGAATTAAGCGTTGGCAACGGTAACCTTGCCGGCGTTCTTATCCAGGGTATCCCACACGCCCAGCATGTACATGATGCCCAGAGCGCGGTCGTACAGGCCGTAGCCGGGACGGACGGTGCCGGGGCCTTCGTTCCACAGGTGGCGGCCGTGGTCGGGACGGATGTAGCCTTCGTAACCGGCCTCGTGGTAAGCCTTGATGATGTTGACGATCTGAGTTTCGCCGTCGCAATCGCGGTGGGAAGCCTCGGAGAAGTCACCATTGTCGAAGTGCTTGACGTTACGAATGTGAGCGAAAGCAATGCGATCAACATGCTTGCGCACGATGGAAGGAACGTCGTTGTTGGGATCGGCGTTCAGAGAGCCGGAGCACAGAGTCAGGCAGTTGTTGGGATGGTCAACCATAGCCAGGAAGCGGTCGATATTCTCCTCGCTGATCAGCAGACGGGGCAGACCGAAGATATCCCATGGAGGATCGTCCATGTGGATGGCCATCTTGATGCCGCACTCCTCGCAGGTGGGCATAATGGCTTCCAGGAAGTACTTCAGGTTGGCCCACAGCTTCTCGTGGTCAACATCGGCGTAATCCTTGAACAGCTGGTCCAGCTTGGGCATACGCTCGGGCTCCCAGCCGGGGAAGGACATGTTGTACTTCTCGGTGAAGTCCAGGATGTACTTAGCCATAGCGTTGTAGTCGTCCTGGATCATGCCCTTTTCATAGAACAGAGCGGTGGAGCCGTCGCCGATCTCGTGGAACAGGTTGGAACGAGTCCAGTCGAAGATGGGCATGAAGTTGTAGCAAATGACCTTAACGCCGAACTTAGACAGGTTGCGGATGCACTGCTTGTAGTTCTCGATCAGAGCGTCACGGGTGGGCTTGCCGATCTTGATATCGTCATGGACGTTGACGGACTCGACGACGTCGCCGTTGAAGCCGTAAGCATGGAGCTGGTCCATAACTTCCTTGATTTCGTGCTCTTCCCAGATTTCGCCGGGCATCTTGTGATGCAGAGCCCAAACAATGCTGGTAACGCCGGGAATCTGCTTGATGTCGGACAGCTTGATGGCGTCATTGCCTTCGCCGTACCAACGGAAACCCATGTGCATAGGCATAAGTGAATTCCTCCATTGTTTTAATTTCTCCCCTTCAAAAGCAGGGGGTATTTATGACCAGAATGATTATACCACAAAAAGACGCATTCTGACAACGAAGTGTTTCCAAAAAAATATACAAAAAAGAGCCCGGAAATTTAGATAAGAAAACTATCCCACTTGGGAAATCACAGAAAAACCGCCTTTCCTCTTGTGATTTCGGAAGATATTCGCTATAATGGTTACCATATCCAACCCCCAGGAGGAAACCATGAAGAACAAACTGACAACGCTGTTTACGTTCCTGTTCATTCTGTTTGCTGTCTGTTCCGCTTTCTTTGGCACCCCCGGCGATGACGGAGAATCCATTTATGACAGCATGACCGTGCCTACGGAAGTGGTCACCGAAGCAACGGAAGAATCCCTGCCTCCCGAAACCGAGGCCCCCACCGAACAGACTGAGGCTTCCACCATGGAAGCCTCCCCTGCTCTTTCCAGCCCCGCCGACATTCTGGAGGCCGCCTATGCGCTAAGCAACGGAGAATTCCTGGAGGGAGAGCATACCCTCACCGGTACCATCACCTACATTGTGGACCGGTACAGCGAAAAATACAGCAACATTTCCGTCAATATGGTTGTCAGCGGCCAGGAGCACCGGCCCATCCAGTGTTACCGGCTGACAGGTAACGATTGCGAGCATATTGCCGTGGGCGATGTGATCACCGTCACCGGTCGGATTCAGAATTACAAAGGCACCATTGAATTTGCCGAAGATTGCTACTTAAGCCACGTGGAATGGGGCACCCGGCCTCAGCCCACCACCGCGCCTGCCGTCGACGATGCCCCCTCCTACAGCACCAATGACGACAGCAAGGACGCTGTGGCCGCTTACATCCACGCTTACGGCTGTCTGCCGGATTTCTACATGACCAAAAATGAGGCGGAAGCCACCTACGGCTGGGAGGGCGGACCTCTGGACAAGCTGGCCCCTGGCATGGCCATCGGCGGCGACCGGTTCACCAACTACCAGAAAATCCTGCCCACTGCACCGGGCCGCACCTATACCGAGTGTGACATCGATACCATCGGTGCCGATGCCCGGGGCGCCAAGCGGATCGTCTTCTCCAATGACGGCCTGGTTTACTATACCGACGACCACTATGACAGCTTCGAATTGCTGTATGGAGAACCTTGATATGAGAGAAATCGTAATTGACTGCAAGGGCTTCCTGCCCCGGACGGACCTGCACAAGGCCCTGGCGGATGCCCTCTCCTTCCCCGACTGGTACGGTCGCAATCTGGATGCCCTCCACGACCTGCTAACCTCTATCCGCACCGATACCACCCTGATCCTGCAGAATTTCGACAAAGAGGACCCCAACAACGAAGGATTCCTCTGTGTCCTCCAGGATTCCCAGGAAGAAAATAAGCATCTGACCGTTCTGTTTGTATAACCCTTCAAAGAGGGAGGAACTACAGAAATGAAGAAACTGTATGAGAAAAACGAAGTGTCCTTTGCACTGGTGTGGATCGGGCTGTATGTGGTGGTGATGAACATCGCCATGCAGTTCTGCGACGGATTTGATGACCTTGCCAATAAAACCGTATCCCAGATGCTGGTACCGGTGATCTGTATCATGGTGCTGGCGGTTTTTGCCACCGTATGGATCCTGCGTAACGGCATGGCCGAAACATACGGTTTTCGGGGCTTCCGGGGCACGCTGAGGGACTTCTTCTGGTTCATTCCCTTGATCCTCATGTCCTGCATCAATCTGAAAAACGGACTGGGGCTGAAAGCACCCCTGGCGGTTTCCCTGCTGATGATGGCCAATACCGCCATCGCGGGATACGTAGAGGAGATCATTTTCCGGGGCTTTCTGTTCCGGGCCATGGAAAAAGACAATTTACGCCGTGCGATCATTGTATCGGCAGTAACCTTTGGCGCGGGGCATATCGTGAATCTGCTGAACACTTCTGACATTCTGGGTGTTCTGCTGCAGGTCTGTTACGCTGTGGTAATCGGTTTTCTTTATACAGTGATCGTTTACAAAGGCGGTAGCCTCTGGCCCTGCATCGCAAGCCATATGTTTGTCAATGGCACCAGCGTCTTTGCCCGGGAACAGGGACCCTTTGCAGAACTGGTGGCAGCCATATTTGGCCAGGCCAGTGTGAATCTGGTGCAAATCAGCAGTGCCGTGCTGATCATCGTGATCTCCGGAAGCTACGCAATTTGGCTGTGGAAAAAAGCAAAATAAAGCAGATGGCTGCATCCGCAAGGATGCAGCCATTTTTCAGCGTAAATTCAAATACAGCCAACAAGTCAGTCCATAAACCACCGATGCCGACACGCCACACACCATCACCGGCTCCGCTATTGTAATCATCTTGGCAACGACACCGGGAACGACGCTCTCTGTGTGTCAGTTTAGGAGCCATATATTCATGTTCCATTTGGTGTTGTTTGGGACGAGATGGCATATTGCGTAATTTCGAGGTGCGCGGTGCCGGGCAGCACGTGAACGTCCTTGCTTTGTGCGCTGTATGCATGATCAAGGATAGCTATGGTGTTACCCGGCAGTCCTCCTTGTTTTAGAGCGCTGTGCCATTTGATGCAATGATTTGCTTATAATGATATCCCGACTTTTTGATGGTGCGGTTTCCGGTTTCGAAGTCCACATATACTAGGCCAAACCGAGGATCGTAGCCTTCCGCCCATTCAAAGTTATCCATCAGCGACCAATGCTGATAGCCGATTACAGGGACACCTTCCGCCATTGCCTGCTTGAGGTTACGCAGATAGTCATCCATGTAGCCAATGCGGATATCGTCGCAGATCTCCCCATTTTCATTGACGGTGTCCCGGTTGGACATGCCGTTTTCCGTGATCATGATGGGGATCCCATAGCGTTCGTAGAGGAGCCGAACCGTCCAGTACATGCTTCTGCCATCAATCACCCAGCCCAGAGAATTCTTTGGCAGGTTCGAGGTATCCACGTTTTTGTCGCCGCCCCAGTCGGAGTAATTAAAGGCGGAATAGTTATTGATGCCGATAAAATCCAGCTTGACCTGAATGTCCTTCATATCCCGTTTGCGGGAACGGTAGATACCATATGCCTGCACAGGCTTGCCCAGCAGGATCGGATCCATCCACCAGCGGTTGTTCATGGTGCCCATACCCTTGTAGAATGACTTTTTCCGGGCTAATTCTACAGATTCCGCATTAGTCTCATCGTCCGGAATAAACGCACCTGCGGCGAAGGACAAGCCCACCACAGGCTTCGTCTTTGCCTTCTCCCGAATCAGCTTTACCGTTGCAGCATTGGTCAGCATGAAGTTTCGGCTGATTTTAGGGAAGCACAGATAGTCCCTTTGGAACGGTGCATGAACACCCTGCATATAGCCGTTCATCAGGAAGCACTGGGGTTCGTTGAAGGTGATCCAATACTTCACCCGGTCGGAGAAAGCATCCACTACCACAGCGGCGTACTCCAGAAAGCGATCCCGAATCTCAAGGGTTTTCCAACCGCCCTTTTTGTCCATCCATACGGGCAGATCCCAGTGGTACAGCGTAATGAGCGGTTCAATACCTGCTGCCAACAGTTCGTCGATTAAGGCATTGTAAAACGCAATGCCCTTTTCGTTTATTTTGCCCTCTTCCGGAATGATCCGGGACCAGGAGATGGAAAAACGGTAGGACTTCAATCCCAGTTCCTTCATAATCGCCACATCTTCCCGGAAGCGATGATAATGGTTGCAGGCAACATGGCAGTTTTCGCTGTTATGGATCTTATGCTGCGGTGCCACATCCCAGATGCTGGGGGTTCTTCCGTCCTCATCCCAGCCGCCCTCGATCTGGGGAGCCGCCGTGGCCGCACCCCACAAAAAATCCTTGGGAAATAGGAATTCACTCATAATGTATCCTCCTCTGAGAACATAACAGTCTTTACGTCAATTCTGCCTTTACCGCGAAATCGCAAATACAGGGCATGGACACCGTTTAGGTTTACTGTACCACTTGCCTGTGTCCACTGCAAAGACGGCTGAATCGGGATCGTACCGATGGGATCGCCATTTTCCTGTGTCCGGACTTCTATAACGCCCTCTCCGGCACCACGATAGGTGGTGCCGACTTTTTGTAGGCCAACGAAATCAAAATACTTGTAGCCAAGCTGGGTATTATTCGCCATATCCGCAACATACACTTCTCCCTCGGCTTCATCGATCCGGGGCAGAGCCTGTTGCTTTCCGATTCCCAGCTTAATGGACTTTCCGCAGGTCAGGTTGCATGCATAAGCCGCTGGAATACTGCCCTTTGCAGGAACCGGCTTACCGCTTAAGCCCTGTGTTGTAATCTCCACCTGTGGGATGCTGCCATCCGGCAGAATGGTAATGGGTTCTGCGCAGGCTTGGCGGGAGAAGTCCGTGTTATTGGTGCAGCGGTGATAAAACACA
Source organism: Faecousia sp. (assembly GCA_045533345.1). Lineage (GTDB taxonomy): Bacteria > Bacillota > Clostridia > Oscillospirales > Oscillospiraceae > Faecousia. Next base: position 1,963 of record JAZSHO010000093.1, on the reverse strand, counting down.
TACCACTGTCCGTTGATACATTCGATACCGCCGTGAATGGTACCTGCCGGGGCTTTGGGTACGGTATTGCCCTTGTATCCCAGATCCGCATTTGAAATGATCACACCCCGATACCGGAAGTCCCGGTCGGGATAGCGGCTGGTCGCATAGGCCAGCTCGTTGTTTTCTCCGGAGGAATAGACCAGATAGTAACAGTCTCCGATTTTCCGGATGGAGGGTGCTTCGTAAAAGGCATGATGGTAAAGCTCGCTGTCCTTTGGTGCAGTGGTCTTACTGTCCAGCACGGCCTTGGGTTCTCCCTTGACGGTAATCATATCCGCTTCCAGTTCCACCACAGCGCAGGACAGAATACTGGGTTCCGTCGCCTTGATCTCATCGATTGGACGCTGGAACAGCTTACTCTGAACAATGTTGTAAATGGGAGCCATGCGTTTGCTTCGGAAATCCCGGGCAAGCCCCCAGCCGTAGTACAGCCAGATTCGCCCGTTGTCATTCAATACCGCCGGGTCATTGGTCAGATATTTCAGCACAGGGGTCCCATCGGGATACTGAACATCTCCCAGATACTCGAAGGGGCCACCGGGATCATCGGATACGGCAACAGACATGGGGCCAAAGTTCTTTGTATTGGGTCCCATAGCACAGTAGTAGAGATAATACCGCCCATCGTTGCCCCGAATGCAGTCGGGAGCATAGTAGTCGACCTCTTTTCCCGGCTTGGAACGGGGATCCTGCGCTTTCCGATAGGCCACCCCATGGCAGTGCCACTTAGACAGATCCTCCACCGGCGCGGACCAGACTGTATAATCCCGCACGCAGAAGCGGTCAGACCGGGCCTTGTCATGGGAACCGTACAGATACACCCGGTCACCAAAGACATGAGGCTCCCCATCGGGGATATATTCCGTTAAAGGTAAAAATGGATTCATAATCAGAATTCCTTACATGTATCACTTTTGAAGATCAACTCCAGCACCCGTCCTGCCGACAGGTCCAGTGCATCCCGGTGCAGAACACCGGCCTTTAAATCTTTTTTCAGCTGTTTTGTAACGGCGGGGGTACCAGGCATGATCAGGTCATTGCCCGCGTTGATGGCTTGTGCATAGGAGCAGGCTTCCGTGGCATTCCAGTCGCTCATTACAATCCCCTTGAAGCCCCATTCCTGCCGCAGTACACGGGTACAGAAATCGAAGCTGTTGCACACATATTTCCCATTCACCCTATTATAACTGGACATGACTGTCCAGGGTTTTCCCTCGGTGACGGCAATGCGGAATGCCCGCAGATAAATTTCCCGCAAGGCCCGCTGGGAAACGTTGGCGGAAACACCGGTACGGTTATCCTCCTGGTTATTGCAGCAGTAATGCTTCTGGGCAACACCTACACCGCCTACGCTCTGCACACCACGGGTGATGGCTGCGGCCATTTTGCCGGAAACAAGGGGATCCTCCGAGTAGTATTCAAAATTTCGTCCGCACAGAGGATTTCTGTGGATATTAAGGCCCGGCGCCAGCCATACGGAAACACCGATCTCCAGCATTTCTTTGCCGACAGCACAGCCAGCCTCTTCCACCAGTTCCGTGTTCCAGGTTTGGGCCTGCACCGTTTCACTGGGCCATGCGGTCATGTAGTGATATACAGTCGTGACTTTGCCGGGTCTGCCTTTCAAGAATGGTTCCATTTTTTTCAGCCAACCCCACCGCCAGTCTGCGGGTAATCCCTCCGGATACCGGGGTGTTCCATCTGGCATAACTGTAGTGGATTGGGTTACATTCAAACCCGCAGGACCATCCGCCAGAACGATATTGGGGATGCCTTTTTTTAGCAGTTTCGTGCAGGTTCTGCCTGCTGCGCCCATCACGTTATTATAACACATAACGCTGTAACCGCCGCCAACCACCAGCTTGGTCTTATCCCGGTCAGACAGCTTTTGCAAAGTCGGAGGCCAAGCGGTCTTAGGAAG
>JAZSHO010000110.1:0-12083 GCA_045533345.1 Faecousia sp. | reverse complement strand
CCGTTAAGAATCATTTTTGGCCTGTTGTGGGTGCGAATTTCATCTACAATATGGGCACGCTTCCCACCGTTTACATTCTGGGTGCGTTGATCGATGCAGCGAAGGATGAAGTGGAGTATAAGCACGGGTTCCGCCCGGAGGGACTGGTCTCTGCGGCTGTGATCTTGTGTGTGCTGAACCTGTTTACAGGCTTGTTTGCAGGTGTCTATGAAACCGGACTGAATATGAGCGGGTACCAGCCTGCTCTCGGCGAAGCGCAGCCGGAAAGTGTAGCAAACTGGCTGTACTTCATTCGCTATGTGGTTCCGATTATTGAGTATGCACTGATGATCGTGATCCTGTATTTCATGAATCTGGAGGAGAAGCTGCCCGAAATGCAGCGCGCTATCCGCCAGCGGCACAAGGAAGCTGCCGAAGCCCGGGGGGAAGTCTGGGTATCGCCCGAGGAACTGGCGGAGCAGGAAAAGGCAGAGAATGCTCGTATGGCAGAGGAAGCGAGAATTGCCGACCTGAGGGAAAAGTGCCGGAAGAAGGGCTTGGATTTCGACACGGAGAATCAGAAGTATTTGAGCAGGAAAAACAAGAGGTGATCTATGAAAGCCATCAATCTGAAAACGGAATATCTTCGTGATCCTCTGGGGATTGACATTGTCTGCCCAAGACTCAGCTGGAACTGCAAAGGTGGGATCAAACAGACCGCCTATCAGATAGTTGCAAAGGTAAATGGAGAGACGGTCTGGAACAGCGGTAAGGTAGAATCCTCTTCCATGTCCCATATTCCCTACGGTGGTCCGGAACTGCACAGCAGGGATCGGGTAAACTGGTCTGTCAAACTCTGGGATGAGAACGGCGACGGCGGAGAAATCAGCCACAGCTTCTTTGAGATGGGTCTGCTGGAAGCATCCGACTGGAAAGCCAAGTGGATCACCGGAAACTATAAGGTCAAGAAAAGTGAGCGGTATCCCGTAGATTGCTTCCGGAAGGGTCTCGCGATTTCCGGAGAAGTCAAGTCTTCCCGTCTGTACATCACCGCCTGCGGTCTGTATGAAGCAAAGCTGGATGGCCAGAAGATCGGCAATTTTTGCCTGGCACCCGGTCATACGGATTATCGCAAGCGCGTTCAGTACCAGACCTATGATGTGACAGAATTTCTGTCGGTCGGCGATCATACTATGACCGTTCAGCTGGCTGACGGCTGGTATCGTGGCGGTTGCGGTGCCTGGGGTATTCGCAACCAATACGGAACAGAAACGAAACTGCTGGCGCAGTTGGAGATCACCTATGCAGATGGCAAACAGGAAACCATCGTCACCGATGAAAGCTGGGACTGGAGCAATGACGGCCCTATTCGCTTTGCAGACAACAAAGACGGCGAAGTGGTCAATGCCAACCGGGAGCCCAGCTACAGCGCGAATGCAAAGGTGACATCCCATACCGTCATTCCTACCGCTTCCAATAATGTTCCTGTGACGGAACATGAGCTGTTCACACCGACGGTTACCCAAGCACCCAACGGAAAATGGCTGCTGGACTTTGGACAGAATATCGCAGGCTATATTTCCCTCCGCATTCAAGCGAATGAGGGGCAGAAACTGCTCTTCCGCTTTGGTGAGCTGCTGGACGGAGAAGGCAATCTGACACTAAGGAATATCCAGTGTGTCAACAAAGAAAAAACCAGCCCCTTGCAGCAGATCATATATACCTGCCGGGAGGGACTGAACGAGTACAAAACCACTTTCGCGGTCTTCGGCTTTCAATACGCAGAGGTAGAAACAGACATCGAATTGCATCCCGGGGATGTGACAGCAATAGCCGTTTATTCGGATATGGAGAAGACCGGCTTCTTTGAAAGTTCCAATGAGTTGCTGAACCGCTTTGTGGAAGCAACGATTTGGTCTACCAAGGGAAATTCTCTGGATATCCCCACGGACTGTCCCACCCGGGAGCGCCACGGATGGACGGGTGATGCCCAGATCTTCTTTGAAACGGCAAACTATCTGTTTGATTATGCAGCCTTCTCCAAGAAGTATCTGAATGATGTCTACGACTGGCAGAAGAAGGACGGAAGACTTCCTCAGATCGCCCCCTATGGCGGCGTGGATTTCTATATGTGGACCATGAACGGTAGCGTCGGCTGGTCTGATGCGGGAATTCTCATTCCGTATCGGTTCTGGAAGCTGTATGGGGACAGACAGATTCTCGTGGAATACTACGACCGCATGAAGCGGTATGCCCGGTTTATGATGAACCGCTGCGGCAAGTTTGGCCTGATGGCGAAGCCTTTGGGCATCAAAAGAGAAGCAGCAAAATATGCAGTGAATGCAGGCCAGTCCTACGGGGAATGGGCGGAACCGAAAGAGGTGTATCCCAATGACTGGAAAGATATGGTAGCCCCTCATCCGGAGGTATCTACCGCCTATACTTCCCATGTCCTTGGGTGCATGGCAGAAATTGCGGAGGAAATGGGCCATTTAGAGGATGCAGCTTTGTTCCGCAAGTACAGCGAAGGCAGCAAGAAAGCCTACCAGGCCATGGCGGAAACCGTTGACTATTCTCTGGATACCGACCGACAGGCTCGGCTGGTGCGCCCTCTGGCATTTGATTTGCTGAGTGAACATCAGAAAGAATACGCGCGCGAGCGGCTTGTCAAGGCGCTGGAGAACTATGGCTGGAGACTGGGAACGGGCTTCCTTTCCACACCGCTGATCCTGGATGTGCTGGCTGATATCGACATCGAAGCAGCTTATCGCCTGTTGGAAAACGAGGAAATGCCCGGGTGGCTGTTTATGCCCAAGAACGGTGCAACAACCATCTGGGAATCCTGGGAGGGCACCCAGGCCCAGGGCGGTATCGCATCTTTGAACCATTATTCCAAGGGTGCCGTCTGCGAATGGCTGTTCAAGACCATGTGCGGCATTCAGGTAGATGGCGAAAATCATTTCACCGTCGCCTCTAAGCCCGGCGGCAGCTTTACCCATGCAAAAGCAAGCTACCAAAGCGTTTACGGTAAAGTTAAAAGTGGCTGGGAAAAGACAGGGAGAGGGTATCTGTTTAGGGTATCTGTCCCGGAAAATACAACGGCAACCTTTGTTTTCCCTGAGGGGGAACAAGTTGAACTGAAACCGGGTGAGCACGTTCTGGAAGTGTAGTATTCCGATAGAACTGGTTTTGAAAACCAGAAAAGCACCGAATTTCCTGTGAAATTCGGTGCTTTTCAACGTTTTTTGGCTTCTATAAGGACAGTATTTTGAGGGGCAGCCTTGGGGCTGGTAAAACGTGAATACAGAGTAATAGCCGAATGATCGCGTTATCCGTTTTTTCGATAGGAGGCAGGTGTCAAACCGATTTCTTTTTTAAAAACATTCTGGAAGTGGGACTGGCTGGAAAAGCAGAGGTAACTGCTGATTTCAGCAAGGGTTTTATCTGTATAGCGAAGCAGGGATTTTGCTTCCCGCAGGCGGCACTCCATAATGTAGGCTGCAATACTGGTTCCCAGTTCCTCATGAAACTTCCTGAAAAGATAAGCGCGGCTTTTTCCGGAATAGGCAACGACATCTGCCGTACCAATCGGCTCATTGATATGTGTGGCGATGAATTGCATGCAGGAGAATACTTCCTGAGATACACCCTCCGGCAGTTTCTGCTGGGCTACCCGTCTGGCAAAATCGATTGGCATATTGTATTGCAGATTCTTGACCGCCTCTTCTGTCTGCAGCTTTTCACACTCCTGGATGTAGGTGTCGATAAGCTGATAAGTCTGCTCAATATCCATACCGCCGGAGATGGCTGCGAATTTGCCCACCATGGTCACAAGGCCTATGAAGATGTTTTTTGCTTGACGCAGGGGTGTTTCTGCCAATTTTCCTTCCCGGACATTGGCGGTTTTGGCGGCAGCCAACAGAAATGCGTCCAGTTTTTCCGGCTCTCCGCTTTTGATCAGCTCCAGCATCTGCTGTTCAAAATAGTAAGTGCCGTGCTGTATGCCTTCTTCCCGGGCATGATAGGAAATTTCGGAATACTGCTGCCCCACAAGTGTCTGGTATCTGGTATCTGTCAGACCGAAAGCATCGGTGATGGTCCGCTTTTCTCCGGTCAGTGTAAAGTGGAGGTACAGCAAAAGATTCAGAAACTGATTATAGGTATACTGGGGGATACCTCCCAGGAAAGAGGCGATTTCACCGTAACGAAAGGGGGAAATTGCGTTTTTGCTCATATAGGAACGGATAAAGGTGTCCGTCACGGGTGTTGCGTAGGCAGGACCCAGCACAAAGCAATGCCTGCCATCTGCGCAATTGACCAGACCGTAGTAGCCGGTATCAGAAGAAACATAGACAGCCGGACTGCCCATAGCCATCAGCTTCGGCAGAGCGAAAGGGTAGGGATCGACCTCGTCGTAAAAACCGGAAGCGCAGACAAAAACGCCCTCTGCATACAGGGCAATGGGAAGATAGTGGGCAGCATAGAACATTTCGCAGAATGAAACATAATCTGTCATAATTCTCACCTGTGTAGACCTATTTATATAATTATAGATGATTATACAATACTTTGCAAGGACTTCTTGCTACAATAGGATTAGAAAATCAGAAAGTGGGTGATTGCATGACTTTGGACCTTTGCAAGGAGTGGACATTCTGCAAAGAGGGCGGAAAGCCAATCCCTGTTGATCTGCCCCATGATGCCATGATCAAAGAGAAGCGGGACGGAGGCTGCCGCAACGGTGTCAACTCCGGCTATTTCCCCGGCGGTAAGTACATCTATGAGAAGAACTTCAATTTGGAGGCAGCGATGATTGGTAAATCCATCATACTGCACTTTGAGGGGGTCTATCAGAACTGCAAAGTGTATGTAGGGGATAGGCTAGCTGGCCTGCATCGGTACGGATACACCGCCTTTGATGTGGATATTTCCAATTTCCTGAAGGCAGGCAGCAATACCATTCGGGTGGAGGTGGACAATTCTCTGGAACCCAACTGCCGCTGGTATTCCGGCTCCGGAATCTACCGCCCGGTGCAGCTGATCATCCGGGGAAAAAATCATATTTCCCGGGTGCATATGGAAACGGTAGATATCTGCCCGGCAAGAATCAAGGTGGATGTGCAGACTACTGAGGAAAGCAATGTCACTGTTGAAGTTTATGACGACAAGAAACGGGTGGCAAGCGGCAAACCCGGTGTAGTGGAAGTGCCGGATGCCAGGCTGTGGAGCGCGGAAACACCATTCCTTTACAAGATCCTCATAAAAACGGATACCGACGAGTGTAGTCTTCCTTTTGGTATCCGCAAGTTGGAATGGGATGCCAAACAGGGGCTTCGGGTCAACGGGGAGTGTGTCCTGCTTCGGGGAGGCTGCATTCACCATGACCACGGTGTGCTGGGAGCCTGCGAATACTATGACGCAGAATACCGCCGCATCCGGATTCTGAAAGAAAACGGATTTAATGCGCTGCGTATTGCCCACAATCCTGCATCCCAGATTACACTGGATGTGTGCGACAAGCTGGGCATGTATGTGATGAACGAGACCTTCGATGGCTGGTACATCCCCAAAACCTATCACGACTATGCACGGTGGTTTATGGAAGATTGGAAGCAGGATGTGACCGCCATGGTGGAGTCCGCCAGAAACCATCCCTGCGTCATTATGTACTCCCATGGCAATGAGGTGTCCGAGACTGCCACAGAGCAGGGCGCAGAAGTCTGCCGGGAACTGACAGACTTTATCCACAGCCTGGACAACACCCGTCCTGTGACTGCCGGTGTCAACGTGCTGCTGAATGTCTATGCCAATATGGGGATAGGTGTTTACAAGGACAAGGGCGACTATAAGCCGGAACCCCTCCCCAGAAAAGGCGGCTACAAGGAAAAGAAGAGCGGTTCTGCCTTTTTCAATGCCATGGCCAACAAGCTGGGGGGACTGATGTTCTTTATGAGCAAAGGCAGCAAGGGCGACAAGGCAATCCTCGGTGCAGCAACTGGTCTGGATGTGCTGGGCCTCAACTATGCATCCTCCCGGTATGATGAGGATGTGCGAAAGTATCCTGACCGGCTGATGGTTGGATCTGAAACCATGGTGGCAGACCTGCCCTATAACTGGGAGCGGGTGAAAAAGTACCCGCAGGTTTTGGGAGACTTCGTCTGGTCCGCCTGGGACTATTTGGGTGAAGCCTGCATCGGCGACTGGACCTACCATTCCTACAAGGGCTTGCCCCTACTGGCAGGACAGGGCATGATCGATATCACCGGAAAGCCCCTGGCATCCATGTACTTTATGCAGATTGTTTGGGGCTTGCGGAAAGAGCCCTTCATTGGTGTACGTCCTTTGAACCATGCCAAGGAGGAGCCGTCTACCGGCGCATGGCAGTTTACCAATGCCATCGACAGCTGGAGCTGGGCTGGCTACGAGGGTACGAAGGCAACGATTGAAGTCTATGCCGATGCCGCTGCTGTCCGGCTGACCCTGAACGGCAAGAAGATCGGAACGAAGACAGTCATGAAATATAAGGCGATGTTCAAACTCCCGTACCAACCCGGTACGCTGACGGCAGAAGCGCTGGATGAAAACGGGCAGGTCATTTCCTCCCACAGCCTTGCCACCGCCGGAGAAGAAACCGTTTTAACTGCAATCCCGGAAAAGACGGTGCTTCGCGGGGGCAGCCAGGAACTATGTTACCTGCCCATTGAGTTTACGGACAAGGAGGGCAATCTAAAGCCTTATATTGAACAACAAGTCAATATCGAAGTGGTGGGCACAGTAAACCTTGCGGGCTTCGGCAGTGCCCTTTGCAAAACAAATGAAGCATTTCATGAAAATTATCACGATTCTTACCGTGGCCGCTGTCTGGCAGTGCTGCGGGCAGGAGATACCTCCGGAAAGGGAACAGTAACTTTAAAATCTGCAGGCGTGAAGCCTGTGACAATCGAAGTGGAGGTCAAATAATCATGGCAACGAAAGAAAAGAGAAAAGGATTACTCAGCGGCGGGCTGTTTGATAAGCCCTTTATGGACAGCAGAGCAACCACCCATTCCGTATCCACCAAAGAGTGGGTGTTCGGACATCTCATCGGACCTCTGGGCCTGATCTTCGTGGTCAATACCATTGCGGCTCTGGTTGAAAAGTTCTTCACCCAGCAGACCGGCGCTATGTACGGCGTCAATAATGTGGATATGATTCGTCAGATGGGCGGCTGGTATGAGATCATCATGACCACAGCCAAGGTGCTGGCTGTGGGCATCGGCCTGCTGAACGGTTGGCTGATTCAGAAAACCGAATCCCGTCAGGGCAGAATGCGCCCCTGGCATCTGATTTTCGGATTCGTTTCCATTGCCATCGGCGGGCTGATCTTCCTGTTCCCCGGAAACACCCTGGGAGAAGGCTATTGGGCATATTTCTTCTTCCTGCTGATCTGCTATCACACGGTTGGCAGCTCCTACTTCTATCTGTTCCGGGATACCATCTGTTCCCTGGTCACCCGTGATCCCAAGGAAAAGACCCATATTCAGTTTATCCGCAAGATGTCCTGGACCCTCCTTTCCGGCATCGTTATCGGCATGGTTTTCAACATGGTGGTACTTCCTATGTGGCTGGAGAAGGACATTAACGGCTATCCCATCCTGATGGTCACCATGTCCATCATTGCCATCCCGCTGCTGCTTCTGGAATACTTCTACACCCGTGAGAGAATCTCTGAGGATGTGGCTATCGAGCATGACCGCCTGGACGAGAGGCAGCCTTCCTTGCGCCAGCAGATGAAGGCGCTACTGTCTAACCGCTATTTTGTAATTCTGTTCCTGATCGCAACGGTCAGTGGCATCGTGGACAACTTCAAGGGCGGCAATGTCCAGTATTTCTATATCAAGTTCATGCTGGGCGGCGCGGAAAATCCGCTGATGTATACCATCTATCAGGTGGTGACCGGTGTTCCTCTGGGAATTGGTGCATTTGCTATTTATCCCATGGCAAAGAAATTTGGCATCAAAAATCTGACCGTCGGCGGTTATGCGCTGGTGTTGATCGGCAGTATCATGGGCTGGACGTTCCCAGATCAGATGATCCCTGCCATGGTGGGTGGCTTCCTGAGAAATGTTGGCTGGCTGCCCAATGCGTATATTTTTGCAACACTGATGTGCTTTGCTTACGACTCTGTGGAACATAAGTCCCATATGCGTCTGGAAGGCATGATGGGCGTTGCAGTGCTGACTGCATTGCAGGCACTGATTTATGCACCCTTTGCCGGCGGCTTCGAATCCACTATTCTGCGTATGGGCTTTGTGGATGTGGAAGGCATCATGCCCAGTGTGGAAGTTACCAATTTTATGACCCTGTCTTTCTACCTGTTTGATGCCATTCTGGCGGCTGTGGTTGTGGTTTTGCTGCCCTTTGTGGATGTGGAGAAAAAACTGCCGGAAATCAACGCAGAACTGCTGCGCCGGAAGAAGGAAGCTGCTCTTGCCCGTGGAGAAGAATGGATCGATCCTGCGGAAGCAGAGCGTATTGAGCAGGAAAAGGCAGCTGTTCTTAGAGAAGAAAACCGCATTGCAGACCTCAAAACCAAGTGCGCAAAGAAGGGCCTGGACTTTGATGCAGAAAAAGCGAAATACCTGGCGAAGCAGGCAAAAAAGAAAAAATAACAATTACGTGAGGATTCCTTCCATGAAAATCACCATAGACCGTAATATTGCGACGATTCCCACAGACTACTCCTGGCAGTTGGGTCTGGGCAATGACCATGCCTATCAGCTGCACAGAACGGATGTCTGCGAGCATATTAAGCTGGCACACGATGAACTGGGAATCAAGTTTATCCGCTGTCACGGCATTCTGGATGACGATATGCTCACGCTTCAGCGGATGGGTGACTACCGGATGTTCGGCTCCGTTCCCTTCAAAAATCGAATCGAGGAAATCAATTTCCGGCAGGTGGGCCATGTCTATGACAATCTGCTTTCCTGCGGTGTGAAGCCTTTTGTGGAGATTTCTTTCATGCCCTCCGCTTTGGCAAAGGGAAAGAAACTGGGCCTTCGGTATAACCCCAATATCACCATGCCCAAATCCCTAGCCAAATGGAGTGAGTATATCAAGAAGTTTATCCGCTTCCTGCTGGACCGCTACGGCGCAGAAGAAGTGGAAAGCTGGTACTTTGAAGTCTGGAATGAACCCGACTTAAGCTGCTTCTTTGCGGGAAGCCAAAAGGATTACTTCAAGCTCTACGAAGCAACGGTAAGAGCTATCAAGGAAGTGAATTCCAACCTCCGGGTAGGCGGTCCTTCCACCAGCGCTTGTTTGTGGCTGGAGGAATTCCTTGCGTTCTGCGAGGAAAATGATGTGCCCTGTGATTTTGTATCCACCCATCATTATCCCGGCGATGCTTTTGGCAACTTCATCAACCTGAGAAATGTCAAGCAGATGCTCGCAGCCGCGCTGGATGCAGCCAAGAATCACCGTACCTTAAGCGAGACCATGACCAAGATGTTCTTCCTGCCGGAGGATTTTATCCGCTGGGATAAGGGAACACTGGCAAAAATGGACGATGAAGCAAAGAAAAAGGTGGGTGACAGACCTTTATTCATCACGGAATGGAACTCCATGGCGGTGTTCGGTTCTCCGGTACATGATGAAAAATACTCCGCAGCCTTTGCGGTGAAAAGCTGCATGGATTTGAATAACACCCTGGCAGGCTATATGTTCTGGTGCTGCTCGGATCTATTTGAAGAGCAGTTTATGCTGCCCCGGCCTTTTGTTGGCAGCTTCGGCATCGTGTCCAACGACGGAATCCCGAAGCCCAATTTCTGGGGCTTCAAGCTGCTGTCCCAGTTGTATCCGAAGCGGCTGAGCCTTCCCATGCGGACCAATGATCCGGTGGAATATGCGGCATTTGTGGATGGGGACAAAACTCAGATTTCGATCTTTGCGCAGGATCAGGACTATCACAAGAATGAAACCCATGAAATTACCATCGAAGTAAACTGCGAAGCAAAGAATGTAACCCAGCAGCGTATTGACGATACCCACTGTAACCCCAAGGCAGAGTGGGTGAAACTGGGCAGCCCTGACAATCTGACTCTGGCACAGGTTGAGGAGATCAAAGAAAAGACCCGTTTGTGTGCAGAGCCGCTACCTTTTACATTAGATAACGGCACAACGAAAATATCTGTCCAGCTTCACACTAATGATGTGGTTTTGATTACATTGACACAGGAGTAACACTATGAAATCCCAGGTATTCGGTGCAAGTTCTTCGGCAGAATCTCTTCGTGAAAAAGAACATAAAGCGCTTTCTCGCCGTGCTGCAGCGGAAGGTATCGTCCTTTTAAAAAACGAAGGCGTTCTGCCATTGCAGACCCGGAAAGTGGCACTCTACGGCCCGGGCAGCCGTATGACGGTCAAGGGCGGTTCCGGCAGCGGCGATGTCCGTGAACGCTGCAGCGTTACCATCGAAGAAGGTCTTAAGAACGCCGGATTCCAATTCCCAACGACCCTCTGGATGGATCGCTTTAAGAATAAGTACGATGCGGATGTGGCCGCATGGCGCGGCGATCTGGAAGAGAGAATTAAAAAATTCAATCCCATTCAGACTATGCAGATGTTCATCTTCATCGGTGAACATCCCATGCCTTATCCCGCCTGTACCCCGGTGCTCCCCGATGAATTAACGGATGAAGCGGATACCGCTATTTATGTGCTATCCCGGCAGGCTGGAGAAGGTAAGGATCGCCGTGTTGAAAAGGGTGATTACCTGCTGTCCGACATGGAAGAAGATAGTCTGCGGTTGCTGCGTAAGCATTACAAGAAGCTGATCCTGGTTCTCAACTGCGGCAGTGCGATGGACCTGTCCATTTTGGATGAGATATGCATCGATGCGGTACTTTTCTACGGACAGGGCGGCATGGAAGGCGGTAATGCCTTGGCGGATATTCTGACAGGCACGGTTAGCCCCAGCGGCAGACTGACCGATACGTGGGGCTGTCGCTATGAGGATTATCCCAGTGCGGATACCTTTGGATACAGAAACGGCAATCTGGTTGACGAAGAGTATACGGAAGGTATTTATGTAGGCTATCGCTGGTTCGACAAACAGGGTATCCAGCCCCGGTATCCCTTCGGCCATGGCCTGAGTTATTCAACATTTTCTGAGAATGTGACAGAAATTTCCGATAATCTCATTACCGCGACAGTGACCAACACCGGTAATTATACCGGTAAGGATGTTCTGCAGCTTTACATCTCCAAACCAGATGGTAAGCTTGATCACGAAAAGAAAACCCTGGCAGCCTTTGCAAAGACAAAACTGCTTGCACCGGGTGAGTGCCAGACTTTACGGATTCCATATAATCTAGCGGATATTGCATCCTTTGATGAAAGCCGTTCTGCCTTTGTTCTGGGTGGTGGTATGTATGAAATCCATCTGAATGATACGCCGTGTGGAAGTATTTTGGTGGAGGAACGGATTCTGGAAACCGTGGAGCCGATCGGAAGCGACCAGCCCACTGCAGTATCAGAAGAATTCTCTCAGAAAGTGAAAGCACTCCTCGGCAAGCTGACTGACGGGGATAAGTGTAAGCTGGTCACCGGTGGCGGGTATGCCATCAGCTGCTATAACAATGTGATGGGTGCGGCTGGCCGTACCTGCACCAAGCTGCTGAAGAAGGGGATCCCCAATATTGTCCTTGCCGACGGCCCGGCGGGACTCAACGTGAATCAGTCCACAACGGTAATGCCCGATGGTACACCCCGGTATCCAGATGGTCTGCCTGCCGATTGGAAATGGGGCTGGCTGACCAGGGTGGAGCCCTTCCTTAAAGGCCGTCCCGGTAGGGGTAAAACGGTATATCGATTCATGACTGCCTGGCCCAGTGAAACGGTGTTGGCCCAGACCTGGGATACGGAACTGGTAGAAGAAGTGGGCAGAGCCGTAGGTAAGGAAATGCTGGAAATCGGTGTGTCTGTTTGGCTGGCTCCGGGACTGAATATTCACCGGAACCCTCTGTGCGGACGAAATTTTGAATACTTCTCCGAAGACCCCCTGCTGACAGGACGCATGGCAGTATCCCAGCTTCGCGGCATGGAAAAGAGCGGTGTTACCG
>JAZSHO010000079.1:0-3974 GCA_045533345.1 Faecousia sp. | reverse complement strand
TTTGTATCGAGTCACCGAAACAAAGACCTTAAACGGTTCTTCTTTGATGCCCGGTCACATCTGGGAGGGCGATCTTGTTACCGAAAAGGAGGGTGAACACCAGTTTGAAGTTGTGCTGGGTGTTGTAAACTCTCCAATTTTGGAACTGCCCGAAACCGGCTCCAAATCCCTTGCGCTCATGCCCATCGGCCTGCTTCTGTGCGCCGCTGTTTGCATGGGTGCTTTGTTCGTTCTGAAGAAAAAGAAGGAGGTCTAATCCAAGTGAATAGAGCTTCCAACCAAGCCAGGGATCAGCCCTGGCTTTTTTCGTCCCCAACACCTATCCAACACAAAATTTCTATTTAATTCACTTACTGAAAGGAAGATGCTTTTATGAAAAAGTTTAAGAAACTGCTTACCCTGTGTCTGGCACTGATGATGGTGCTGACCTGTGTTCCCGCTGCCTTTGCCGCAGAAGCGGATGACTGCATGATCGACGAAGATGCCAAGGCCTCCCTGACCATCTGGAAGTTTGACTGGACCAACGCCTACAAGGACGGCGTTTGGAATGAGGACTCCTTTATCTCCACCGGCTGGCGTGAAAGCTATGTGGAAGAAGTCTTGGGCGAAACTGTCCGTGAGGGCGACGCCAACGGCAACCCCGATCATCCTCTGGGCAACGGTCAGAACTCCAATGGCTACGCACTGAAGGGTGTCGAGTTTACCATCCTGCGCGTGGCTGACATTGTTACCTTCTCCGAGAGTGCCAACGATCAGCACCCCGACTACAATCTGACCCAGGTTCTGTATGGCTTCCACAAGGAGAAGGCTGCTGACCTGCTGACTGCAATCGGTCTGCCCAACGGCGAAGGCCGCTATGTCAATGCTGATGGCATGGTAGAGCGCGATAACAAGCTGGTTCCCATGGCAGAAGTAGATGCCCAGTCTGGTGACACCGACTATTACTACTACCAGTCCGATGTGCTGAATAAGGCACTGGCAGATGCGCTGGATGCCAACGCCACCACCGTGAAGGATGCTCTGGAAGCCTATGTCGCTGCCAGCAACGAAGCAATCGTGATGGACAAGACCAATGAGAACGGTAAGACCATCAAGCGGGATCTGGATCTGGGCCTGTGGCTGTGCATCGAAACCAAGGTTCCCGAAATGGTCACTTCCACCACCGATCCCTTCCTGGTATCTGTCCCCATGACCACTGTTAACGGCACCAATGCTGAAAACGGCGGCACCACCTGGATCTACGACATCACTCTCTACCCCAAGAACCTGACCGGCATCCCCGCTCTGGAAAAGACTCTGCGTGAGAACAAGAACGACACCGGCAAGAACGGTGGCTCCGCTTCCGACATCAAGGATGGCTTTGCCCACACCGGCACTGCTTCCTCCGGTGACGTTTTGGATTACCAGATTATTTCCACTCTGCCCTCCATCACTTCCGAGTCCACCTACCTGTCCTGCTACACCTTCGTGGATACTTTGTCCAAGGGTCTGTCCTACACCAAGGGTGACGTTGTTCTGGAGTTCTTCACCGATGCAGCCTGCACCGATCTGATTACCACCTGGAAGGAAGCTGACGGCTTCTTCTCCGTGGCTTACAACACCGCTGCCACCGGCGAGGGTGTTATGACCATTGAAATGACCGAAAGAGGTCTCGCTGAAATCAACACCTCCAAGGCTGTCTATGCAGATGCTACCATGGTTAACTCCGGTTTCTCTGACTGCACCGTTCGTATCACCTACACCGCCAAGATGGATTCCGACAATTCTGTGATCTTCGGTGACAACGGCAATGACAACAAGGTTGTTCTGACCTGGAAGCGTACTTCCGAGAACTACTTCGATACTCTGGTTGACGATTGCCATGTCTTCACCTACGGCATCGACCTGACCAAGATGTTCTCTGACGGCAAGGGCAACTTCCAGAACGTCCAGTTCATGGTTAAGAACGACACCGACAACTACTTCGTCCGTGCCGAGCTTAATGAGGAAGAAGGCATCTATTACGTTGTGGACCATACCAACATGGCAGATGAAGCTACTCTGTTCACTCCCGTGGAGTCCGGCGGCAAGCCCGGTAAGATCATCATCAAAGGTCTGGAGGACGATACCTACACCATCACCGAGATCCGCACCGACAACGGCTATGTTCTGCTGAAGGATGAAATTGAGATCGTCATCTCCCAGGTGGAAACCACCGATCTGTGTGACATCTATGAATCCGATGTTCTGGGTCTGATCCAGAATGATCCCCGCTATGCGGAAATCATCAAGGACACCGGCGATCTGAAGAATATGCCCCAGAAGCATCTGGAGCATCACCTGCTGACCGCCTCCGCTACTGTGGATGGCAACAAGGTCACCATGCTGGTGGACAACGGCAGCGAGAATGCCGAGGCACCTCTGACCGTGGTCAACACCCGTGGCTTCGATCTGCCCGAAACCGGTGACAACGGTACTCTGATGTTCACCATCTTTGGCATCCTGATTATGGCTGGTGCTGCAGGCATCCTGTACATCGCTACCCGTAAGAAGAACGCCTAAGAAATAACAGCGATTGCCCCGGAAGGATCTGCTCCTTCCGGGGGTTTCCCGGAATGGAGGGTTCGACACGAAACGAAAAGTAATCACAATCGTGCTGGCAGTGATCCTGTTCGTGCTGGCACTGGGGATGACCCTTTATCCGGTCATCAGTAACTATGTAAATCAGAAATACGCATCTGAGATTCATACAGCGTATCAGGAAGTGATCCAGCAGACCGATAACAGCGAGCTGCTGAAAGCAAAAGAACAGGCCATCGCCTATAACAATGCCATCACTCCCGGTGCTGCTGCCGAAGATTCCTACAGCCAGGAGGCATTAAAAGCAGCTTCCCAGGACTATGACAGCCTGCTGAATATCACCGGAGAAGGAACCATGGGCTATGTGGAGATTCCGAAAATCAGCGTGAATCTTCCTATCTACCATGGAACCGGAAATGATTCCCTTGACCGAGGTGTAGGACATCTGCTGGGCAGTTCTCTCCCTGTAGGCGGCAGCAGCACCCATTCGATTCTCACCGGACACAGTGGCATGGCAAGTCAGAAGATGTTCACTGACTTGGAACAGCTGATCGTTGGGGATGTGTTCTATCTGCACATCCTGGATGAAATTCTTGCTTATCAGGTCATTGAGATCAATACTGTCCTGCCCTACGATACCAGCTTTCTGGGCATCGAGCATGGCGAGGATTACTGCACTCTGGTAACCTGCACTCCCTACGGAGTCAATACCCACCGGCTTCTGGTGAGAGGTTCCCGGATTCCTTATGAGGAAGCGGAAGCAATCGTAGAAGAAATCCAGGAAGAGGAAGTAGAAACCTCCACCTGGGAACAGCAGTACATCCGGGGCTTGGAGATCGGCCTGAAGGTTCTGTTATCTCTGGTCCTGCTGATTGGCATTGCTGCAAACATCAGAAAAAGAAAGAAACGGGGTGGTAATTATGCGAAGAGGTAAACTGCGCGGCATTTTGATTCTGCTGCTTCTCTTGCTGTTTCTATCTGGTCTTTCGATCCTTCTGTTTCCTCATCTCTGGGGAGCCTTTGTTGACCATGAGATTCTGGTGGATGCTAGGGAGTTTCTGTCCCGTGTGGAGATCCTCCCCACGGAAGAACCGGAAGATCTGGACATCGTTGATCCGTCTGGCGTAACAGAACCCGCGCGGCAGTATTCCGACCTTTGGGAAGATATGCTCACCTACAACGAAACCATATACGCCCAGGGACAGTCGGGATTGTCCTGCGAATACGACTACCAGAAGCCCAGCTTCTACTTAACCCAGTATGGCCTCGAAGATGAAGTCTTTGGGGTCATTTCCATTCCTGCCATGGAACTGAAAATGCCCATCTACCTGGGTGCTACCAATCAGCACATGGCAGACGGTGCCGCCCATCTCAGTCAGACCAGCCTGCCCATTGGCGGTGAGAATACCAACTGC
>JAZSHO010000114.1:0-2847 GCA_045533345.1 Faecousia sp. | reverse complement strand
CCCAAGAGGATTCCCTTGTCCAGCAGCGCCACGGAGGCGGCTTTTGCGGAGGTCTCAAAGGCTAAAATCATCTATTTCGCCCCCTGTAACGGTAATTCTACGGGATTCCTCCCCTAATTTTTCAATGGTGACAACAACGGGGTTTTCCAAGGCCTCTTCCACATTCTCGCTCCACTCCACAGCGCACACACCGCCCCGTTCCAGATAGTCATCCCAGCCGATGTCGAACAGGTCGTCGGCGCTGCCCAGTCGGTACATATCAAAATGAAACAACGGCAGCCGACCGGACAGGTATTCATTGACGATGGTATAGGTGGGACTGGTGACCGGGTCAAGGATGCCCAAGCCACGGGCAAGACCCCGGGTGAAGGCAGTCTTGCCTGCGCCTAAATCGCCCCGATAGGCGATCACTGCTCCGGCAGACAAAACCTTTGCCAGCGCCGTTCCCACCGCCTCGGTTTCCATCGGTGAATTGGTGATAAATTCCATAGTGTTTCCTCTGTTATTGACTGTTCTTCAGCTTTTCCGCCTGGTCGGCAGTGGCCAGGGCGTCAATGATCTCGTCCAGATTTCCGTCCATGACGGCGTCGATCTTATACAGCGTCAGTCCCACCCGGTGGTCGGTGACCCGGCCCTGGGGGAAATTGTAGGTGCGGATCCGCTCGTTGCGCATGCCGGTGCCCACCTGGCTGCGGCGCATGCCGGTGACTTCAGAGGACAGCTTTTCCTGCTCGATTTCGTAAAGCTTGGAGGCCAGCATCCGCATGCATTTTTCCCGGTTCTGCAGCTGGGAACGCTCTTCCTGGCAGGCCACCACAATGCCGCTGGGCTTGTGGATCAATCGGACGGCGGAACTGGTTTTGTTGACGTGCTGGCCGCCGGCACCGCTGGCCCGGAATACCTGCATTTCAATGTCCGCGGGATTGATCTGTACATCCACCTCTTCCATTTCCGGAAGCACGGCCACCGTGGCGGTGGAGGTGTGGACCCGGCCGCCGGATTCCGTTTCCGGCACCCGCTGGACCCGGTGGACACCGGACTCGTACTTCATCCGGGAGTAGGCCCCCCGGCCGGAGATGACGAAGTCCGCTTCCTTCACGCCACCCAGTTCCTTTTTGTTATAGTTCATCAGTTCAATGGTCCAGTTCTGCTTGGCGGCGTACATGCTGTACATCCGGAACAGGCTGGGGGCAAACAGGGCGCTTTCCTCGCCGCCGACACCGCCGCGAATCTCTACGATGACGTTTTTCTCATCGTTGGGGTCTTTCGGCAGCAGCAGAATTTGGAGCTTTTCATAGAGTTCCTCTTTCTGCGCCTTGGCGGCGGTATAGGTTTCCTGGCACAGCTCCTTCATTTCCGGGTCCGACATCAGTTCTTCGGCATCCAGCATATCCTGCTCCGCCTGGCGGTAAGCCTGGAAGGCCTCTACCACAGGCTCCAGGTCGTTTTTCTCCCGGAGGAGCCTGGCGGCCTTTTTGGGGTCGGCGTAAAAATCCGGCTGTTCCGATTTGGCGCAGAGCTCCTCGTATTTGTTCACAACGGCTTGCAATTTGTTGAGCATAGGTAACTCCAAATAAGGGAGTCATTGCGAGCCAGTGTTCACACTGGCGTGGCAATCCCCTATGGTTTCCAGGAGTGTCTGGGGGATCGCCACACCACTTAAGTGGACTGGTTCGCGATGACAGCATTTTTAATGATTTCGACTTTTTTCCAGCCATAAAAAAGGCCATTCCGGGCAAGTTAATCCCGACGGAAGATGTTCAGCACACAGCTGGCGGTGTCCGTAAGCCGGTCCGTCCGGCGCAGACGTTCGGCGCCGGCCTTTCCGATGCGGAATACGTGAGGGGTCATGGAGAAAAGGTTTTGCACCTGCTCCCCCTCCACGGTGAAGGTGAACCGGATGGGGATGGTTTCCAGCCGGGTGAAGCCCGGCAGGTCCGGGACGGAATCTTTTTCCTTGAATTTCAGTTCGTCGTAAATAATGCCTTTCAGTCCCAGCAGATGGTCCTGGGCGGCCAGCACCTGGAAGTAGAGGCCATTGGGTTTCAGCACCCGATGGAATTCTTCCGGCAGGGTCAGCGCAAAAAGACTGGTGAGAAGGTCGGCACTGGCATCGGCCACCGGAATGTGGGCGGCGGTGGCGGTGAGCCACAGCTTTCCTTTGTACTTGGCGGCGGCACAGCGGACGGCCTCCTTGGAGATGTCCAGGCCCGTTAAATTGGCGTGCAAAGCGTCCGCCAGCTGGGCAGAGTACCAGCCCTCGCCGCAGCCGATGTCCAGGATTTCTCCGGAAACACCGTATTTTTTGGCGGCATGGATGAGGGCTTCGGCGATGGGGGTGTAATAACCTGCTTCCAAAAAGGAACGGCGGCTGAGGACCTGTTCCCGGGTGTCGCCGGGGGCCAGAGAGCGCTTTTGCTGGACGGGCAGCAGGTTCACGTAGCCCTGCCGGGCAATGTCAAAGCTGTGGCGGTTGCCGCAGAGGTAATTCCGCTCCTGCTTCTCCAGTTGTTCCCCGCAAATGGGACAAATCAGCTCCAATTCCCTCACCCCCATAATTATCTACCTTATATCATACCCTATTTTTTATGTTACGTCAAACCAAAGATAAATTATTGTTTGTGGGGATGGCCCCACGGCCAATTCGCACGAAATACGGCGGTAGTCGTTACCCGTCCGCTCGGCCCGGTAACGCTTTTGCGGTGGTAAATTATTGTTTGCCGGGGTGGCCCGGCGGCCATCTCGCACGGAGTCTGGTGGTAATCGTTACCCGTTCACTCAGCCCGATTCTATGCTGCTGAGATAAATTATTGTTTAGCTTAGCAGAAAAAAGGAGTATGTCATTGC
>JAZSHO010000166.1:0-31340 GCA_045533345.1 Faecousia sp. | reverse complement strand
AAGCGGGTCGCCGAGGGTGACCAGGACGCCAAGAACAAGCTGACGGAAGCCAACCTGCGTCTGGTCGTTTCCATCGCCAAGAAGTACTCCGGCCGAGGCCTGCACATTCTGGACCTGATCCAGGAGGGCAAGACGGACCTGATCCGTGCCGTGGACAAGTTCGACTGGACAAAGGGAAACAAGTTATCTACATATGCCACCTGATGGATCCGGCAGGCCATCACCCGCGCCATCGCCGACCAGGCCCGGACCATCCGCGTCCCGGTGCATATGGTAGAGGTCATCAACAAGGCCACCCGCTGCAACCGGAAGCTGGTCCAGGAGCTGGGCCGTGAGCCTACCGTGGAAGAGATCGCCGCAGAGCTGAACCTGCCTGTGGAAAAGATCATCGAAGCCAACCGTACCGCCGCCGATACCCTGTCCCTGGATACCCCCGTGGGCGATGAAGAAGATACCTCCATCGGCTCCTTCGTGGAAGACGAGCGGACCCCCGGTCCCGCCGATGCTACCTCCAACGCCATGCTGGCAGAGGCTCTGAAGGAGATCCTGGACACCCTGACTGAGCGTGAGGCAGACGTGCTGCGTATGCGCTTCGGCATGTACGACGGCCGCACCCACACCCTGGAGGAAGTGGGCCAGATCTTCGGCGTTACCCGTGAGCGTATCCGCCAGATCGAGAACAAAGCCATCCGCAAGCTGCGCCATCCCAGCCGCGCAAAGCGCATCCGGGACTTCTACTGCTAAGAATCCAAACATCATCCTCTGGCAACGTAAAAGCAATCTCCCTTGCTCCGTTTTGGAACAAGGGAGATTTTTTATACCATGTAAGAACTGCGGCCCGGGCCGCTGCCCGGCATTATACGCCGATCTTTTCCACGGGGATGTTCATCAGAGCGCCGAACTTCTCGACCATAGAACCGCAGTGGCCAATGGCCAGAGCAGCATGGTGGGTGGGACCGGCCTTGGTCCACTGCTCCATGAACTCGCAGACATCCATGCCGAAGTCAGCACGGGTGATGGAGTTGCCCTGCTGGGAGATCCAGCCGCGAACGGATTCGCCCTCGGCGTAGACCAGCTTGAACTGGCAGTTCTCATCCTGGGTCAGAGCGACCATGGAGATGGGGCCATACTTCAGACGGAACTCAACAGAGACACCGTGACCCTTCTTGCCGTGCATGAAGGCCAGACCGCGCATCCAGGGCTTGCCTTCGCAGACGCGCAGGTCGTGGGGGCCGTCGTGACCAACTGCCAGATGGTTGTCGTCGAAAGACATGCCGCAGAACTCGGAGAAGGAGCCGCCGCAGCCCAGTGCGCTGGTCAGATACATGGCCAGGCAGGTCTTCATGTCGGCTTCGCCGGCCATGGAGATGCCCTGGGGGGTCATCAGGGTGTTGCCGATGATCAGATTGGAAGCTGCGCGCTCGTAGATGCTGTCGTTCTCGCCCAGATAGTAGTAGACCAGACCGGACAGATTGTTGTTCTTGACCAGCTTCTCCAGAGCCACCGCGACCTTGGCGGTCCAGAGGACTTCCTCTTCCCGGATGTCAACAGTCATACGCTCGTAGCTGTGATCCTTGAATTCGAAGGTCTCCCGGATCTCCTCCATCTTGGCATCCACTTCTTCATCGGTGCACTTTTCGATGTAGTCCACCAGCTCGCACATCTCCACCATCTGCACGTGGGCGCCCACGACCTTGGTGATAGAGGTGGGATCGAAGTTCATATCCAGCATGCCTTCGTAGGTGTGGCCCATGAAGCCAAAGGCAGCGCCCTTGAATGCACGGACAGCATTGGCAGCTCTGGTCCACTCATGCAGCTGCTTGCGGAAACGGTCGGTGGGATCCATGGGCTCGCCTTCTCTCCAGAAGTGACGGCCGAAGACCAGACCGGCAGGACGGTGGCCCACACGGGTCAGCGCGTGATAAGCTTCGGGGAAGCCGCAGTTGCCGCCGGCGGAGTTGCCTTCGTCTGCGTCGATATCGCGGATACCGGACAGGTCCAGATAACGCATGGAACCAACAACAACGATGGGACAGCCGCAGGCGATGGCACCCTGGACCCAGCGGCCGGAAGCTGCGTAGGTAGTAATGTGCAGGAAGAGCAGGTCGATGTCCAGAGCCTTGAAGCGTCTGCCCACTTCAACGGACTGCTCCCGATTGTCCACAAACTCAAAATAAACTTCTGCACCGGTCTCGCGGATGCAGTCTGCAATATCCTGTCCCATGCGGGTCAGATCACCCTTCATTGCGGGGAACTGATTCCACTCCCAGTATTCCTTATGGCCGACAGTCATAACGCCGATTTTCGCTTTTTCACTGATACTGGTTTTCATTACATTTTCCTCCAATTTCTATGATTATGAATGCAGCAAATCAATACTTCTTTGCCGCCTGCATGTTCTTGATGGAGTCCACCGTAACAGCAAACAGCAGAATCAGACCGGAAACCACCAGCTGCCAATAGGTGCTGACATTCAGAATGATCAGACCGTTATCCAGAATTGCCAGGATCAGAACGCCCAGCACGCTGTACAGGGGGCTGCCCTTGCCGCCGGCGATGGACACGCCGCCCAGAACGGCAGCGGAGATGACATCAA
This sequence comes from Faecousia sp., assembly GCA_045533345.1. Taxonomy (GTDB): domain Bacteria; phylum Bacillota; class Clostridia; order Oscillospirales; family Oscillospiraceae; genus Faecousia. The sequence goes on along the minus strand of JAZSHO010000166.1, from coordinate 28,744 downwards.
AGCCAAATTCGGAAGAGGAGTTGGGCAGTGCGGCGCCGACCTGAGAAGCGGTGAGGAAGCCCACAAAGCCGGTAACTGCACTGGTGATGATGTGCAGGATGATCAGATGCTTTTCAACGTTGATACCCATTAGACGGGCAGCATCCTGGTTGCCGCCGACCATGTAGGAACGGCGTCCAAAAACGGTGTACTTGGCGATGAACCAGAAAATTACGATCAGCACCACATAGATATAAAGGGTATTGGGCAGACCGAAGGTACGGCCACGGCCGATAAATCCGAAGTTTTTCTCCATAACGGCCACAGGCTGGCCATTTCTCAGCAGATAGGCAATGCCGCGCAGATAGTTCATGGAGGTCAGCGTTGCGATAAAGGGTGCCAGCTTCATCTTTGCGATAAAGAAGCCGTTGATGGCACCCACCGCAGCACCGGCAAGAACACCCAGCAGAATGCAGGAGATCAGAGCCGTGGTCGTGCCGCCCATATCCTTAAAGGTAATGGCAACGATCATGGAAGTGAAGGCCACAGTGGAGCCCAGGGACAGGTCCATGCTGCCGGAGATACCCAGAATAGAAAAGGGAAGGGCAACGATACCGACCAGTGCGCAATACTGGACGATGGTCAGCAGGTTACTGACCGTAAAGAAATGGGGAGAAAGCAGCGAGAAGAGGATCATTTCTGCGATCAGGGCAAGGATCATCGTAATAACTTCTACCTTGCCCAGACGTGCAAGAATACTCTTATTGCCAAGTCTATTTTTACCTTCCATTATGTTTCCTCCTTCAGATAGATCGCAGCTTCCATGATGGCTTCCTGGCTGAATTCGCTGCGGTCCATAATGCAGCTGATCCTGCCGTTGCACATGATAACAGCCCTGTCGGACATGGCCATCAGCTCCGGCATTTCGGCTGTGATCAGTACCACGGCCAGACCCTGCTGGCACATGGATTCGATAATCTCATAGATTTCTGCCTTGCTGCCTACATCGATGCCACGGGTGGGGTCCACCATGATGATCAGCTTGGGATTGACTTCCAGCCATTTGGACAGAACGACCTTCTGCTGATTGCCGCCGGAAAGGCTGCCGACCTTGGCCTCCGGAGAGGGCGTTTTGATGCGGAGGGTCTTGATCCACTTTCTGGCGATCTCGTGTTCCTGCTTGTAGTTCACCAGTCTTTCCTTGTTGACCTGATAGCGGACAGGCACGATGTTCTGCTCCACCGGGTAAGCCAGAGCAAGACCTTCTACCTTACGTTCGCTGGGAATATAGGCCAGGCCGTGCTTGGTGGCGTCCATGGGGTTGGCGATCTTGATCTCCTTACCCTCCAGCAGGAACGTGCCTTCGCTGGCAGGCATATCGCCGAAGAGCATCTTGCCCACTTCCATATGGCCGGAGCCCATGAGGCCGTAAATACCCAGGACCTCGCCTGCACGGATCTGGAAGCTGATGTCCTTGACCTTACGGTTGCACAGCTTCCGGGCTTCAAGAATCACATCACCGAGTTCGACATCCAGCTTCGGATACATATCCACAAGATCCCGGCCCACCATGTGACGGATCAGCTCATCCTGGGTCGTGTTCTTGACATCCAGGGTCGCAACGTGCTTGCCGTCACGCAGTACCATGGCCCGGTCTGCAATTTCAAATACTTCGTTCAGTCTGTGGGTAATAAATACAACAGCCACATCCTGTTCTTTTGCAATCTTATTGATGTAGGCCAGCATCTTGGCCGCGTCTTCCTTGTTCAGCGCCGAGGTAGGCTCGTCCAAAATGATGATGCGGGCATTCCAGAAGATCGCCTTTGCAATTTCGATCAACTGCTTCTGGGCTGTGGAGCACTTCTTGATGGGCTGATCCACATCGATCTCCACGCCGATTCTTGCCAGAGCGTCCTTCGCGTTTTTGCGGATGGTCTTCCAGTCCACAAGACCCCTCTTCAGCGGATAGTTGATCATCATGATGTTTTCCGCCACGGAAAGCTCAGGAATATAACTCAGCTCCTGATGGACCACGCAGATACCGGCATTGAAGGCCTCGTTAGGCGTTGGGAAGACGACGCTCTTGCCGTCCATCTCCAGACTGCCCTCATTGGGCTGATACACGCCGGACATAATTTTGATAAAGGTGGATTTACCGGCACCGTTTTCACCAACCAGCGCCAGAATCTCTCCTTTTGAGAGTTCGAAATTAACATTGTCCAGGGCTTTTACGCCGGGAAAGATCTTAGAGATACCCGAAGCCCGAAAAAAGATATTCGACAAACGATTCGCGCTCCTTTCTCTTGTAAGAAACTCTCCCCGCCCGAAACGGACGGGGAGAGTTTCCTGTGAGATTCTCTACCCGTTCCGTTGGGACGGGAAAAGCATTTCTTCAAATGAAACGATTACTTGGGATAAATACCTGCTTCCATGTCTTCTCTCCAGTTGGGGAAGAGCTCATCCATGTTCTCGTGGGTCAGAATGTTGTGCTCCACATAGACGTTCTCGGGCCATACGCCGGTATCCAGACCTTCGCGGACCAGAGGAGCGATCCACTTGCCGTAGTTGACCAGCTCGAAGGTGATGGCTGCGACCCAGGGGCTGCCCTCGGGGTTGTAGCCGAAGAATGCGTCTTCGTTGTTACCGATGATGATGACATCGTCGGAACGGCCGGCGGTCTCAGCAGCGGACATCATGGCGACGGGCATAGCGGCACTCAGGCAGACAACGGCGATCTTCTCGTCGGGATGGGCCTGCAGGAATGCGGCACTGGCGGTAACAGCGGTATCCAGAGAAACGCCGCCGTCGATGTTGTAGACCTTCTCATCGGGCAGATCGGGAATGATCTTGCGGGCACCGGTAACAGCCTGCAGCACGCGCTGACGGGGCAGCTCACCGGCAACGATCTGGTCCATCAGCAGCAGGCAATCGAAATCGCCCCACTTGTCCAGAGCAGCCTGAACGATGTACTCGCCGCACATCTCGCCGCACAGATAGTTGTCAGCGCCGAAGAAGGTTGCGCCTTCATGGGGGATGTCAATGGCCACGACGGGAACGCCGGCTTCATTGCACATATCCATAACAGCGCCGGAAACGGAGGCGTCAACGTTGAACTCAACGATGGCGTCCACGCCCTGGTTCAGCATCAGCTGAACGTTGGTAACAGCGGTGGTACCTTCGGACTTGTTGTCGGTACGAACGACTTTGATGCCGTAGTAGCCGCACCACTCAACAAAACGGTCGCCCATAACCTTGGCAACGGGGTCACTGTCGTTCAGAGAGCCAAAGCCGATGGTGTAGGTTTTGCCCCAGTTCTGCTCCTTGGCCCATGCCAGGGCTTCGTCAGCATCTTCGGGGCGGGACAGGATCAGGGAACTGTCAAAAGCCTCATCAGCGGGGGTTTCGACCTTTTCTTCTGCAGGAGCCTTCTCGGGAGCTTCTTCAGCTGCGCAAGCGACGCAGGAGAGAGCCATGAGCAGAGCGAGCAGCAGAGCAAGTAATTTCTTCATACTTTTCCGTCTCCTTTAATATTTTTATTTTCAGCAGCATCCACTGCTAAAATACGATAAAACAGTACAAAACATTAGTTTTGTTGCGGCAATCAACTTTGCTGAATTCGTATAAAATTCGATTTAATATACGGTTTTTTGGTGTAAATTGACCGCTTGCTCAAAAACCCTCGAAGGGCTATAAGCAAAACCGCACATGAATTCGCTGATTTTTCAATCTCTTTTTAGTTATTTTATCCTGGAATTTCAATATAGTCACTGTACAATCATCTACATAAATGGTATAATGATGACATCAAGGTAAAGGAGCGATGTTTATGGCTGCCACATCCATTCATAAATGGGATTTTGAAACCTTTGACTCAAGATCCCAGTGGATTTTTGTTACCCCCAGTAAGTTCGCCCAATCCATGGGGCTGTATGTACTGGAGCTGGGCCATTTTTATCAGGACGGACACTGTTCCTCCGTCCGTTTGCCGGAGGAAAGCTTCTGTTTAAGCTTTCTTGCTCCCAACGGATCGGAACCTATCATTGAGTTCCAGGATTACAAAGGAGAATCTTATCGGTTTTTCCCGCCCTACAATAATAATCCCCTTGCCTTTATGGATAACCGCAGCGGATATGTGCAGAATCAGTACGGCCTTTGCGAAAATTATTTCATTCAGATCGGCGGGCCTTTGGCAGAAAAATTCTACGATCTGTTTCTGGAAAAGAGCCGCCACTTCTTTATAGAAGTAGACTGGCTGCAAAAAGTGATCGATACCTATGAAAAGCTTGCTCGTATCTACCGCCAGCCCTCCAGCGAAATGGGCGACCTGTACGCCTTTAATCTTCTCAGCGGCATTCTGACCCAAATGATGCTGCAATTAGACCCCATACAGTTCATGCATGCCAATAATCCCTATGTGGAAAAGGCGCTGATCCTGATCGAAAAACGGTATGCGGAGCCTCTGAAGCTCAAGGATATCTCCGATGAGCTGCACATCAATTCCTGCTATTTGTCCCGTCTGTTCCACCAATATGCGGGCAGCAGCTTCTCCTCCTGCCTGGTCCATACCCGCATCAACCACGCCAAGGAACTGCTGGTTTCCACCAAACTCTCGGTGGAGGAAATCGGTATGCACTGCGGTTTCTGCAATGCCTCCCATTTTATCCGCCTCTTCCGCCAGCAGGAAGGGGTCACGCCCTTCCAGTTTCGCATACAGCGTTCTGTGGGCAGAAGCACTACCTGATCAGGCAGTATGGAAATGTCATCATCACGCTATTTCCTGTCATGATCTTCCATAGCAAACCTCTTTTTCCCTTTGATAAAATAATCAAAAGTCTATCATTTTCCAGGAAAGAGAGGACATGTTATGCATAATTGGCTCCTTACCATACTGCTGGCTTTCTTCATGTGCATGCAATCCATTTTTACACGGATGTACAACCAAAAGCTGGAGGCTTCTGTGGAAAATTCCAGCGTATTCACCCTGGTGCGGGTGCTGATCATTGCACTGTTCTTCCTCATTCTCGGTGGATTCCGGCTGGACTGGCACGGTCCGACCATGCCATATGCCCTGTCCTACGGCATCATGCTGGCGGTAAATCTGATCGCCTGCACCATGGCCTATCTGACGGGTCCTTTCGCCCTTACCTCATTGCTGATCTCTGCCTCCATGGTGCTGGTAACGATCTTTGGTCTGGTATTCCTGCACGAATCCCTCTCTCTTACCATGGGCATCGGCATTGGTTTGCTTGTGATCTCTGTGCTGCTGCTGCATGAAAAGGCTCCCGATGACTGCCGCCTTACTCCCCGCTGGTGGGTCTACACGATCCTTACCTTTTTCTGCAATGCCGGCTGCACCCTGGCCCAAAAGCTGCATCAGACCAGCTTCCCCGGCCATTACGAAAATGAATTCATGTTCTACGGCAGCGTGCTGTGCGCGGCGCTTTGCCTGGCATACTGCCTGTTCAAGCGTGTGAACCATCAGCAGATCAGGCATTGTCTGAAAAACGGCTGGGTACCCATGCTGGGCATCGGTCTGGCCTGCTCCTTGGTCAACCTGCTGATGATGCTTCTGAATGCCCGTATGCCCGCATCTCTGCTGTTCCCGACCCTTTCCGGCCTTACGCTGCTGTTTGCGCCCCTGCTTGGTAAATTCCTTTATCACGAAAAAAGCACCCGCCGTCAGCAGATCAGCTATCTGATCGGCGCATGCTCCGTGATACTGATGAATCTTTAAACCCACGGATCCCAATTGATACAAGGAGGAACGACAATGTTTCGATATGCATGGAAAGCGTATGTACGCGATATAGAAGAATACAAAAGACGCCATGATGCCATCTGGCCGGAGATGACCGAAATGCTCAATGAAGCGGGCATCCACAATTATACCATCTGGAACTGCGGCAATGAACTCTTTGCCTACATGGAGTGCAGCATCGACCCCATGGATTCTGTTCGGATTCAGAATGCATCGGAGGTAAACCGCCGCTGGGGAGAATATATGAAGGACATCCTCTACTATGCCGAAGGCACCGACGGCCCCACGGAGCTGACCCAGGTATTCCTCCATCCCTAAACCCTTAAAGTTGTTTAAACCGCCCACAGCTAAACGGCTGTGGGCGGTTTTTATCGGAATATTGATTGTTATTTGGCTGCGTTATTCTGATTTCTGATTGGCCTTTCGGTAAGCCACGGGGGTCTGACCTATGACGGTCTTGAAGCTGCGGTTGAAATTGGAAATGGAGTTGTAGCCGCACTCCATGGCGATTTCGCCCACGTTCCGGTCGGAATTCAGCAGCTTCTCCGCCGCCAGTTCGATGCGCCGGGACTGGACGTACTCCCAGAGGGTCATGCCGTTGAGCTTCTTGAAGAGGGTGGAGAAATATGCGGCGCTCATGGCGGCCTCCCGTGCCACCTCCTCCAGATGCAGTTCCTCCGTCAGATTCCGGTCGATGTAATCCAAGGCCTTTTCCATCTGGTTCAGGTAGCTGACCTGGACGGCGGTGCCGGGTTTCGGGAACCAGTCGGCATACTCCCGGCGGATCAGCACCAGCAGCTCCAGCACCAGCAGCTTCACCATCAACCGGTAGTCGGTTTTTTTCTGGATAAACTCATATTCCACGCTTTGCAGCCGCCGGGCGATCTCCCGGGCGGCATCGGGGCGGACAGACAGACGGTGAGAATAGGTTTCGCTGCGCTTGAAGAAAATATCCGGGTACTGGACCTGGTACATGGCATTCTCCGCCGACCACAGGTACCGGGGTTCAAACTGCAGATTCATGATATCCAGCACACCGGAAACCTCCACGATGCAGTGGGGTTCATTGGTGCTGAACAGGAACACATCCCCCTCCCGGAAGGGGTAGCTTTTTTCTCCCACCCGGTAGGTACCGCTGCCGGAGCAGATCAAGGAAAGCTCAAAGGCCGTGTGCCGATGCTCCGTATAGGGCCGCTGGAAGGGCTGCACGACGCTGTGAAACAGCCGCAACCGGGGAGCGCTATTCTTTTCACCGCCGATGGTATAGGATGCCGCTGTGATCATGGCACATCACCTCCTGGATTTTGTGTACACGTATGTCATTCTGAGCGACCCTGAGCGAAGCCGAAGGGGAGTCGAAGGATCTTCGCACTTGGTCTACATATGCAGATAACTTAGTGCCAAGATCCCTCGACTTCGTTGACACTTCGCTCGGGATGACAGCTGCTTTTGATATTTTATAGCATTATACCAAATTCTTTCGCAAGCCGCCATAGGAACAATCGAAAAAAAGTGGAAAAAGAAAAAAGAATTTTGTTAGAAATCGGAAGTCTTCTTCTGTACAATAATATCCGGAGATTGCACCACAGGCATTCCCTTCGGTCACCACACCAGCTTGCGCGCTGGTTCGCAATGACACAAATTTATTTACAAAGGAGATTGTTTCATGAGCTACAATACTTACTCCAATCCCTCTGACCTGCGCATTACGGACATCCGGTTCGTGGATATCGACGGCGCACCCAAGCGCTGCACCCTCATCAAGATCATGACCAACCAGGGCATCGAAGGCTATGGCGAAGTCCGTGACGCTTCCACCAAGACCTACGCCGCCATGCTGAAGAGCCGCCTCATCGGCGAAAACCCCTGTGATGTGGACCGCCTGTTCCGCAAGATCAAGCAGTTCGGCTTCCACTCCCGCCAGGGCGGCGGCGTTTCCGGTATCGAGATCGCTCTGTGGGATCTGGCCGGCAAGGCCTACGGCGTGCCCCTGTACCAGATGCTGGGCGGCAAGTTCCGTGACTCCATCCGTGTCTACTGCGACACCGACGTGGACGGCAAGCACACCGGCCACGACATGGGTCTGGCTCTGAAGGAGCGCATGGACCAGGGCTTCACCTTCCTGAAGATGGACCTGGGCATCGGCCTGCTGCTGGATGAGCCCGGCACCATCACCGCACCTCTGGGCTTCATCGACGACATGAAGAAGTACGCTTCCCACATTCTGAATGTCCAGGGCGGCTCCGTCACCTCCGACATGGTCAAGCATCAGAAGAGCTACCAGATCGTCACCACCGCCCATCCCTTCACCGGCATCCAGATCACCGAAAAGGGCCTGGATTACCTGGAGAACTACGTCAAGGAAGTCCGTGACGTTATCGGCTACGAAGTCCCTCTGGCCATCGACCATTTCGGACATGTCTGCATGGAAAGCACCATCCGCTTCCTGCGCCGGATGGAGAAGTACAACCTGGCCTGGGCTGAGGACCTGGCTCCCTGGATGTACACCGATCACTACGTGAAGATGCGCAATTCCTGCTGCGTGCCTATCTGCACCGGTGAGGACATCTATCTGAAGGAAGGCTTCGAGCCTCTGATCAAGCAGGGCGGCGTTTCCGTCATCCACCCCGACATTCTGACCTGCGGCGGCGCTCTGGAACTGAAGAAGATCGCCGACATGGCCGACGAGAACGGCGTTGCCGTTGCTGTCCATATGGCAGAGTCCCCCGTGGCCTGCATGGCCGCTGTCCATACCTGTGCCGCTATGCACAATGTGCTGGCGCTGGAATTCCACAGCGTGGACGTGCCCTGGTGGAGCGACATGGTCAATGGCCTGCCCAACCCCATCATCGAGGACGGCTTCATCAAGGTGCCCAACAAACCCGGTCTGGGTATCGACAGCCTCAACGAGGAAGTGCTCCGCGAGCACATCAACCCCAACATCCCCGGCATGTGGGAATCCACCGACCAGTGGAATATGGAATTCTCCAACGACCGTCTGTGGAGCTAAATATTATCAAAGAAACCCCCGGAGCAATCCGGGGGTTCTGCTATGTGTGGGGGAAATTATTACGACGGTAAATTATTGTTTGCCGGGGCGGCCCACAATACACACCGGGGTGGGAACATCGGGAATTTTCCAATAGGGCTCCCAGCCCGCTTCGGTATTCCGGAAAATGCTGATGGAATCTCCCGTCTGGTTGCCGCAGAGGAGAAATTTTTCGTCCTCCGTGAGGATAAAATCCCGGGGCCAGAGGCAGTCCCTCAAGGTTTCCCTGACCTCCAGGGTATCCGCATCCAAAATGCCAATGCAGCTGTGGTCCTTGCTCCGATTGGAGCAGTACAAATCTTTTCCGTCAGCAGAAATACGGATGGCGCCGCCGCCCTGGCTCTCTCTGGGAATGTTCCCTTCCAGGGAAATGTCTTTGGTCAGCACCATTTTCTCCCTGGAAATGTCCACCTCCAGCAGATGCCAGATCATTTCCGTCAGCACCCAGGCTTTGCTTCCATCGGGAGAAAACACCAGATGCCGGGGGCCGTAGCCGGCAGGAACAGACAAGGCTTCTTTTTCCAGAAGCTCTCCCTGTTCGCCTAAAGAAAAGCGGAGCAATTCATCGGTACCCAGGTCGCACAGGTACAGAAATTTCTCCTCCGAATCCAGCCACACGCTGTGGGGATGGGCGCAGGTCTGCCGCTTGGGATTGACGCTGCTGCCGCTGTTGCGGGTGTAGCTGAGAAGTTCGCCAAATTTTCCGTCCTGCACCCGGATGGCCATGATTTCGCCGGTGCCGTAGCTGGCAGTATAGACCACCGTTCCGGCCTTGTTGACCCACAGGTGGGCCAGCAGCGGAGGCAAATGGGACAACGTGTCCACGGCTTCCAGTCCGGAATCGGTGACGCGGAAGCTGTGCAAAGCCCCCACAGCCCCCTCTGCCAGAGGAACTTCACTGACGGCGAAAAGGTATTCTCCCCGCTGCACCAGATAGGAATTGCGCCGGGTGGGGGATACGCAGGTTTTTTCCAAAACCTGCTTGTTTTTCAAATCCAGCTTCAGCGCCCAGAGGCCCCGTTCTTCCTCATAGGTGCCGACCAGCAGTCGGGTACTCACAGGTGCATACCGCCGTCGCAGAGGATATCGATGCCGTTGATGTAGCGGCCCTCCTCGGAAGCCAGCAGCACCACGGCGCCGGCGCAGTCCTTCGGCTCGCCGATGTAGCCGCAGGGAATGCCGGCCACACAGGCATCGTTATACTCCTTAATCGCCAGAACGCCGGAGTTCCGGGGAGTCAGGATGGTGCCGGGAGACATATTGTTCACCGTGATGCCGAAGGGGGAAAGTTGCTTGGCCAGGTTCCGGACCAGGCTCATCTGGCCCTCCTTGCTGGCAGCGTAGATCAGCATATCCTTGTGGGGCTTATACTGCTGGATGGAGCCCACGCAAATGACCCGGCCCCAGCGCTGCTCCTTCATATGAGGCACATACTTCTGGATCAGCTTCATGGTAGACAGCAGATTCACCCGGATGACGGAGGTGAAATCCTCTTCCGTCACCTGGTCCCAGGGCTTGCGGGTCTGGATGGAGGCATTCAGCACCAGCACATCCACATCACCGGTCTGGGCATAGAGAATCTCATCGGCATGGGAATCTCCCAGGTCGGCCACCACAGGGTGGGTCAGACCCCGGATGCCGTCGCAAACCTTCTTTGCCTTTTCCAGGCTGGAGGAGGCATGGATAAAGACCTCTGCACCCGCTTCTGCCAGCATAGCGGCGGTAGCTGCGCCGATGCCGGAGGAGGAGCCGGTGACCAAAACTTTTTTACCCGTTAAATCAAACATAGTAACACCTCTTGATTTCGATAAACATAACCACACACTTCCGTCTGTGCTTAATGTCAGAAAACAATGTCATTGCGAACCAGTGCGCACACTGGTGTGGCAATCCGTTCTCTTTTACATGACATTTCTGAAGACTACATTTTTGAGGGAATGCGGATTGCCACGGTCGCAAGCTCCCTCGCAATGACATACTTATCGTAGGCGAAGCACAGCCAGAGGTGCAGAAAAATCCTACTTTTTTCAAAAAATCCGGAATACAAATGTATTCCGGATTTTTATATGGTTGAAAAATTACAGAATTGCCAGCTTCATAACGTTGGACTGGGTGATCTCCTCGCCCTTCAGCTCGCCCTGGATCTTGCCGCTGGACAGGACCAGAACACGGTCGGACACGTTGACCAGCTCCGGCATATCGGAGGAAGCCATGATGATGGAGATGCCCTGCTTGGTCAGTTCCCGCATGATGTTGTAGATCTCGGCTTTGGTACCCACGTCGATGCCCTTGGTGGGCTCGTCCACAAACAGGATCCGGGGATTCTCCAGCAGCCACTTGCCCAGAACCACCTTCTGCTGGTTGCCGCCGGACAGGTTGACGATCAGTGTATCCATGGAAGGAGCCTTGATGCGCAGCCGGTCGAAGACACCCTGTGCAGATTCCCGCTCGGCCTTCTTATCGATCAGATACTTGCCGGGGAGCTTGCGCAGGTTCACCAGAGTCAGATTGTGCAGGATGCTCATGAGCCAGACGAAGCCGCTCTTCTTACGCTCTTCTGTCACGAAGCCGATGCCGTTGTTGATGCCGTCCTTGGGGCAGGTGATGTTGACGGGCTTGCCGTCAATGTACACTTCCTTCTTGACGCCCTGGGTGATCTGTCCGAAGACGGCACCCAGAGTTTCGCTTCGGCCGGCGCCAACCAGGCCGCCCAGGCCCAGAATTTCGCCCTTGTGCAGCTGGAAGCCGATGTCTTCCACAATGTACTTATCCACAATGGTGGGGCTGGGGACATACAGATGCTTGACCTCCAGGATCACCTCGTCGCTGGCCTGGAACCGGCCCTCGGGGTACATGCTGCTCATTTTACGGCCGACCATTTCCTCAACCAGGGTGTTGTTGTCGGTTTCGGTGATGAGCTTGGAGGAAACAAACTGGCCGTCACGCATGACCACAACCCGGTCCGCGATGGTAAAGACCTCGTCCAGCTTGTGGCTGATGTAGATGCAGGCCACGCCCTCGGCCTTCAGACGGCGCAGGATGGAGAACAGCTTCTCCACCTCTCTGTCAGTCAAAGCGGAGGTGGGCTCGTCCAGCACCAGGATCTTGGGCTTGCGGATGACTGCCCGCATGATGGACAGCATCTGCAGCTGGCCGGAGCTCAAAGGCCGGGCCAGGGATGTGGGAGCAACATTGATATCGATCTCCTCCAGGACCTTTCTGGTCTCTTCGTGGAGGAATTTATAGTCCACCAGGGGGCCCTTGCCGGGGAGGCAGCCAACAAAGAGGTTTTCCTCAATGGTGCCGTCCAGCATGGCATTGATCTCCTGGTAGATCATTTCAATGCCCAGTTCACGGGCAACGTGAACGGACATATTGTTTACTTTTTCACCTTTGAACCAGATTTCGCCCTCATACTCGTGGGAAGTATAGCTGCCGCTGAGGACCTTCATCAAAGTGGATTTACCGGCACCGTTCTCGCCGCAGATGGCTAAGATCTCGCCTTCGTCCAACTCGATGGAGATGTCATTCAGCGCAAGCACGCCGGGGAAACGCTTGGTCACATGGCGCATTTCCAGAATTCTTTCAGCCATAATTGACCTCCTTTTCTTCCGTTGGCTTACTTACCGCTGAGGATCACACGGCGATACTTATCGATGAAGATGGCCAGGATCAGAATGACGCCAAAGATCAGCATCTGTGCGGTAGAGGGAATGCCAACCAGGATCAGGAAGTTGGTAATGGTGGCAAGCAGGATGCAGCCGATGGCAGTACCGACGATGGTGCCGGAGCCGCCGCTGGGGGAGGTGCCGCCGATGATAACGGCAGCCATGATCTTCAGGTTGACACCGTCGCCTGCGCCGGGGATACCGGAGGCGAAGCGGGCAGCCCAGATGATACCGGTGAAAGCAGCCAGGACACCAACAGCGATGTAGATGATGATGCGGCGCTTCACAACGGGGATACCTGCCAGGTAAGCGGTTTCGGGGTTGCCGCCGATGGCAGCGATGGAACGGCCAAACTTGGACCGGTTCAGAATGATGTAGCCGATGATGCCGATGATGATGGCATACAGGATGGGGATAGGAACGGTATCAGCCAGATAGGTCTGACCCATAGCCTTGAACTCACTGGTCATGCCAGTGATAGCCAGACCGCCGGTCCAGACCAGAGCGATACCGGAGAAGATGTACTGAGTACCCAGAGTGGTGATAAAAGCAGGCTGGCCCATCTTAACAATGATGATGCCATTGATCCAGCCAATCAGAACTCCCACAGCCAGAGCCGCGATGATGGCCACGGGGATACCGAAACCGGATTTGATGCAGTAAGCAGCGGTAACACCTGCCAAAGACAAGGTAGAACCGACAGACAGGTCCATGCCGCCGCTGGTCAGCAGGAAGGTCATGGGAACACCGATGAAGAAGGAGAAGCTGGCGGTACGCAGAATATCAATAATATTTGCCATACCGAAGAAGTTGGGGTTAATGATTGCAACGATGATCAGTAGCGCTGCAAGAGGAACAATCGCGCCCAGCTCGTTATACGCCATAATTCTGCGCATAATCTGTTTGCTTTTAGATACTTCCATGTTTTTGCCTCCATTTGATAAACCCGCCTCCGGTTGTGGTATGATCCGGAGGCGGGCCATAAGATTTACAAATTTCAAATATTTCCGGTTTTACCCGAATTTTACATTATCATCAAGCCGATTGTCTGTAGGTTCAAAACGGCAGTTTTGATGCTCCAAAAGCCATTGATATACACATGGATTTGAATATGTATCTGACCATGCATTGTGATCATTTTCCGGATAAATTGTCAGCTTCGCGTCACCGCCAGCAGCATTAATCGCATCTACCATCTTCTGCGATTCCTCTGGGTAAACAACCATGTCTTTTCCGCCGTGGAACGCCCAGGCGGGGACATTGATCAGTCGATCTGCAAACGCATAGATACCACCGCCGCAGATAGGAACAATAGCAGCAATATATTCCGGGACGCTCATAGCCAGCTGCCAAGTAGCATACCCGCCCATACTTGCTCCCATTAGGTATATCCTCTTTCCGCATACAAACGGCATTTGGGTAACCTCAGAGACCAATCTCTTCAGTTGTGGAAAAAGGTCATACCAACACAACTCATGGCACAATGGTGCGATTACGACAAACGGAAAATTTGATAAGGCATTGACTTCTTTAAAGAAAGGATTCTCAACAAGAGGTGTCAATGAGGTTCCTCTGGTCCCTGCGCCGTGCAAAAACACGATTGCAGGGTATTCCTTCCTATTATCAAAACCTTCGGGATACCGAATGATGTATGCCATCCCTTCGATATTATGGACCTCGTAATTCAAAACAAATCCCTTACTTTACTTAAAATCGTTGGATACGACAAGCATTAGGATTTAAAGCTGGACACAAGAAAAATACTTAGCCCAGGTCGATGCCTTCGGCAGCGGCATAAGCCTCAACGCCGTCAGCGTACAGGGGGTATGCGCCCATGCCGGTGAAGCCGTCAATGGTGCCGCCCTCGTACAGGGTCTTGGCCAGGTCAACAGCACCGGTACCGACGGACAGCCAGTCCTGGATGATGGTGCAGTCAGCATGGCCGGACAGGACATACTGCAGGATCTCGGCGCCGCCGTCGATGCCCTGGACATAGAACTCGTCAGCCATGTTGCGCTCTTCCACCAGAGTTGCTGCGCCGACAGCTGCATAGCCGTCATCGGCAACCAGTGCATTGCACTCGGGATGAGCCAGCAGGATAGCGGACAGCTTGTCGTAAGCGACCTGTGCGCTGGACTCAGCTTCTTCCTGGGAGATGACCACTGCGTCGGGACGCAGCTCAGCCAACTTCTCGCAGAAGGAAGCGTAGTTGATGTTGTGGGACTGAGAGCTCAGACGGGGCTGCATGTAAACAACATTGATGGGCTGGCCTTCCATGTTCTTGGCCAGAGTTTCAGCCTGGATGTAACCCAGCTTGACGGGGTCGATGCCACAGTAGTTCTCAGCACGGCCGGGCAGAGAGTAGTTGATGCCCAGCAGGGTGATGCCCTTTTCGATAGCGCGGTCAACAGCATCGTTGAAGGCTTCCTGGTCGTTCCAGTTGCCGATGATGATGTCAGCGCCGTTGGAGATTGCCAGCTCAACCAGCTCGACCATCTCAGCGGTGTTAGCGGTAGTGACGGGGCCCAGGTAGGTGCCTTCCCAGCCCAGTTCAGCACAGCGTGCTTCGAAGCCCTTCTGGCAGTTGCCCCATGCGGAGCCGCCGATCAGGGGAGAGACCAGGAAAATCTTGACAGCGCCGTCATCGTTGTTGTCTTCAACGACGGGAGCCTCGGTTGCGGGTGCGTCGGCCTTGGGAGCCTCAGTTGCGGGAGCCTCGGGTGCAGGAGCGCTGGAACCGCCACAGGCAGCCAGAGCCATAACCATAACCAGAGCCAGAATCAATGCAATAATTTTCTTCATTGTGCTTTCTCTCCTTTTTATTGATTATGCCAAAAACAAACGGGTTTGTAAACACCTTTTTTGTTGTTTACACCATAGATGATAAACGATAACTTCTATAGATTCAATAAACTATCGTTCGAAAAATATCAACTATTTTATAATTCTTTTGCAAATTATCTTACTGTGTGCTAAGATGAATTTTGAGAGGAGTTGACAAAGTATGACATTCAAAGAAGCGGTATTATCTGCCCCCGGAAAGCAGGCTTTTCACGCCAGATTGTATTATAATCAGGTTTCTCCGGGAAAAAGACCCTATATTGCCCATTCTCACCCTGCTATGGAGATCGGCTACTTTAATAATTGTCATGGAACTTTCACTCTGAAAGATAAACAATATTCCATAGAGCCCGGTGATATTTTTATATTTCGGAGCAACGAACAGCACCATGTTACGGAAATTTGCGGAGATGAGGACATTGTGTCCATGGGATTCCACTTTTTTCCGGATCTGTTCTGGTCCCACAGCAACGATACCTTCGACGCAAAGTACACCAAAATCTTCTCTTTGAAAAATTCTCAGTTTGAAAACCGTCTGGAGCGGAATTCTCCCTTGACCCGGCAGATCCGACAGCTTTTGGATCTGATCTGCGAGGAGTTTGAGACCCAGTCCCAGGACTACGGGCTAATGATCAAATCCTACCTCATCGCTATTCTGGTGCTGCTGATCCGTCAGCAGGACATTCTGGGGGCGGATGATCTGGCCAATATCAATGTCACCAGCGAAAATGTCCGCCGGATCCAGCTGGCCATGGACTACATCGACCAGCACATCACCGACGATCTGACCTTGAAGGAGCTGTCCTCGGTGGCAAATATGAGCACCTCTTACTTCTCTCAGCTGTTCAAGGAGCTGAACGGCTTCTCCGCCTGGGACTACATTATTTCCAAGCGGGTGGACCAGGCCCAGAAGCTGCTGATCTCCAGCAACGAGTCTATTTATAGTATCGCCCTGCAAAGCGGCTTCAACAATACCACCAATTTCTACAAGGCCTTCAAAAAGATCACCGGCGTTTCCCCTTCTACGTATCGGAAGAACTAAGCAAAAGACCTCGCTGTGCTTTCAAAAAACGGTGTCATTGCGAGGCCCGAAGGGCCGTGGCAATCTCCCGCACCGCACTTCTATCCGGATTTGCACCAATTCACATCGTAAATCCCAACATGTACAATGTGAATCAACATATCCGCAAAATCCTAATGCTCAGCGGGAGATTGCCACGTCGGCCCCGTTGGGGCCTCCTCGCAATGACTGTGGTTATCTTCCCTTTACACAAAAACGGTGATTTCCCGCCGGAACACTTCCCCGGGAGCAAGGACGGTCTTTTCATCCTGCCCCAGTTCCTCCACGGTATCGAATTTCCCGGGGCGGGACAGCCAGGGTTCGATGCAGATGAATTCCGCACCGCTGCCCAGGGTCTGCCACAGGGCCACGTTGGCAAAACCGGGGAACTTCACCCGGGCCAGCACCTTGCCCGCCCGGTCCTCCAGCACGGCGGTATCTCCGGACGCGTGGAAGACCCGGGCGCTGTCCGTAAAGAGCTTCCGGTCCAGAGTCAGGCAGCCACCCTCCAGCGCCATGGGAGCGGTTTCTCCGGTGACCATGCATTTGGTGACGATCTTCACCTCTTCCAGGGTATCCGCTCCGAAGCGGACCCGGTAGTTTTCCGGAGGTCCGGCCAATTGGAAGCCCGGATGCCACCCCAGAGCAAAGGGCATGGGCCCATCGGAGCGGTTTTCCACCGTGAAGCGGACTATCAGCCCTCCTGCTTCCAGGAAGAAGCCCACCCGGAGGGTGAAGGCGAAGGGATAGATTTCCCGGGTGTCGGGGCTGTCTGTCAGCTCCAGAATGCAGCTGCTTTCGTTCTGCTCTGCCACGGTGAAATCCTTCTTCCAGCCGAAGCCGTGAAGCCCCATGGGATAGGACTTTCCATCCAGCAGATAACGGTCCTCACAGCACCGGCCGATGAAGGGAAACAGCACCATGGCGGTTCCGTCCCAGAATTTGGGGTCCCGGCACCACAAAAGCTCCCGGCCTCCCATGACCAGGCTTTGCAGCTCCGCGCCCAGGGTAGAAATCTCCGCCCGGGCCATTCCATCTGAAATTCTAATCAACATAAAGATTCTCCTTCTTTGAGGTGATTGTTATGATCCAATCTGTCAGCCGCGCCCTGGACATTTTGACCATCGTGTCCGATGCCAAGGGCAAGCCCATCAAACTCAATGCCATTGCCGAAAAGGCGGGCTTAAACGGAAGCACCTGCACCCATCTGGTCCAGACCCTCTGCGAAAAGGGCTTCCTTTCCCAGGTGTCCCGGTCTGCCGGTTACGTGCTGGGCGCTTACCCCTACTATCTGACCCGGTACCGGACCTTCCAGCGGGAGCTGATCAACACCTGCAATCCCGCACTGCGGTGGATCCAGCGCCGTACCGGCCACACGGCCATTCTGGCCATTCTGGTGGACGTGGAAAAATTCGTCATCAGCTACGCCGAGGACGGAAAGGATATCCTCCACGAACGGGGCGACCTGTACCGTGGCAACCTCTACGATTCCGCCACCGGCCGGGCCATGCTGTCGGCCATGCGCCATACGGACCTGACCCAGCTGGTGAAAAAGATCGGTCTGCCCAGCGAGGCGGACTGGCCGGGTATCGATTCTCTGGAAACTCTGGAGCGAAACTTAAGGATCATTGCCGCCAATAAAATCGTCTGCATCGAAAACATCATCGATGGAAAATACGATGCCATTTACGGCATCTCCATCCGGGCGCCCCGGATGAACAACTGCGCCATCGGCCTCCATGTCCGTCAGGACCGGCCTCCCACGGAGGAAGAGCACAACCGCTATCGGGAAGCCCTTCTTTCCGGTGCCAAGGAGATCAACCGCCGCCTGCGGTTCGAGGAAGAATTGTTATAATCAATGTGGGACAGCCCCGGGGCTGTCCCCGTTTTTTATTTCTCCCGGTATTCTCCCGGGGTCAGGCCGGTCTGTCTGCGGAAGCATTTGTGGAAATGGACGCTGTTCTGGAAACCGCACTCAAAGGCAATGTCCAGAATTTTCCGGTCGGTGCTGAGAAGCAGGTGCTTTGCCTGTTCGATCCGCCGGGCGATGATGTAATCCCACAAAGAAAAGCCGGTGGCCTTGCTGAAAATGTGAGAAAGATAGGATGGGCTCATGTGGGCCACCTCTCCCAGCTCCGCCAGGGACAGCTTTTGGGCATAGTGTTCATCGATGTATTGCATCACGGCGGTGATCTGGCTCAGGTGAGGGCTGTTTTCCTGCCGCCGCTGCTTTTCTTCCAGAGGGAAGGCCCGAAGCAGCTGCAGCATCAGCAGCGGGATGTTGGCCCGGATGGCCACCTGGTAATGGGGCTGCTGGGCATCGAATTCCGTTTCAATGTGCCGCAGGATCCGCAAAATGGCCTCCGCTTCCGGACTTCCGCCGGGGAGCCGGTTTTGAAATCCTCTGCGGTCGGGGGAGAAAGCGGCAATGAACTCCGGCACCAGTTTCTGCTCAAAGGAGGTCCAGAAAGTATCCGGGAAAAAGTGGAACCCCAGGCACATGGCATCCCCGTCTCCGTGGAGCTGGGAAATGCCGTGCTTTTCGCTGCTGCGGAAGAGAAAAACATCCCCGGCCTCAAAGGGGATCTCCTTTTCCCCAACGATATACACTCCGTCCCGGCCCGGGATGCTGATCTCCATGTGCGGATGGGCATGCATGGTGGTCTGGCGGAAGGCGGTGGTCTCCCGGTTATAGTATAGCCGCGCCTGGAAGGTCTTGCCGTGAGGGGCGTTCAAAAACGCTTCATGATGGATCATCGGAACCACTCCCTTGAACGAAAGATTGAAAAAATGTTTTCTTTCTGCCAAATATCCTTGACGAAACCAACAAGAAATCCTGTTACAATGAAATCATAAACGGAAAAACCACTCTGCCAACGAAAGGAGAAGGACTATGAAAGCATTACAACTGATTGGACCCGGACAGATCTCCCTGGAGGAGGTGGCGGCCAAGTCCCTGCCTGCCGGCTGGTGCCGGATCCGGGTGCTGTGTGTGGGTGTCTGCGGCTCGGATATTTCCAGCATGGCAGGCCGCCTCATGTTCACCAAGTTCCCCGTGACTCCCGGCCACGAATTTTCCGGTACCGTCACGGAGGTCAACGGCTGTGAGAAGATCGCTGTGGGTGATTTTGTTACTGCCAACCCCATTTTCAGCTGCGGCACCTGCCCTGCCTGCCTTCGGGGAGATGTGAACCACTGTGCCCAGACCCAGGTTTTGGGTGTTGTGGACCACGACGGCGCTTATGCCGAGGAAGTGATCCTGCCGGAGCACATGGTCTATAAGCTTTCCGACAATATGTCCGCCGAAGAGGGCGCCATGATCGAAGCCACCAATGTGGCCATGCGGGCCCTGGACCGGGGCGGCGTGAAGCCCGGAGACAAGGTGGCCATTTTCGGCGCCGGCAACATCGGCCTGGTGGTGGTAAGCCTTGCAAAGCATATTTACGGCGCAGGACGGGTGCTGGTCTTCGACACCGTTCCTTCCCGTCTGGAAGTGGCAAAGAAAATGGGTGCCGATGAGGTGATGACCGTTACGGAGCTGGCGGAAAACCTGGAACAGGTCCGCAGCTGCTTCGACCAGGTCATTGACGGCGTGGGCATCGAAAGCACCCTCCGCTCCGCCATTGCCCTGGCCCGGCCCGGCGGCGCAGTGGTGATTTACGGCGTGCCGGCAGGCACCTATCCCGTGGATGTGTCCGAGGCCTTCAAGAAGGACCTGACCATCCACACCGACCGGCTGTATCCCAAGTCCATGGAAAAAGCCATTTCCATCCTGGCCGAAGGCAAGGTGGATTTTGAACCCATGATCACCCACCGGTGCTCCCTGGAAGAATTCCCGGACATCGCCCGGAAGGTCATGGCCAAAGAACTGGATTCCATCAAAGTTATCGTAAATGTGGGGGAGAAATAATATGAACGGACAGTTTGATATTCAGGGTAAGCATATCGTGATCACCGGTGCCTGCGGCGGCATCGGCAAGTGTGTGGTGAAATCTCTGGCGGCCAACGGGGCGGAATTGGTGCTCATCGGCCGGAATATGGCAAAGCTGGAAGCCCTCCGGGAGGAGCTCCCCGGGGTCAAGACCCACCTGATCTCCGCCGACCTTTCCAAAATGGGAGAGGTAAACCGCTGCGTGGCGGAAATCGGGGAAGCGGTGGGTACCGTGGATGTACTGATCAACTCCGCCGGCACCAACATCCGCAAGCACTTCCTGGATGTGCAGCCGGAGGATTATGACACGGTCATGGACCTGAACGCCAAGGGTTTGTACTTTATTTCCCAGGGTGTTGCCCGGCTGATGGCAAAGGAGAACAAGGGCAAGATCATCAATATTGCATCCTTAAATACCTTCATCGCCCTGAGCACCGTTTCCATTTACGCTGCCAGCAAGGGCGCTGTGGGCCAAATGACCAAGGCCATGGCGGTGGATCTGGCCCGGTACAACATCCAGGTCAATGCGGTGGCCCCCGGCTTCATCCAGACCCCCTTCAATGAACTGCTCTGGGGCAATCCCGAGAAGAACGCCTGGATCAGCGAACGGACTCTGGCAAAGCGCTTCGGTGTGCCCGAGGATCTAACGGGTACCGTTCAGTTCCTGGCCTCCCAGGCCTCCGACTTTATGACGGGCCAGGTGCTGCTGGTGGATGGCGGCTTCCTCACCGGTGCCGACACCCTCTTCGGCTGATTGTTCTTTTCTTCCATTGAACCTGAAATCCGGAGGGATGTCAAAAAACTTCATAATATGAAATTTTTTGACTTATTTTTTTAGGGCATATATGCTAGAACCAACCGTGAAAGAACGGGTTACTTTAGACTTTTTGAATAAAAAGGAGAATCATTATGGCAGAGGATAAAATCGTTGACGTATACGAGCGCAGATATATTGAAGTAGACTATGATGTGGAAGACATCGCCCGCAGATATAAGCGGCTCTACACCGCGCTGATCTATGATACCATGGAGATCGAATTCGGTCTGGGCGGCCGTTCCATGGAGCCCGGCATTTATCCCCTGCTGCATGACCAGCAGGTGGCCGGTCCCGCTTTTACCGTCATCCGCCGTACCACCCCCAACACCGATCCCTACACCCACAACATCCGCCTGGGTCTGGTCAACTCCATGACTCCCGGCTGTGTCCTGCTGTCCGACGTCCAGGGCAACAAGAACTGCGGCCAGTTCGGCGAAATCACTGCCACCACCATGCGGGCCCACGGCTGCGTCGGCGCCGTCATCGACGGTTCCACCCGTGACTCCACATTGCTTGTGAAGATGGGCTTCCCCACCTTCTGCCGGTTCCGCAGCCCCGTTGAGGGTCTGGGCCGTTCTCTGATCGTGGACTACATGATCCCCATCTATGTCAACGGCGTGGACGGCATGCTTCAGGTCAACCCCGGCGACTACGTCTTCGGCGACATGGACGGCGTTGTCATCGTTCCCAAGGAGCTGACCGTGAAGGTTCTGGAAGTTGCCGAGAAGGCCTTCGAGGCCGAAAAGAGCAGCCGCGAGGCCATGGCCCGGGGCGACGATCCCTTCGACGTTTACAACACCTACGGCCGTTTCTGATTTTTTGTTTCTCAATGTGAAAATGGATTGATTTCTCCGTTCTGCCCCTTTATGCTGTAAGTATCCAACCTGAGAAAAACAGAAGGGAGTTATTGCTATGATTTTATCGGATTATTTCCTCAGTGAGCCCAGTGTCCAGTGGCAGCTGGGTAAGCAGCTGGGTGTCAACCATGCAGTGGTTCGTCTGCCGGAGGATCCGGATTTCGACATCGCCAACCCCGCCCACATCAAGGCTGTGGCTGACCGCTTCAAGAATGCAGGACTGCACCCCCTGGTGGTGGAGCCTATGCCCAACTATGTCCACGACCACATCAAGCGGGGCGATGACAAGCGGGACGAGTCCATTGAAAAGGTCATCAAAATGATTCCCTCCCTGGCCGAAAACGGCTGGGAGACCATCTGCACCAATTTCTGTGCAGAGGTAGGCTGGTACCGCTCCACCAGCACCTTCCCGGAACGGGGCGGCGCCCTGGTCACGGGCTTCGACATTAAGGATGCCAAGATCGATCCCAGTCTTTCCATCAGCGAAGAAAAAGTCTGGGCAAACCTGGAGTACTTCCTGAAAGCCGTGGTTCCCGTCTGCGAGCAGTACGGCATCAAGATCGGTCTGCACCCCGACGATCCTCCGCTGAAAAAGCTGGGCAACGTCAGCCGTGTCCTCATCAGCAAGGCCAACATCCAGAAAGCCATCGACCTGGTCCCCAGCCCTAACTTAGGCGTGACCATGTGCCAGGCCAACTATATCGCCATGGGCGAGGATGTTTACGACTGCATCGAGCATTTCGGCAAGCAGAATAAAATTTTCTTCGTTCACTTCCGGGACATCGCCGGCACCGGCGAATGCTTCCACGAAACCTTCCACGACAATGGCCCCACGGACATGGTCAAGGCTCTGCGCACCTACCAGAGCGTCGGCTTCGACGGCCCCATCCGGGTGGACCATGTGCCCACCATGGCAGGCGAAAACAACGGCCGTCCCGGCTACGAATCCATGGGTCGGCTGTATGCCATTGGCTACCTCCGGGGTCTGGCGGAAGCCATCGGTTATCCCCTGCGCTAAGGAGGAACCGCTATGCAAGTGACCGTCGGTTTGGGCGATTTTCTCGCCTCCTTCTCCCCCGCAGGCTTCCAGCGATTCACCCAGGCCCACAGCTACGATGTGACCTTCACCGGCGCGGAAGCCAATGTGCTGGTTTCTTTAAGCCGTCTGGGTCTTAACACCCGTTTCGTCACCCGGGTTCCCGCTACGGATATCGGCGACGCTGCTCTGATGCAGCTGAACGCTTTCCGGGTGGATACCTCCTGCGTGGCCCGAGGCGGTCCCCGGCTGGGCATTCTGTACCTGGAAAAGGGCGCTTCCCAGCGGCCCAGCAAGGTCATTTACGACCGGCACAACTCCTCCATCTGCGAGGCGAAGCCGGAGCATTTTGACTTTGACAAGATTTTTGAGAATGCCGGCTGGTTCCATTTCACCGGCATCACCCCCGCTCTCAGCGACGAAACCGCTGAGCTGATGCACGTGGCCTGCCGGGCTGCCAAGGCCGCCGGCTGCACCATCAGCTGCGACCTTAACTACCGGAAGAATCTATGGACCAGCGAAAAGGCCAAGTCCGTCATGGAGCCGTTGCTTCAGTACGTGGATGTGCTCATCGCCAACGAAGAGGACGTGGAAAAGGTTCTGGGCATCAAGGCCAGCGGCACCGACGTGGAAAGCGCCCAGCTGAATCATGAGGGCTACATCGAGGTGGCCAAGCTGCTCACCGAGAAGTACAACCTCAAGGCCGTGGCCACCACATTGCGGGAGAGCATTTCCGCCTCCCGGAACCTGTGGTCCGCTCTGCTGTACACCGATGGCCGGGCCCATATTTCCCGGAAATACGACATTCAGATCGTCAACCGTGTAGGCGGCGGCGACTCCTTCTCTGCCGGTTTGATTTTTGCTATGCAGCGGGGTGACGATGCCCAGAGCTGCGTGGAATTCGCCGCGGCAGCCTCCTGCCTGAAGCACACCATCGAGTACGACTACAACCTGTCCACCGTGGCCGAAGTGGAGGCCCTCATGGGCGGCTCCGGCAACGGCCGGGTACAGAGATAAGGGAAATCTCAACGATATATTTGTCATTGCGAGCCAGTGCGCACACTGGCGTGGTGACCGAAGGGAATGCCTGTGGTGCAATCCCCCGAACACTCCTGGAATCCTTAGGGGATCGCCACACCAGTCTGAGGACTGGTTCGCGATGACATGGTAATCTTTACTCTCCGCAACAGAACCTACCCTTTCCGAAAGGAGAATCCCCATGACAACCATGAACGAAACCATCCGCAGCGGTGGTATTCTCCCCGTCGTTGCCATTGACAAGATCGAGTACGCCGTTCCCCTGGCCAAGGCCATTGTGGAAGCAGGCCTACCCGGCATGGAAGTTACCTTCCGCACCGCTTGTGCCGCCGATGCCATTAAAGCCATCCGGGCCGCCTTCCCGGACTTGCTGTTGGGTGCCGGCACCATTCTCAGCTGCGCTCTGGTGGACGAAGCTATCGAAGCAGGCGCTGATTTCCTGGTGACCCCCGGCTTCAACCCCAAGGTGGTCCGTTATGCCATGGAGAAGAACATCCCCATCTACCCCGGTGTCACCACCCCTGCGGAGATCGAGGAAGCCATGGAGATGGGTCTGGAAGTGCTGAAGTTCTTCCCCGCGGAAATGAGCGGCGGCATCGCCAAGCTGAAGATCCTGGCAGGCCCCTACAAGAACATCAAGTTCATCCCCACCGGCGGCATTGACGAGAAGAATTTCAAGGACTACCTGGCTCTGGACAACGTGGTTGCCGTGGGCGGCAGCTTCATGATCGCCAAGAAGGCCATGGCCGCCGGCAATTTTGACGCCGTCAAGGCCGAGCTGGACCGGGTCATTGATGTGATGCTGGGCCTCAAGCTGACCCATGTGGGCATCAACCATGCTTGCGAGGAAGAAGCGCTAGGCACCGCAAAGGAGCTGGAAAACGCCTTCCATATGCCTTACAACGTGGGCAATTCCTCCATTTTCAGCGGTGTGAAGGAATTCGAGCTGATGAAGAAGAATGGTCGTGGAACCCACGGCCACATCTCCATCGGTGTCACGGACATCGACCGGGGCATCCGGTTCCTGAAAAACCGGGGCGTGGAAGTGATTCCCGAATCCCTGGTGGTGAAAAACGGCAAGAAGATCGCCATTTATCTGGAAAAGGAAATCGGCGGCTTTGCCTACCATCTGATGAAAATGTAATAAAAAACAATAAGAATGTAGGGCGGGGTCATGACCCCGCCCTACATTGTTTTATGAGGTTTTTCGTTTACTTCACCACATAGAACATATCCAGAACGGACTGGACATTGTCCTCCATATAGCTGGTGGCAGTGAGATTCACGCCGTAAAGGCCCAGGTCAAAATTCATCACCTGGAGCATGTAAATGGGGATCCCGTTGCTCTGGGCCACGGTGCGGATGCCGAAGTGTTCTTCTCCCAGGAAAGTGAGTTTCACCTTTTCCATGGACTCCACCTCCATGCCTGCCTGGGCATAGCTTTCGATGATCATGTCGGACTGCTCCAGAGTAGCATCCACCGTCTGTTCCTCGCTCAGCGCGGCATAGACCAGCCGTTCCTGCATGGAGACCTTGGTGTAAACCACATTCACCGCCAGCAGGTCGTTGACATTTTCCGCCTGGAGGTCAAAAATCTGGGGGTAGCTTTCCATCACCGTTTCCATATCGGAGCCTTCCACTGCGGAATAGACCTGCTCCGGCAGATCCTGCAGCTCCTCAGAGCTGTAAAAACTCCAGTTTTCGTCCAGTTGGCAGCCGAAACCGGCATAGGTGTTGGTGTACACGCCGCCCTCAATGCGGCCCATGGACAGGGGCTTTTCCTGGACTTCCGCAGAAGCTTCGGTCTGGGGCGTCACTTCCCCGGCAGGAGGCTGGGAGCCGCCGCAGCCGCACAGCAGCAGGGCGAGAATCAAAAACAGAGAAATCAACTTTTTCATAATTTTCTTCCTTTCTTAAATGGAAATTATCTTATCAATTCTGCAAACACAGGCAAGCTTTTTTCGATCATTTCGGGGCTGACGCAGTAGCAGATCCGGAAGTAGCCGGGGCAGCCGAAGCCGTCGCCGGGGACCAGCAGCAGATCCTTCTGCTTTGCCTTTTCGGAGAAGGCGTTGGCATCGCCGCCGGGAGCCTTGATAAACAGGTAGAAAGCCCCGTCGGGCTTGGCCATTTCGTAACCCATGGCGGTCAAGCCCTCGTAAAGCATCCGGCGGTTCCGGTCGTAGGCCTCCAGATCCGGCCGCAGGCTGGCGCATTTCGCAATGACCTTCTGCCACAGGCTGGGGGCGCAGACATGGCCGCAGGCCCGGGCGGCACCGGCGATGGCGGCGTAGAGGGCGGCGCTGTCCGTGGCCGCCTTCGGCACATACACATAGCCGATCCGTTCGCCGGGGAGAGACAACGACTTGGAATAGGAATAGCAGACCACCGTGTCCGGGTAAATGGCCGGGACGAAAGGCACCTCCACCCCGTAGGCAAGCTCCCGGTAAGGCTCATCGGACACCAGATAAATGGGGTGGCCGTACTCGGCGGATTTCCGGGTCAGCAGCGCCGCCAATTTCTCCAGCGTTTTCCGGGTGTATACCACGCCGGAGGGATTGTTGGGGGAATTGAGGATGATGGCCTGGGTGCGCTCTGAGAGCATTTCCTCCACCGCTTCCAGCTTAATCTGGAAGTTGGGTACGTCGGGGGGAACCACCTTGAAGGTCAGCCCTGCATTTTCCACAAAAGGTTTATACTCCGGGAAATAGGGAGCGATGGCCAGAATCTCGCCATCTTCCACCGCCAACGCCCGGAACACAGCCACCAGTTCCGGTGCCGCACCGCCCATGATGAAGAAATCCTCCGGGGCGGTTTCGCAGCCGTAGCGGCCGTTCAAATCGTCGCTGATGGCTTTCCGGGCGGCGAAATCGCCAATGGCAGAGGTGTAACCATGGACAGCCAGTGCGTCCATTTCCGACAGAATCTGCCCGATGGCCTCGTTGACCTGGGGCGGGGAGGGAATGGAGGGGTTGCCCAGAGAATAGTCGAACACATTCTCCCGGCCCACAATGGCCGCCCTCTGGCAGCCGTATTCAAACAGGTCCCGGATGCAGGAACGGTTGGCACCCAGGGCATAGGCAGTTTGGTTCAGCATTATTTGCACCTCCAGATAAAGTAGCGGCGAAGCCGCCTTGCCTTCCCCTTGAGGGGAAGCCTTAGCGCTGCGTGCTTTATTTCTCGTATAAAGGCATTGTGCTGTTATAAGGCTGGGGTTTGTAGGTCACGGAGCCGATGGGCTTGCCGTCAATGCCGAATTTGGGTATGTAGCCGAACAAGTTTACATAACATTCCAAATCCGCTTTTTCTTTCTCCATCTCCGCCATGACCGCCACGGTAGCCAGCACATCATCCACCGCCCGGTGGGAGTTTTTCACCTTGCCCGTGAGGCCGTAGGCATCGATGGCATTGCACAGCTTATGGGGGAAGGGGCGGCGGTCCCGGTAGACGGTCAGCAGGTCCAGCTTGTCCTTACCTTTCAAAATTGCCGGGTCACCGTGGCGCAGCAGCAGGTAAAACAGGAAACTCAAATCAAAATGGGCATTGTAGGCAAGCAAAAGGGTGTTTCCGGCGATCAGCTCCGCGATGTCCCGGCAGATGCGGGTCTTGGGCAAACCCCGCTCCCGCAGATCCTGGGTGGAAATGCCCGTCAGTTCCGTAATTTTCGGCGGCACGAAGCCCCCGGGGGACAGGGCCACCAGTTCGTCGTACTCCCGCACCACCTTCGGTGCGCCGTCCACACGCTCCACCACCACGGCGGCGAATTCGATGATCTCATCCCGGGCAAACAGCAGTCCGGTGGTTTCCGTGTCGAAGAGCACCAGCCGGTCATATTTGGAAAACAGGGTGTCAAAATTGGCCATGTTTTTCTCTCCTTTATCTTTCTGCCAGCGCCAAGGCCCGCTTGTACTTGCTGGCGGTCTCCGGCACCAGACTGAATCGGGCGGCAAGGCCCTCGGCGAAGGCCACAGCAGCTTCTTCATTGCCGGATTTCAGCTCCACTTCCACCTCGGCAAAGGGCAGCTCTTTCCCGCCCCCCAGAAGCACGCCCCGGTCCAGAGCCAGTTCCACTGCACAATCCTCCAGGGCGATATCCGCTGCCAGCCGGGTGAACCGGGCGCCGCAGACCTGCACAATCCCCTCAGCAGTCAACGCGGCCAGTTCCTTAGGCGCACCCAGGCTGCACAGGGTCGGGATGGCGGCGGCGATGTCAGCGCACTCCGTTTCCCATTCCCCTCTGGCACCCCCGGGGGCGGGGGTCTTGACAGTACAAACGGACACACCGTTTTCCAGCCGCCGACGGAGGGTCCAGCGCAGACCGCTCAAGGCCCGCTCCGGGGTATCGTAATAGGTGGTTTCCATGGAAATGGCAGTAAAACCGCCGAAGGCATCCCCAATGGCGGCAATGACCGCCTCATCGGCCCGGTATTTCAGTTCAAATTCTCTTCCCATAGGTAACTCCTTACCGGTGTAAATTATTATTTGCCGGAGTGAACCGGCGGACACCTCGCACGTAATGCGGCGCTGGTCGTTACCCGATAACCCTGCCCGGTAACGTTTTTGCAAAGCTAAATTATTGTTTGCCGGGGTGGCCCGGCGGCCATCTCGCACGGAGTCTGGTGGTAATCGTTACCCGTTCACTCAGCCCGATTCTATGCTGCTGAGATAAATTATTGTTTAGCTTAGCAGAAAAAAGGAGTATGTCATTGC
>JAZSHO010000155.1:0-3370 GCA_045533345.1 Faecousia sp. | reverse complement strand
GGTCTCACGGCACCGCAGTGCCGTGCAGCCTAAAAAGACTTCCGGTAACCAAACCGGCTACCGGAAGTGTAAAAAATCTTTATTTTATTTCACTGTCCACTTGACGGGGAGCAGTTCACTCCCACGGATTTTCTTTTCCGTGGGAGTCTTTTCTAGTAATTATAAAATCCGAGAAAATAGAAAATAACTCATACCTTCTCGGATTCTTTTGGAGCAGGATACGGGAATCGAACCCGCGACCGTTGCTTGGGAAGCGACTGTTTTGCCATTAAACTAATCCTGCAAAATATTTACTTAGCATGACAAATAGCGTGACATTTTCTGAAATCCGATTCTGAAATGCCGAAAAGTCATTGGAAATAGCGGATTTTCAATCCGGTAACATACTGACTTGGGAAGCCGTTGTATTACCGATATACGAATCCTGCATTTGTGGGAGTATTATAGCAAAGGGACATGGAAAAAGCAACCACTTTTTGTCGACGGGGATTGTAAGGACAACGGGGGTGTGGTAAGATAGAAACAGGGAATACCTGCAAACAAGGAGGTCATGGTATGACAGAATACGAACTGGTACATGAGATCAAGAATCTTTGCCCCAACAACCAGATGCGGGATATCTTTTTCAAGGAAGTGGAATGCACCGACCCGGAAAGCTACGTCCGGCAAACCTACGGCGGAAAGGCCATGGAACTGACCGTGGAAGAAGGTGCCAACGGGGCTGTGACCATTCATGCGGTCATCGACGGACTGATGCAGAAATTTGTCTTTACGCCTATCTGAAATAACCCTCCCGTCTGGGAGGGTTTTCGCTTACTTCTTCTTGATTTCCTGGATCAGCAGGTTGATCATATTCAGCATGGGAATGCCCATGATGGCCATGCACACCAGAAACATAACCATATCGATCTTTCCGTTGACATAATTCATAATGGTGTAGCCCATAACAGCCACCATGACCAGGATGGTCAGAATGCTCTTTTTGACAGTATCCATTTCATTTCCCCCGAATTTTCCTGTGATAGAAAAATTATATCCCCGGCAGGTCCGTCTGTCAAGGAGTCCGGCAGGGGGGGACAGTGGGCCGGGGCAATTTTGTATAAAATTCGGCAAATTGCGCCTTGAATTTGGGACGTATATGTGATACGATATGGTCGTATCGATATGGGCGCAGTGCGCCCTTTTGAGCCACCTTATTGCATTTCCCAAAGGAGACTGACTATGCCTCATACCATTGCTGTTGCCGGTAAGGGCGGTGTGGGTAAGACCACCACCTGCGGCATGATGATCGATTATTTGTGCAAGAAGCGCCGCGGCCCCGTTCTGGTCGTGGATGCCGATGCCAATTCCAATTTGAATGAAGTCCTGGGCGTGGAGGTGGAAACCTCTCTGGGCCAGATCCGTGAAGAGATGGCACAGGCCGAATTGAAGGGCACCATCCCCAAAGGCATGACCAAGGCTGACTACGCCGAGTTCAAGTTCAACTCCGCCCTCATCGAGGATGATGACTTCGATATGCTGGTCATGGGCCGCACCCAGGGCAAGGGCTGCTACTGCTATGTCAATGGCGTCCTCCAGTCCCAGGTGTCCAAATACGCCAAGAACTATTCCTATATCGTTATGGACAACGAAGCAGGCCTGGAGCATGTGGCTCGCGGCACCCTGCCTCATGTGGATACCATGCTGCTGATTTCCGACTGCTCCCGTCGCGGTGTCCAGGCTGTGGCCCGGATCGCTGAAATGATCGAGGAGATGAATCTGAATCCCGGCCAGATGGGTCTGATCATCAACCGCCCCCCCAACGGCGTGCTGGATGACGGCATCAAGGCCGAGATCGAAAAGCACGGGCTGAAGCTCTTCGGCGTGCTGCCCCATGACGAGGCAGTTTACCGCTGCGACTGCGACGGCGATCCTTCCGACAAGCTGCCCGACAATGATCCTATGAAGGTTGCCCTGAAGGGCATCATGCAGTCCATCGGACTGTAATCCATTTAGATACAAGCTCCTTTCGTGGAAACAAGGCTTATCGGCAATGCCCCAGGCCGTCTGATCAGCGGTACGCTCTGCGGTCATGAGGCAGAGTGGTACCTGTGGATTTCCGGGAAGCCGCGCTTTCTGCCAAGGACTTTGTATACATATTATTATTTTACCAAGGGGGATAACAAACTATGGCTTTCGTTCCCAAGACGGCACCTTACAGCGGCAAGATCAACGCCGTGACCCTGGGCACCGGTGACAACGCAATCGTCATCGGCGGTCAGAATGTGCTGCCGTTCTACACCTTCGATGCACCCATCGAAAACGCACCCAAGATCGGCGTTGAGGTCTCCGACCTGGCTTCCCAGTGGGAAACCGCTGGCCTGAAGGAGTTCTACGCCGGCTGCACCACCATGGCTGACTATGCCAAGAAGGCTGAGACCATTGAAGGCTGCGACTTCATCGCTCTGAACTTCGTCGGTGCTGACCCCAACGGCGCAAACCGCTCCGTTGCTGACTGCGTTGCTGACGCAAAGGCTGTTGCCGAAGTCGTCTCCAAGCCTATCGTTGTCATGGGCTGCAAGAACCTGGAGAAGGACGGCGAGCTGCTGTCCGCCATCGCTGAGGCTCTGGCCGGCAAGAACGTGCTGGTCATGTCCGCAAAGAATGAGAACTACAAGAACGTCGGTGCTTCCGTTGCTCTGGCTTCCGGTCAGAAGCTGGGCGCTGAGACCGCTGACGACATCAACCTGGCCAAGCAGCTGAACATCATGCTGAAGGGCCTGAACGTCAATCCCGAGAACGTCGTGATGGACATCGGTACCGCAGCTGTCGGTTACGGCTACGAGTACGCTGCTTCCACCTTCGACCGCATCCGTCTGGCTGCTCTGCAGCAGTCCGATGCTGACCTGCAGATGCCCATCCTGGCTGCCGTTTGCAACGACACCTGGGGTGTTAAGGAATCCTCTGCCACCGAAGAAGACGAGCCCAACTGGGGCTGCCGTGAGGAGCGCGCCATCTCCATGGAAGTTGCTACCGCTGCTGCAGACCTGACCGGCGGCGCTGATGCTGTTGTTCTGCGTCACCCCGCATCCGTGGCTACCATCAAGAAGTTCATCACTGAACTTGTCTAATCGGAAGGAGGATACATACAATGGCTTTGAAAGGTCTTGATATTTTTAAGCTGTCTCCTAAGAAGAACTGTAAGGAGTGCGGCAGCCCCACCTGTATGGCATTCTGCATGAAGGTGGCCCAGGGCGCTGTTGAACTGAGCAAGTGCCCCTATTTCTCTGAGGAAGCTCTGGCAACTCTGAACTCCGCAACCGCTCCTCTGATGAAGACAATTTCTGTGGGTGACTACAAGCTGGGCGGTGAGACCGTTCTGTTCCGTCAC
>JAZSHO010000087.1:0-19739 GCA_045533345.1 Faecousia sp. | reverse complement strand
GTTCCTCCGGGGAAATGGTGTTGCCGGGGGAGGCGTCCATGTCGCTGACCACACCCCGGGCACCGGTGTTGCGGTAGAGCATGGCTTCGTAGCCCGCATCCTCGATCACCTTGCCCACCCGGTAGAGGACCGCCGGGGCGAAGATTTCGTTGATGCCGCCGTAGGCCATGGAGGGGTACTGGTAGAACTGGGTGCCTTCTTCAATGCCTCTCTGGACACCCCGGGGGATCCGGAAGGCAAAGCCAATGACGGTTTTTGCTTCGGGGAACAGGTAACGGGGGTCCATATCGGGGGGAGCTCCCTCGAAACGGTCCATGGTGCCGATGCCGCACAGGTCAGCGCCGGCGGCCAATGCGGCTTCCTTGATCATTTGACTGGTCAGCATGATGCATCGTCCTCCTCAATGTCGTTTTCGGAAAAGTAAATGTCCGCGATGGTTTCTGCGATTTGCTTGTAAACGGCTTTGCAGTAGCCGCAGGATTCACAGTTTTTCTTACAGTTGTGACGGATCTGCCAATATTCCTCCGGGAAAGCCCGGTTGTTCAAAACGGTGGGATAGAAAAGAGCGGCGTAATTGGGCTCCAGCAGATCCAGAATGTTTCCGGCATAGATTCCCCGGCTGTATGCTTCCAGAATGGCGATGGGGTTGGGGGAAGTCCGGGTGGCGATCTTGGCACCGTCGATAAGGCCCTCGTAGTGGTGCAGATCCTCAGGCCGGACCCAGTTGGACAGTCGCAGGATCTCTTCCTTGTGGTTGTTTTTGCTCAAAAAGCCCCGGCAGGCACTGTGGAAGGTAAAGGCATTGTCTGCCCGGGCGATCTCCTGCTCATGGGCCACCAGATTGTCGTGGAATTGCCGGGCGGAGCAGTTGTTCAGACAGCCGGAGTTTGCCAGCATGTAGAGCTTTTTGCCCTGCTCGTCCGCGTGGCGGCGGAGGGAACGGATGGCCTCCATATCCCGGTTCAGCTCCCGCTTGACGTAGTAGGAGTCGAAGCTGTCGGAAAGATAGTCCATACCCTCGGGGGTGCCGATCTCCATATTCACGCTGGCCCGGATATCCAGGCCGGAGAAATTATCCCGGAGGAACCGGCCGATGACGGGAGAAGTGGTGGTGACGGACACCAGGTTCATTTCCCGCTGGAGGAAATCCACCAGGTCGCCGGTGGACTGGTAAAAATTCCGGGCCAGGCTCTGGCCGCCGTAGCAGTTGGCGTTCAGCAGCAGATTCAGACCGATGCCCGCATTTGCGATTTTCGCAAGTTCTTCCCGCTGCCGCTGGGATGCCTCCCAGGGGTACAGGTCCTGCTGCAGGCCCACGATGCTGCGGCCGCTGGGCATGGTGTCCCAGGAGAAGTAGACCTCCTGGATTTTGTCCCGATTGCTGAGAATACTCTGGAGAAAACCGTCGGTTTTGCACATTTGGTAACCAACAAAGAGTTTCATGACACACCTCCCATTGAAACACGTTACTTTCATCATATCACAAATTCCCAAAAGCACCAGTATAAAATATCACTTTCCTTTATAAAAAACAAACATCTTGAAAAGTCTCAGGGATATTGGAAAATCCCGGGGGATTTTGGGGTTGACAAGGGGAAGCAGCTTTAGTAAACTGGATAAAAACGCTGCCGATGAAAGGAATATCAAAAATGAGAAAGTTTACCCTTGTTCTTCTGTGTATTTTGCTGGTTGGCACCTGCCTGCTCGCCGGCTGCGGAGGCGACCGTTCTCCCGCCGAAGTTGTCAAAAAGGAACTCCAGTCCGGTCCCTGGTACGTGGACATGTCTGAGGGCACCACAGCCAAATACACCTTCTCCAAGGACGGCAGCTTTACCTGTGATGCCATTGTGACGCTGGAAGGCCAGTCTGCCACCGTCAGCCGGGAAGGCAACTTTGCCGTGGCGGAAATCAGCGGTGCTGTGAAGGTGGTTCTGAGCTATCCCCATGTGGGAACGGAAGTGGAACTGACGGTACAGGTCACCGAAAGCGGCTATGCCTACTGGATCGCCGGCTGCCCCATGTATCAGAAGTAAAAATATAGGCGGACTGCGTTCAGCAGTCCGCCTGTTTTGCTTTTGGAAGGAAAACCGAAGGTGTCAATACGAAAAAAGTAGAAAAATGAGTTGGTTTTCTTGGATTGTGCCGGGTGTTGCCCGGAGGTATAATGGTATTATCTCTTAGAAAACGGAAGGAGCGGTAGAATGGAAACCATTTGTTTGCAGGAAAAAATCCTTCAAAAAGGAAGCTATGATGTGCTGGTGGCCGGTGGCGGTATCGCCGGTGTGTCCGCGGCGGTGGCGGCGGCCAGAATGGGGAAATCGGTGCTGCTGGTGGAAAAAAGCATGAAGCTGGGTGGCCTTGCTACCCTGGGTCTGATCAATTTATTTGTGCCCATGTGCAATGGCCGGGGAAAGCAGATCATTTTCGGCATGGCCGAGGAGCTGTGCCGCCTGTCCATCCGATACGGCTACGGCGATGTGCCGGCAGAGTTTGTGAACGGACAGATCCCGGAAGAAATTCTGGCAAAGCTCCGGGAAAAGGGCGAAAAGCCGCCTCGGTATACTGCCCGGTATTCGGCGGATATCTTTGCCCTGTGTCTGACGGAGTGGTGTCGGGAGGCCGGTGTGGAACTGCTGTTCGACAGCGTCATTTCCCGGCCTGTGATGGATCCGGAAAATCCCCGGAAGATTCGGGGTGTGGTGGTGGAAAACAAATCCGGACGGGAGTACTATGCCGCAAAAATGTTTGTGGATGTGACCGGCGACGGAGATCTGATGGACCGGGCAGGAATGCCCACGGTGAAGCGGGGCAGCTTCCACACCTATTGGGCCTTCCAGATCACCCTGGATTCCTGCCGCCGGGCGGCAGAGGCCCAGGATATTTACAAAGCACCCTTTTATGCCACCGGCGGCGGTGTGAACCTCTACGGTGACGGTCAGCCGGAGGATATCCCCTTGTATGACGGTACCCGCAGCGAAGAGGTGAACCGGTATCTGATCACCAATCAGCTGGAGTTGCTGGAGAAGCTGAAGAAAACCGACCGGAAAACCCGGGACATCGTGAACCTGCCCGGAATGGCACAGTTCCGCACTTCCCGGCGGCTGGATGCGGATTATGCCCTTCAGGAAACAGACACCTACCGTCATTTTCCCGATTCCGTAGGTGCTATCTGCGACTTTGACCGGCGGGATTATCTCTTTGAGATCCCCTTTTCCACCCTGGTTCGCACCGGCTGGGACAATATCATTACCGCAGGCCGCAGTGCCGCCGGTGACGGCTATGCCTGGGATGTACTGCGGGTGATTCCCCCTGCCATCATTTCCGCCCAGGCAGCAGGCATTGCCTGCTCTCAGGCCATCGACGCCGGCCGTCCCATCTGGAATGTGGACATCCCTGCCCTGCAGGCGGAGCTGGAGCGGCAGAATGTGGTCATCCATTTTGACGATGCGGATGTACCGGAGCACAGCGAAGACGTCATCGAATACAACGATTAAAAAAGGGCGGGCTGCATGCAGCAGTCCGCCTTTTTCTCAATTGTCCAGGATGAAAGTTACAATGTCTGCCGCCCGTTCCAGGCCGCTGCCGTTTTGATACATGCACAGATACAGCGGCTCCCCGCCGACACCTGCAGCTTCGGAAAAGCCGCAGCCGGTGATGTCCAGCCAGTAGATTTCTTCTCCTTCCAGGGGCAGCACCGTGGTCAGATCCAGCAGCACCTGCTGCTCCAGCAGGTAGTCCAGAGCGGCCTGGCTGCACAGGAAAATGTCCGGCTGGCCGGCGGTCAGCCACAGGGTGCAGCTGATGTTAAAGCTGTCGTTGTATTGGGAGGGCCCCGTGC
Source organism: Faecousia sp. (assembly GCA_045533345.1). GTDB lineage: Bacteria > Bacillota > Clostridia > Oscillospirales > Oscillospiraceae > Faecousia. Next base: position 15,901 of record JAZSHO010000087.1, on the reverse strand, counting down.
TGGTGAGGATAGTCAGCTCTTCCGTTTTTTCGTTGTAGCCGATGGCTTCCTTGCAGCCTTCCACCCAGGTGTTCAGGCCTGCGTCGTCCCAGGTGGGGCAGACCAGGGCAATGCTGATGGGATCCTCCGGGAAGAAGGTACCCATAAAGGCGCTGACGGCGAAGGAGATCACCATCCATGCGACCACAAGGCAGGCACCACCGATCAAAATAGTGGTTTTGTAGTAAGTCCAGATATAGTCAAACCGCTGCTCCTTGGGCAGAGCCTTGATTTTTTCCATCTCGCTGCTCAGGGAAAAAGAGCTGGTTTCCAGATTTTTGGGGTTCATTGCACCGGCACCTCCGGGAAATTTTGCTCCATTATAGCACAAAGGCTCCTGGGTGTCAAACCTGGGCCAAAAGGTGTATTTTTTGTAAGTTCGGGACTGTTTTTTGTATTGAGGACAAAGGGAAAAACGTCTATGATGGACGCAGTAAAACCAAAACGGATAACAGGAGGTCTATTATGGAACAGTTTCAGAAAATGGCCGAAGGCATCTGGTTTTTGAAAGTCCCCTTTGGACCCGTCTGGACAGCGGTGGTGCTGATCCGGGGAGAGGAAAATATGCTCATCGACTCTTCTGCCACAGCTGCGGATGTGGAAAACTACGTCATTCCCGCTCTGGCGGAGCTGGGTCTTGCCCCCGGGGACATCCACTGGCTCTTGAATACCCATTGCCATGGTGACCACATCGGCGGTCACCGGAAATTCTGGGAAGAAAGCGGCTGCAAGGTGGCGGCTTTCCGGCTGGCGGCACCCAAGGTGGAAAACCCCGTGCCCTATGCCATCAAGATCCGCACCGCCTTCCCGGCCCACAGCCCCGCACCCCAGAGCTATCTCCAGGGAGTTCCCGTGGATCGGGTCATTGCTGACGGGGAAATCTTCGGCGATCTGCAGCTGATCCACACCCCCGGTCACGACAACGATTGCCTCTGCTGGTACCACATCCCCACCAGAACCCTCATTACCGGCGACAGCCTCCAGGCAAACGGCACCATCTGCCAGGGCATCGGCTTCTACCAGGACATGGCCGGCTACGAGGGGGCTCTGAACCGTCTGCTGGATATGGACATCGAAACCATCCTCTGCGGCCACGACTATGACGGCATCGGCTGGCATATCCGGGGCAGAGAGGCTGTCCGGCAGGCTCTGACCAAGTGCCGGGACTATCTGGGAATCTACCATGAATACATCACCGCCCATGCCCATCTGGAAGACCCGGCGGACATCGCCAGGGCCCTCATCCGGGATCTGGGCTGCGGCGAGCCGGAGCGGCTGTTCATGGCACTTTATACCGTTACGGAACATCTGAATAAACTGAAGGAGGAAACTTCCCAATGAGCAAAAATGTACTGATCACCGGTTCTTCCCATGGTATCGGTGCGGCTGCGGCCGTGGAATTCGCCCGGCAGGGCTACAACGTGGGCATCACCTACTGCAAGAACCCCGAGGGTGCCGAGACCGTTCTGGCCCAGTGCAAGGCCCTGGGCAGCGACGCCCGGATCTACAAGGTGGATCTGCAGATCAGGGCCGAATGCGAAGCTCTGATGGACAGCTTCCTTCGTGACTACGGCACCATCGATGTGCTGGTGAACAATGCCGGCGGTGCCCTGAAGATCCCCTCCGGCGAATTTGAGGATATGCCCCTGGACTACTGGGACAGCCAGATCACGCTGAACCTCAGTGCCGCGGCCTACTGCTCCCATGCCGCCATTAAGAACATGAAGGAGCACAACATCCCTGGCCGGATTGTCAATATCAGCTCCATCCATGCCACAATTACCTGGGTCAAGCGGAAGATGCTGCCCTACTCCGCTGCCAAGGGCGGCCTTGAGATGTTCACCAAGGCTCTGGGTGTGGAGGTTGCCAAGTACGGTATCCGGGTCAACTGCATCGCCCCGGGCCTCATCATGACCAAGCTTGCCGACCGCTACAAGCCCACCGACCTGGAGGGCTTCCTGAACAAGATTCCCGTGGGCTTCCTGGGCCAGACGGAGCATATCGTTCCCGCCATCATGTTCCTGGCTGACGAGAATTCCAGCCGCTACATCGTGGGCCAGGTGCTGCGGGTGGACGGCGGCCAGTCCGTCTCCGGCATCATCGACTGTATGAAGGAAGATTTTTGATCGTTCATGAAAGCCGTTGTCATCCCGAGCAAGGCAAAGCCGCGTCGAGGGATCTTCGCAGTTCGTTACTGTTTGCAGTGAAATTGGTGCCAAGATTCTTCGACTCGCCTTCGGCTCGCTCAGAATGACAAGGTTTTTGATTTCTTCAAAATAGTATTAGGGAGGAAATTCCATGAAAGAATACAAGGATATGCGAAGCTGCTGGGAATTCGGTGAAGCCTCCGAGTGCCGCAAGGGTCTCATGTGCGGCATGGGCTACACAGTGGAGGAGCAGAAGCGGCCCCTCATCGGTGTTGTGAATTCCTGGAATGAATATAACCCCGGCCATGTCCATCTGGACAAGCTGGCAGAGCGGGTCAAGCAGGGCATCCGGGAAGCCGGCGGCCTGCCTGTGGAAGTGATGACCACCGCTGTCTGCGACGGCATGGTCATGAAGGATCCCCGTTACATCGAGGTTCCCAGCCGTAACTCCATCGCCGACCAGGTGGAGCTGACCAGCGAAAGCAATATGTTCGACGGCATGGTCATGCTGTCCACCTGCGATTCCATCGTTCCCGGTCATCTGATGGCCGCAGCCCGTGTGAACATCCCAACCATTCTGGTCACCGGCGGCTATATGCCCCTGGGCCATTGCCGTGGCCAGGAGGTGCTCCATATCCATGCCCAGGACAAGGTGGGTGCCGCCCACAAGGGTGCCATCGATATGGACTACTACAACGAGCTCATCGAAAATTCCTGGGGCACCTGCGGTGCCTGCACCTCCATGACCACCGCCAACTCCATGTGCATGGTCTCTGAGGCTCTGGGTATGTCCCTGCCCAACAATTCCACCATGGATGCCTCCGGCTCTGCCCTGTACAAGCTGGCTTATGAGGCAGGCAAGCAGATCATGTACCTGGTCCGCAATGACATCAAGGCCCGGGACATCATGACCGTGGATGCCATCAAGAATGCCATCAAGATGGATATGGCCGTGGCAGGCTCCTCCAATCTGATCCTGCACATCCCCGCCATCGCCAACGAGGCGGGCTACGACCTGCCCTGGTGGAAATATTTTGACGAGGCCTCCAACGAGATCCCTCTGCTTTCCCACCTGGCCCCCGGCGGCCCTTACTCCATCAAGGACCTGGATCTGGCCGGCGGCATGCGGGCACTGCTGAAGGAGCTGATGCCCCGGCTGAAGGGCGACTGCCTCACCGTCACCGGACGGACTCTGGAGGAAAACTGCCGCACCGCTCCCAAGTACAATGACGATGTGATCCGCACCCTGGAAAATCCTGTTTCCCAGGAGCCCGGTCTGGGCGTCCTCTATGGCAATCTGGCCCCCGAGGGCGCTATTCTGAAGATCGCCGCCGTTCCCCAGGAGCTGTTTACCTTCCGGGGCCCCGCCAGAATCTTTGATTCTCTGGAAGAGGCTTTGGAGGCCCTTCGCAGCGGCAAGGTCAAGCCCGGCGATGCCTGCGTGCTCCGGTTCCTGGGTCTGAAGGCCCGGTTCGGCACCACTGCCTTTACCTTCCAGGAGGAGCTGAAGGGCGATCCCCAGCTGTATAAGACCTGTGCGGTCATCACCGACGGCCGCTTCTCCGGTGGTACCTCGGGCCTCAGCGTGGGCTATGTGTCCCCGGAAGCCGCTCTGGGCGGCCCCCTGGGCCTCATCCAGGAGGGGGACATGATCTGCATCGATGTGGCCAAGCGGTCCATGACCGTGGAGCTGTCCGATGAGGAGCTGGCCAAGCGGAAGGCCGAATTTCATTGGGAATTCCCTGCCGAAAAGTACCCCCGGTACCTGCGGCTGTTCGTCAAGAACGTTGGCTCCATGGCCAAGGGCGGTATCTGGGAATAAACCATGAAAACCGATGTTCTGATCATCGGCGGCGGTCTGACCGGCATTGCCGCCGCCTATGAGATCGTAAAAAATACCGCCCTGCAGGTGGATCTGATCCACTGCGGCGGCGGTGCCTCCCCTTATATCCACGGCTTCTGCATCCCCGTGGGTGAAGGGGACAGCCGGGAACTGTTTTTTGAAGATACCATGGCCTCGGGCTATGGTCAGAGCGATCCCCGGCTTGCCCGGGCCCTCTGCGAAAACAGTTCAGATCTGATGCCGTATTTTGCCCGGCTGGGTCTGAAGCTGGATGAAAAGGATGGTCAGTTCAGTTTGCTTCATTCTCTGGGCTCCACGGTGCCCCGGATCGCGGGCATTGAGAACAGCACCGGCCCCGCCATGCTCCGGACCCTCCGCAAAGCCATGAAAGACAATCCCCAATACCGGGAGCATGGCAAACAGCGGGCTCTGGAGCTGCTGAAATCCGGGGATCGGGTCATCGGTGCCCGGTGCTTCGACCTGAAAGAAAACTGCTTCTATGATGCTTATGCCAGGGTGGTGATCCTGGCCTCCGGCGGCTTCTGCCGGATGTTCCCGGAATCCACCAACTCCCCGGACATCGGCGGCGACGGCTGTGCCATGGCCTTCCGGGCAGGTGCGGAGCTGACGGATATGGAGTTCGTCCAGTTTGAGCCCAGTGCCGCGGTGTGGCCGCCCCAGGTGGCGGGCAAGGGCATCGTCACCACCATGTTCTATGAGGGTGCGGTACTCCGGGGTGCCGACGGCCGCCGGTTCATGCTGGAGCACAGCGAAAAGGGCGAGTGCGTGCCGAAGGATGTCCAGTCCCGGCTGATCTTTAAGGAGATCCGGGACCATGGAGCCACGCCCCATGGAGGCGTCTGGTTCGACGCTACCGCAGTGCCGGAGGAAAAATGGCAGGGGCCCTACCTGCCCTATCTGAACCGGTATCTGGCCTGCGGCATCGATCTGCGGAAGGAGCCGGTGGAGATCGCTCCGGCGGCCCATACCTCCTGCGGCGGTGTCCGCATTGATGAAACCTGCCGCACAGGAATCCCCGGCCTCATCGCCTGCGGCGAGGTGGCGGGAGGCCTCCACGGAGCCAACCGTCTGGGCGGCAACGCAGGTCTGGAAACCATGGTTTTCGGCCGGATCGCCGGACAAACAGCGGCCCAAATGGCAGAGGAAGTGGATCTTCCCGGGGAAGCCGGAAAAACGCAGGATGTGCCGGCGGATGTGGACATTCCGGCCATGAACCACCGGCTGAAAATGATCCTGCGGAAATATCTGAATGTGGTTCGGGACGCGGAGAATCTGCCGGAGGCGGAAGCGGCTCTGGAAGAGCTGGATGAGGCTCTGGGCGAATACCGCCGCAGCTATGAGAAGTTCCGTCTCCACAATGATATCCTCACCGCCAGACTTCTGCTGAAGGCCGCCATGGCCCGGAAGACCTCCGTGGGCTGTCATGTGTGGGAAACCGAGGGGGAACAGGAAGAGCCCTACCGGGTGGTGCTGCATTCTGTAGATGGGAAAATGGTTGTCACAAAGAAAAAATTGTGAAAAAGAAAAGTCATTGCGAACCAGTGCACACACTGGTGTGGCAATCCCCTAAGGTTTCCGGTATGTCCGGGGGATTGCCACGTCGCCCCCATTGGGGGCTCCTCGCAATGACAGAAAACTTTGAAATTTAAAATTACAGCGTGCCCTGCTGGCGGTAACGGTTGGGGGTCATGCCCGTCTGCTCCCTGAAGAAGTTGGAGAAATGGGAGGGGCTGTTGAACCCCAGCGTCATGGCAATGTCGCTGATGGGCTGCTGTCCGTTCAGCAGCAGATTCACCGCGATGAACAGCCGCCGGTGGAGGATATACTGGTGAAGGGAAAAACCGGTGTGCTGCAGCACCAGACGGTTTAAGTAGTTGGGGTTGTAGTTCAGGGCCTCACCGATCTCCTTGTTGGAGACCCGATGACCGATATTCTGCTCGATGTAGGCCAGCGTCCGGGAAATGGTGTCCTGGCTGTCCGTGCCGGACTGGTCTGCCCGGGCCAGCTCGAAGAGCATGTTTTTGAACAATGCGGAGGTCTTTCCCCGGAAATACAGCCGCTTCTGCTGGAATTCCCGGATGATCTCCATCAAAAAGCTTTCTACGAAGGCGGCGTTTTTTAGATACAGGGGCTCGTTGAACAGCTCTGTGTCCGTAAAGGCAACATGGGTGTGAGCCAGCTCCTTGCGGAACAGATCCACAGGGCAGGGAATGAGAAATTCCGTCCGCTGGCTGTATTCCTGGGTAAAATCGAAATCCAGCACCGCCAGCTTCACGGTCTTCCGTGGCCGGATGGTATATTCCGTGTCCGACTGGAACAGCAGCAGGGCACCCCGGCTCAGAAGAAGGGTTTTGCCGTCGATGTCCACCTCCGCAGTACCGGAGAGGCCATACAGCAGCCGCCCATCGTAGGTGCGGAAGGGGCCCCGCTGGAATTCAAAAACCAGGGTATCCGCGAACCGGATACAGGGGATGCATTCATTCAGTTCCATGATTTGTGCACCTCTTTGCAGATGTGTTGTACAAAAGGAAGGCTTTGATTCAGTATACCACAAACCGTCGAAAAAACAACCTTGGGAAAGGGGGAATCCTTCTGGAAACCGCAAATATCACCGGGTATGCCTCCCGGAGGACTGCCCTGTTCCTAAGGGAAAACCGCCGGGGAACCGTGCTGATGGCCAATTCCGCCGGGATCTACCTGGAGCTGGATGGGAGAATCCTTCTGGTTTGTGATGAAAGCTGGGGGCAGGTGCCCATCGGCATCGGGATCCCGGATTTTCCGGAAACAGCAAAAGAGCTTGCCCTTGCCCCGGGAGATCCGGTGTGCTGTGAAAGGGGCCGCTTGCATTTTTCGGAACGATGGATTAAAATAACGGAAATCAAAACTGCCGCTTCTTCCTATGGCCGGGAAGGGGCGGAAGAGAGTTTGCGAAGGGGCTTTGCAGTCCTCCGGGGCCGGGAAACCGGACTGGCACCCGTAACATGGCAGCGGGAACGAAATCCGCTGTGTACGTTGGCGGCACCCAGGCTGGAGAAGCTGCTCCGGGGCATCCGGGAATCGGATGCCGCTGCTGTTGACACTGCGGTGGAAAGCCTGCTGGGCCTTGGGCCGGGACTGACCCCATCGGCGGATGATGTGCTCTGCGGTCTGATGTACGGCCTGCTGCGAAGCCCGATGGCGGAAAGCGTGGCGATGGCATCTTTGAAAAACGCGGTCTGCAAGCATGTCGGCCGTACCCACCCGGTCAGTGGGGCTTATCTGAAGGCCATGGCAGAGGGGGAGTTCTTTTCCCGGATGGATGGTGCCTGGCAGTATCTGACCGGAGAAGGCCCGGACTGCCTGGAAACATTGCTGGAAGTGGGCAGCAGCTCCGGTGCGGATATGCTGCTGGGTCTGCTGCTGGCAGGAACGTTGCTGAGAATGGAGGAATGGACATATGGCTGATCGGATTGTACCCGTGCTGTGGGATGAGGAATGTTTTTCCTCCTCCATCTACATGGAAATGGTGCAGGGCATCACCACCGCTGCCGCCCAAAACCAGTACACTGTGAAAGTTTACTCCACGGTGGAATCCATGCTGGAAAAAGTCCAGCCGGATCAGACGGTGATCGTCATCGGCTACGAGACCCCCAAGCTCCAGACCTCTCTGGTATCTCTGACGGATCACGGCAACCAGGTGCTTCTTGCAGGTCTGGACGGCGAGCGGTTCGGCGCCCGTGTCAGCTCCGCCAGCCCCAGCCGCCGTCAAGCCACGGGCAAGCTGATCCAGTATCTGCTGAAGTGCGGAAAAGAGCGGATCGCCCTGGTCGCCTGCGGCGACAAATCTGTCAATGACATGATGCGCTGCGAAACGCTGAAAAATATCCTGCTGGCCCGGGGCTATGAAAATCCCGAGGATAACATTTTCTTCTACCACAATTATGTGACGGAAAGCTTTGATGCCTTCCTGAAGCGGTGGCAGGAATTTGACGCCGTCATCTGTCCCAATGACTATGTGGCTTTGTGCCTTGTAAAATATCTGCAGGAGCGTGGGATCCGGATTCCGGAGGATCTTTACCTGGCGGCCTTCTCCAACCGGATGGTCAGCCGCCATTGCAGCCCAAGGATCACCACCATGTCCATCGAATTCAGCGGCGTGGGCTACTGTTCCTTCCAGGCATGGCTCTTCCTGGAGGAGCATAAGCAGCAGAATCTGCAGATCCAGATCACTACACCCAGCCGGCTGGTGATCCGGGAAAGCACCGCCAATGAAGTCCATAAGATCGACGACAGCAATGTCATTGTCTTCGACGCGGACTACCAGGGCGGCCCCTTCTACACGGATCCCACCATCGCCAAGGTAATGCAGATTGAAAACTGTCTGACCAAGTGTGACAGCCTGAGTCTGCAGATCATCGGTGCTCTGCTGGAGCAGAAGAACTATGACTACATTTCCGAGTCCATGTTTATCAGCCGCAGTGCCCTGAACTACCGGCTGAAGAAGATATTCTCCGCAGCCAGCGTCAACGGCCGGAAGGAATTCGAGGCCCTCTTCCGGGACTATTTCACCCAGGCCAATTGTTTCTGATTTTTAAATCCACAGCTTCTTACCGAAGCTGTGGATTTTGCAGTTTGTCCAAAAAAATGACAATAGCAAAATAGGCTTTCCGATGGTATAATGGAAAAAATGACACAAGGAGGCTGTTATGGAGAGAATCAGACAAAAAATTTATAGCAGTCTTCGGATGCAGAGCATTTACCGCCGGGTCAACACTATTTCCGTGACCATCGGTACCATGGCCATGGTGTTACTGACGGCAATCTGCGTTTTCACCTACATCCAGTCCACCATGGAGCTGCTGCAGGAACGGGAAAGCCGCTACCTGTCCATTTATTCCGCCAACCTGTCCAATGAGCTGTTCACCGTGGGCAAGGACGTATCGCTGCTTTCGGAGGAGGAACAGATGCAGCGGATGCTGGCGGAGGATTATCCGCTGACGCCGGAAGCCAATCAGTTCAAAAAGCTGGTGCTGACCCAGACCGTGGAGCGGCAGCTGGCCTATAACGACGCGGTGACGGATGTATACCTGTTCACCACCCGGGATGACCCCATCAATCGACTTCTACACCCGTAACCGCAGCAAGAAGCTGCAGAGCAAGGTGGCTCTGAAGAAGTAAGACTCCTGGTTCATACATAAGAAGGTTTCATTGCTAAAATGGAACCTTTTTATGCTAATATCACCAAATTTTGAGCTTAAAATTTTACAGTACTAATTTTCACCCGGAAACCTTGGCAGATGTTTGCATTGAAGAATTTCAGGTAGTCCGATATAATGGATAATGAAGAAAAACCGTTTGGAAGAGGGTTGATAATATATGAAAAAAGTAGTTGTTAAAAAGAACCGGTATGTGGACTCCGTGAGCCTCATGTCGGTTTCCGACCGGGTCACCGTGCTGCCCGGTGTTACCAATGTGGAAGCCCAGATGGGCACCCATGCCAATCTGGAGCTGCTGACCCTGCTGGGCTATGAGCTGCCCGAAGGCGTGACCCCCAACGACCTGGCCATCGCCATCACCGCGGAGACGGAAGAGCAGTATGCCGCCGCCTACCAGCTGGTAGAGGACATCATCGACCGGAAGAACGTCAAGAGCGCCAAGAGTTATTCTTCCCTGGAGGATGTGGAGGGCCAGTATGATCTGTGCCAGATATCTCTGCCCGGCGAGTATGCCGCCGCTGAGGCCAAGAAGGCCCTGGCCCTGGGCATGGATCTGTTCATTTTCTCCGACAACGTTTCTCTGGAAGAGGAACTGGAGCTGAAGCAGCTGGGCCAGAAGCTGGGCAAGCTGGTCATGGGCCCCGATGCAGGTGTCGCCCTCATCGACGGCGTGGCCCTGGCAGCAGGCTCCATCATCCGCCACGGCCCCATCGGCATCGTGGGTGCTTCCGGCTCCGGTGCCCAGGAGGTTGGCTGCATCATTGAAAAGTGCGGCCTGGGTGTCAGCAATATCATCGGCACCGGCGGCCGGGATCTGTATCCCCAGATCAGCGGCATCACCATGAAGGCCGGCATCCGCCGGATGGAGGAGGACCCGGAAACCAAGGTCATCGTGCTGGTGTCCAAGCTGGCAGACCTGGGTGTTATGGACCAGGTGCTGACTCTGGCAGACAGCTGCCACAAGCCCGTGGTTGCTGTGTTCCTGGGCAGCGACGAGAAGCTCTTTGAAAACCATAAGGTCCACGGCACCTTCAGCCTGGAAGAGGCTGCTCTGAAGGCCGTGGAGCTGGCCGGAGGCATTGTGGACAAGTTCAGTTACACCGACCGGGAGATCAACGCTCTGGTGGAGGCCAGCATCGCCAAGCTCCGCCCCGAGCAGAAATATTTCCGGGGCCTGTACTGCGGCGGCACCTTCACTGAGGAAGCCCTGCTGTACTTCTCCGCCCACAACACCGGCTCCAAGCTGTATTCCAATCTGAAAAACCGCTACTGCGAGAAGCTGGAAGACAGCGAAGTTTCCGTGGGCCATGCGATCCTGGATCTGGGTGCCGAGGACTTCACCGCCAAGGCTCCCCATCCCGTTTTCGATCCCAGCCTCCGGCTGAAGCGGCTCCGCCAGGAGCTGGCAGATCCCCAGGTGGGTGTGATCCTGCTGGACTTCATCACCGGCCCCGGCGTGGCCTTCGACCCCATCACTTCCTTCGCTGAGGAGTGCAAGAAGTATAAAGACAGCGGCCTGGTGGTCATTTCCAACATCTGCGGCTCCCTGGAGGATCCCCAGGATGTGGTCACCAAGCAGAAGCTGCTGGAGGAGGCCGGTGTCATCGTCACCCCCAGCAACTACCAGAGCACGGTCCTGGCCAGTGCCATGATGAATGCAATGGATCGGAGGGAAGCAAAATGAGCGAAAAGAAGCTGAAAATTGTCAATATTGGTATTTCCTCTTTCTATGAGGCTCTGACGAACCAGGACTGCGAGGCTGTCCAGATCGACTGGCGTCCCCCTGTGAAGCTGGCGGATGACTTAAAGCACATTGTGGAAGCCACCATGGAAGGTGAGCTGGGTGCGAAGATCGACGAGGCCAACGAGGCTGCCGCCGATATGGTCATCAACGCAGACCCCGCCTGGGTGGACATCCTGCCCGCCGGCGAGGTGGTGGAAGGTCTGGACGACTACGTGGTCACCCACTCCGGCCCTCCAATTGCCTTTGAGGATATGGTCATGCTCCACCAGCGGGGCATGGTTTCCGCCTGCCTGTTTGAGGGCTGGGCCAAGACCGAAGAGGAGGCTCTGGAGCTGATCCACAGCGGTAAGCTGAAGATGATCTCCGCACTGGATACCAATACCGTCGGTGCCGGTACCGGCGTTATCACCAAGAGCGTGGCCATGATCGTCACCAAGGACCGGAACAACGGTAAGATCGCCGCCACCTTCCCCGCAGAGGGCATCGTCTACCAGGGTGGCTTCTGCGGCTGGGGCCTGTACTCCGAGGGTATCGCCGAGAACCTGCGGCATATGCGGGAGTACCTGTTGCCCCCCATGGCAGAAATGGTCAAGAAGAAGGGCGGCCTGCCCACCAAGCCCATCCTGGCCGAGTCCATGGTCATGGGCGATGAAAACCACACCCGCCAGTCCGCTGCGGACCTGCTGTTCGAGCATCAGATCACCCTGGATATGATGCAGCTGGATATGCCGAAGGAGCAGGTCTACGCTTCCATGAAGTACATCATCGAAACACCTCGTTTCTTCCATTGCTTCGGTCAGGGTGCCAGCCGTGCCGCTATGCTGGGCAACGTGGGCCGGGAATATTCCACCGTGGTCACCGCCGTCTGCGGCAACGGTGTGGAATTCGGCATCAAGATCGCTGCCATGGGCGACGAGTGGTTCACCGCTCCTGCTCCCATGATGGAAGGCAAGTACACCTCCAGTAAGTACACCATCGCCGATCAGATCCCCTGGTGCGGCGACAGCTGCGTGGTGGAATGTGCAGGTCTGGGCGGCCTGGCCGCCGCCGCTTCTCCCATCGTCTGCAACCTCCGGGGCATGAGCCCCAAGGAGGCCATCGGTCAGACCCGGGAGATGGAAAAGATTTGCGTGAAGAAAAATTACAACTATCCCATCCCCAACATGGACTTCGACTTCCTGCCCGTGGGCATCGATGCCAGAAAGGTCCTGCAGACCGGTATTTCTCCCGTGCTCCACGGCGGTATGTTCAACAAGGAAGGCGGCCTCATCGGTGCCGGCATGGCAAGAGTTCCCATGGAGTGCTTCGAAAAGGCTATGCGTGCCTTCGCCAGGAAGTACGGAGTGTAAGCTATGGATAAGATTTTTATCATGAATCTGGGCACCACCAGCTTCAAGTTTAAGCTGTTCCTGTGCGATACCCGGGTCCAGGAGGTTCTGGCGGCAGGCGAGCTGGAGTCTATCGGTGCAAAGAGCAGCCACTGGTCCATGGATTACCCCGATGGCCGTCACCGGGAGGGGGATACCCCCATTGCGGACCACGGCGTGGCCTTTGCCCACTTTGCCCAGCTGCTGCAGAAGGACGGCACCCTGAAGGATATGGGCGATCTGGATGCCGTGGGCTACAAGGCCGTTCACGGCGGCAATCTCTCCGGCACCTGCCCGGTGGACGATGCCCTCCTTGCGGAAATGGAACGGATGAGCCCCCTGGTGCCTGCCCATAATCCTATTTACTTAAATGCCATGAAAACCATCCGGGAGCGGTTCCCGGACTTAAAGCAGATCGCCCGGTTTGAAACCAGCTTCCACGGCACCATCCCCGAATGCCGCACCGTTTACGGTGTGCCCTACGTCTGGCACAAGGAGCTGGGTATCCGGAAGTACGGCTTCCATGGCTCCAGCCACCAGTACATCGCCGGGAAGGTCCAGGAGCTGGAACCCGGGGCCAGACGGGTGGTCAACTGCCACTTAGGCGGCTCCTCCTCCGTCTGCGGCATTCTGGACGGCCAAAGCATCGCAACCTCCATGGGTGCCACCACCCAGTCCGGTTTGTTCAACAACAACCGGGTGGGAGATTTCGATATTTTTGCCACGCCTGCCGTCATGGCCCATTACGGTTGCTCTTTCGAGGATGTGCTGAAGGCCCTTTCCAAGGAGGCGGGCCTGCTGGGCATCAGCGGTGTCAGCAACGACCTTCGGGAAGTGATCGATGCCATGGATGCCGGAAATGAGCAGGCCAAGCTGGCGGTGGATGCCCTGATCGACAACATTGTGGGCTACATCGGAATGTACACCGCTTACTTAGGCGGTCTGGATGCCCTGGTGTTCACCGGCGGCATCGGCACCAACAGTGCTTACATCCGCCAAAGGGTATGCGAAAAGTTTGCTTACCTGGGCATGAAGCTGGATGTGGATGTCAACAATGGCCGGGGCGACGGCAGGGTCAGCAGTGAAGACAGTGCCGTGTCCGTCTGGCGGCTGAAAACCAATGAAGAGCTGGTGGTTGCCCGCTGCGTCTGGGAATATCTGCATTCTTAATCAAACCGCATGTAGGGCGGCGTGCCCTCACGCCGCCGCATTTCCGGTAGAGATGTCCGTTTTCGGCGGGCTGAGGGCAGCCCACCCTACCGAGCGTTTTCATAAGGAGAAGAAATTATGAGAGAAGCCATTATCCAGAAGGTTCTGGACAAGAAGATCATTGCCATCGTCCGCGGCGTTTACGGCCAGGATGCCCTGGGCCTTGCCAAGGCCCTCTATGCCGGCGGCATTGAGCTGCTGGAGGTCACCTTCGACCAGAGTAAGCCTGAAAGTTTAAACCGTACCTCCGATACCGTACGTCTGCTGTGCCAGGAGCTGGGTGACAAGATGCACTTCGGTGCAGGCACCGTCACCACCCTGGAGATGCTGAACCTGGCCAAGGAGGCCGGTGCCACCTTCATCGTATCTCCCGATTTTAACCCCGAAATTATCAAAGCCACCGTGGAGGCAGGCCTCGTATCCATGCCCGGTGCCATGACCCCCACGGAGATCCTCACCGCCTACCGGGCCGGTGCGGACTTTGTGAAGGTCTTCCCCACCTCCACCCTGGGTGCCGCCTATATCAAGGGCGTCCGCGGCCCCCTGAACCACATCCGTCTGCTGGCTGTGGGCGGTGTCAATGAGAAGAACATCGCCGAATTCCTGGCTGCCGGCTGCGTGGGTGCAGGCATTGGCGGTAACCTAGTGAACAAGACCTGGATCGCAAACGGCGAATGGGACAAGATTACCGCTCTGGCCAGGGAATATGTGGCCAACGCAAATTAAGGAGGAACAATCATGGCAAAGAGAATCATCACCTTTGGCGAAATCATGATGCGGCTGAACCCCGAAAGCTACCTGCGTTTTTCTCAGGCTGCCAAATTTGAGGCAACCTATGCCGGCGGCGAGGCCAACGTGGCCGTGTCCCTGGCAAATTACGGCATGAATGCCGCTTTCGTTTCCAAGGTTCCCGCCCATGACATCGGCCAGTGTGCCATCAACGCTCTGCGTACCTACGGCGTGGATACCACCCATATGGTTCGCGGCGGCAAGCGTCTGGGCCTGTACTTTGTGGAAAAGGGTGCTTCCCAGCGTCCCAGCAAGGTCATTTACGACCGTGCCGACTCCGCCATCGCCCAGGCAGTTCCCGCCGATTTCGACTGGGATGCCATTTTTGAGGGTGCCGACTGGTTCCATTGGACCGGCATCACCCCCGCACTGGGCGGCAATCTGCCTCAGATTTGCCTGGAAGCCTGTAAGGCCGCCAAGGCAAAGGGCATCACCGTCTCCTGCGACCTGAACTACCGGAACAAGCTGTGGACCCGGGAAGAGGCCAAGAAGGTCATGAGCGAGCTGGTGAAGTATGTGGACGTGTGCATCGCCAACGAAGAGGATGCCAAGGACGTTTTTGGCATCCAGGCAGAAAACACCGACATTTCCTCCGGCAAGCTGAACCACGAGGGTTATATCTCCGTGGCCCGGCAGATTTCTGAGCAGTTCGGCTGCAAGCAGGTGGCCATTACCCTTCGCAGCTCCCTGTCCGCATTCGACAACGACTGGGCCGGTATGCTGTATGTGGACGGCCAGGCCTATTTCTCCCCCACCTACCGCATCCACATTGTGGACCGGGTGGGCGGCGGCGACAGCTTCGGCGGCGGTCTGATCTACTCCCTGCTGACGGAAAAGGCTCCCCAGGATGCCATCAATTTCGCCGTGGCAGCCTCCTGCCTGAAGCACTCCATCGAGCATGACTTCAACCTGGTCACCGTGGCTGAGGTTGAGAATCTGGCCAAGGGCAATGCCTCCGGCCGGATCCAGAGATAAGGAGGATAGCTATGGCTCCCGAATTGGTTGAAATTGTGGGCTATGACGGCCCCGGCTATAAGGCAATCGTCTATTTTGAAGGTTGGCGTGTGGCCTTTCTGAACGACGACCCCACCCGGTTCCGGAAGGAAACCATGCCCTACCTGGAGCGGCACAACGAGACTGACGAGGTCTTTGTGCTGATGGAGGGTCAGTGCACCCTGTACATCGGCGACGGCAAGGATGCCACCCCCGGCAACATTTCCACCCTGGAAATGGAGAAGGGCCGGATGTACAACATCAAGAAGGGTGTCTGGCACAACCTCACCGGCAACGAGGAAATGAAGCTGCTGATCGTGGAAAATTCCACCACTTCCAAGCAGAATTCTGACTTCTACCCCATCACCGCCGATATGCTCCCCTAACAGAACGAACCGCCCCGGAGGGAATTCTGAACTGCTCCCCGTCAAGTAGACGGTGAAATAAAACAAAATATTTTTGTACTTCCGGTGACTCGGTTCGGGTTGCCGGAAGTTTTTTATGCAGCCAACGGATAACTGTAGTGCTTCTCCATTGGTGTCAGAACACCCAGA
>JAZSHO010000140.1:0-13399 GCA_045533345.1 Faecousia sp. | reverse complement strand
TCTTTGGAAACCCTTTGTATGGAACAGGTGATCAACCATTCTTCCGATGGGGAATTGGAGAATCTTGGTTTGTATCTGGACGCCATTGCAAAGGCAGAAAATCCGGAGAAGACTGCAGAAGCAGTGTTTGCTTTTCACCATGAACTGGCAGTCCTCAGCGGCAATATGCTTTTGCCTCTATTATACCATTCTTTCCGAATAGAAAGCCTTTATCTGTGGACCATTTGCGGCAAGCATTTTGGATGCAGGCAATTGTATGAAACGAAACTGTCTTTGTATCAGGCATTGCTGAATCGTGATATGGCAACAGCAACAACCGTCACAGCCGGGAGTATTCAGACGGCACTGGAGCAGCTGTCCATGTTTATATCCTGAAAAATGATTTAAACCGGAGCAACTGGTTTCAGATCACAGGTTGAACAGATATTCTTCTGTAATGCAACCATTTTTGAATAACTATTTTGTGGTATATTAGCTACTTGCAATTCACGGGCAGCAGAGTTAACATCACACACACTTTTTGAGGAGGGTGATGTTATGAACATTTTGGAAGAATTCTGGTATGGTAACATTGAACCGGCAGAATATGATACTTCTTCCAGCAAGGAATACAAGGAACTGCTCCAGCTGATCAGCCGGAACGAAGACAAGCTGTTGGCAACCATGACAGATGACCAAAAGGAACTCTTTACCAAGTATGCAGATTGTGTCAGGGAATACCAGGTTATGGCCGAGTGCATGTTATTCCAGAACAGTTTCCGACTGGGCGGTAGAATGATGCTGGAAGTGATGAGAGGTGGTGCCGGAAATGAATGAGTAACAGTATATACAAACAAAGACGCTTTGAGAGTAAAATGACCAAGAAGAAATGCGATAATTGCTCCCTTTTTGTATCCGAGGAATTGCTTGTAGGGCAGACTGTATTTGCCGTCTGCAAAACGCTTCCGCTGACCCCACTTTACATTTTCAGAGATAGACCGGGACTCTTCCTCTGCCAGGCTGGACATCAGCATGATGAGGAATTCACCCTTGCTGTCCAGGGTGTTGATATCCTCTTTTTCAAAATAAACACCGACTCCTGCGATTTTCAGTTTCCGGATCGTATTAAGGGTATCTACCGTATTACGGGCAAACCGGGAGAGGGACTTTGTGATAATGAGGTCGATCTTGCCGTCCAAGGCATTTGCAACCATTCGGTTAAATGCTTCTCGGCGATTCAGGGAGGTGCCGGAGATACCTTCGTCCGCATAGATGCCTGCGAACTCCCAATCCGGACGTTTCAGAATCAGTTTCTCAAAATAGTCCTTTTGAGCCTCGACGCTACCCATCTGCTCATCGGAATCGGTGGACACCCGGGCATAGGCCGCTACACGCTGCTTTCCGGACTCCAGGGACAGGGAGGGCAGATGTGATCGGGGCTGAATAACAGTTACAGTTCTGTCTGCCATACGTCCACCTCCTCCAGGCAACGGGTAAAGGGGTCATACCGATCCAGCAGAATATTCTTTGCACGGATCGCCTCCTCTGTGGTAATATCGCCACGGTCCAGTAATACCTGCAGATTATATATGCTCAGCCGGTATTTCATTTCTGCCGATACTTGCTGCTTTGTCATACAGTACCTCCTGATATTTGGTTGCTGTATGTATTGACTCAGAATCATGGAAATGTCAAGTTGTTTTTGCGGGGGTGTTGAATTTTATCCCTTCTGGCCCATTGGACTCTGGGCGTTTATTGCTCTTTTTTATATTTACCAATCGAATAAAAGTCATATCAATGAGAAAAGGTGTCTGCTCTTAGAACAGACACCTTCAAAAAAAGATTAATCTTCAATTACGATGCAGTTGACCTTTTTGGAAACAGGGGTGCAAGCATCCAGTGCGATAATACCGTTTCCGTAATAGGGTGCAAAGTTGGGGCGGTTATCAAACTCACCACCATCGTTTTCGTACCGGGAATGGCCGAAAGAACAGTGCCAATGACCACACACAATGGTCTTTCCAGGTTCAACGATACCGGCATGAGCTGCCTCCATACCATTGATCCACCGAGCCTTGTCCCACATGACTTTATTGGCATTGCGCCAGTCAGCGACAGGGACATATTCTTTTTCGTTACTGCTGATACTGATGGGGGTACAAGGAATCCAGCCATGAGTGAAGATATAGTGATCGGTTTCGTAATAGTCCACCATCGCTGGAATGATCTTCTGTATGTAAGGGTCTTTCAGAATTGACCGACCTACATTTTCAGCATCCGTATAGATATCCCGGATGCTGATCCCGGTCAGTTGGCAAAGCGTGTCGATGGTACCATTGGTGTGATGGTGCGTTTGCAGATAGCTTCGCCGGTGCCAATTGTTCAGGAGATTCAAAGTCAAATCTTCATGATTTCCGCGAATGAGAATTACTTGATCCCGGGCAAGAAGCTCCAGAATAAATGCCTGAAGTTGTAAAGCCTCTGTGCCTCTGTCATATAGGTCGCCGCAGACGATTAGTTTGTGCGGACTCTGATCGTTAAAGAACCCCTGTGCTGTCAGTGCATCTTTCAGTTCACTGAAGTAACCGTGAACATCGGCTGTCACATAATATCTCATGTTTTTACTCCGTAATAGCCTTCAATTCTTCATGCAGCTGGGGAATGTCATTTTTGACGGTGTCATACACAACGGTCAGATCCACATTGCCGTATTCGTGAACGATCCGGTTTCGCAGACCCTTGATTGCTCGCCAGGGAATGTTGCTGTGATATGCTTTGAAATCGGCGGTTAACTTATCGGAGTTTTCAGAGATTTGAATCAGTCGAAACATAACGGAGTCCAGGAGAATTTCATTGCTGTCCAGTTCTTCCGGTGTCAGTCCGCTGGTGTGCTTCATGATGAATGCCAGGTCGGTTACGATCTTTTGCACATAGTATTTGTTGTCTTTCTTATTATCCATAAATCTTTATACCGTCCTTCAGTATTTCGTTTATGAGTTCCGGATTATTGTTCAGCTGTTCGCGGTTCAGAATATCAACCTTTTTCTGCAATGCTTCCCGAATCGATTCTACGAGATCATAGAAACGCATTCCGGAAACAGGGGTGGATATTAAAAGATCCACATCACTGACTTCCGTTGCTTTCCCTTTTGCATAAGATCCGAAAAGATAGCAATACTCAACACTATATTCTTCAAATACAGAGGTGCAAATGTTCTTGATCTGCTCTATGGTCAGAATTCCGTGGGTTTCGTCCATAAATCCGTATTGCTCCAATTTTTGCAGCATGAAATTATATTTGATAGATCCAACCTTGGATGTATCCGTTTCGTAGTTTTGATAGGTGCGAAGTGGTATGCCCAGATATTTGGCACAGGCAGCCTGGGTCAGCTTTTTCGTTTTGCGAAGCTCTTTGAGAGTCATGTTACATCACCTCAACACCTATTATACACAAAACAAAAAAATACGCAAGTGAAACACGCAGAAATTGCGTGTTTTTATAAAAATAATTTACGCAATAACTGCGTGTTTGTGAGTGAGAAAAAGACGCAAAAACGAGTGATATTGTTTGGATAGTCGCTGTTGTGTTTTCAAATTCGCAAAATGCTATTAAGCTTTCGGCAGTTTAATAAATGCAACGCTCGGCGATTTTGCGTTGCATTTTCATATCCGAGCGGAGAATAACGTGGGATATGCCAGAAAAGAAAGCAGTCACCGTAAGGTGGCTGCTTTTCTTTTGTATATAATCAAAAAATAATGAGGGAAAGCAAGGCGGCGCATAGGGGTTACCAATGTATTTTTACCTTTTCAATGGCACGGATGCCTTCGGTGGAGAGTGCTTCTGTAATGACAGGGCTGTTAAGCAGTCCGTTTTCTATGCAATCGGCAATATGGGCAGCTTCGTATACCAGTTCATGCTCGCAGGGGTATTCCAGGGTTTCCGGTTCATCGCCGATATGAAAGATGGCTTTTCTGGCTTTCCAGTAGTTCGGCAGCTCAATATACCCTCTTTCGCCAAAAATGCGGCAGGTGTTGTCCAGTACCGCCCGGGTGCTGTTTTTCGCACAGAACAGAACACCGGACTGCGTTTCGCCGGTGAGGATGTACTGCCACTCCACACCGCTTTCCAGCTTGCTTGCGGTGCCACGAATATCTGCAATGGGGCCAAACAGCCAGCCGATAAGCTGTACGGCATAGATACCGCTGCTCAGCAGAGGACCGCCGCCGGCTTCTTTATCGAACATCCAGCCGTTATAGGAGGCTGCAAAGCTATGACTCAGTTCCACCATTGTGATCTGCCCCAAATCTTTCAGCCGTTTCTTTACTGCCTGTACCGCCGGTAAAAACAGCATCTTCTGTGCTTCCATAAAGAACAGTCCTTGCTTTCTTGCCAGCGCGTACAGCTCTTTTGTTTGCGCCTCGGTGGTAGTACATGGCTTTTCGCAGATCACATGTTTGCCTGCAAGCAGCGCAGCCTTTGCCCAGGGATAGTGCTGGGTATTCACATTGGATATGTAGACGATATTGACATTCTGATCCTGCAGCAACTCCATGTGCGTGCCGTAGGCTGTGGGGATATCCCACTGGGCAGCTTTTTCCTTGGCTTTTTCCGGAGTGCGGGAGGATAGAGCCACGATGCGGCCCTTGCCGCAGGCGCGTACGGCAGCGATAAACCGGGGCGCAATAGAAGATGTGCTTAAGATACCGTAACAAAGCTCCATAAAACGATCTCCTTCTGACAGCGCTGGATTTTTCGTATATTGCGCGTGGTGTTGACATGATTATAGCATGATAGCGTTTCAGAATCCAGTATCCTTTTTGGCAAAGCCAATGAAATGCTGCACCAAATGCCTGCTGCAAGGTTCCTTCTATGTCCGGCGCTCCCTTTCCGGGTCTTCTCTTGCGCTGTTTTTGGGAGGAGCAGGGAATTTTGTATATTCTTTCCGAAAAGGAAACCAATCCGAATTGACGGGCTGTGGGAAATCAAGTAAAATCTCAGTATAGGTAAAATTCAGAAAGAAAGGCGGGTGCCCATATGCCCTTTGAGATCGTCAGAAATGATATTACCAATATGTGTGTGGACGCCATTGTCAATTCGGCCAATCCCCGGCCGGTGGTGGGTCTGGGTACCGATTCCGGCATTCACGAAAAGGCCGGACCGGAGCTGCTGGCTGCCCGGCAGAAAATAGGCCCCATTCCGGTGGGACAAGCGGCCATTACCTCTGCCTTCCGCCTTCCTGCAAAGTATGTTATCCATACCGTCGGCCCGGTGTGGGACGGCGGCAGCTATGGGGAAGAAGCACTGCTTCGCAGCTGCTATGATACATCCTTGCAGTTGGCGGCGGCCCATGGCTGCCAGTCTATTGCCTTTCCCTTGATCGCCACCAACAATTACGGTTTCCCCAAGGACAGGGCGCTGCAGATCGCCATTTCCGCTTTCAGCGAATTCCTGCTGGAGCAGGAGATGCAGATCTATCTGGTGGTCTTTGACCGGGGCGCCTACCGTCTGTCCGAAAAGCTGTTTCATGGCATTGCCAGCTACATCGATGACCATTATGTGCAAGCTTGGGAAGCATCCGTATACGCTGTGGAAAAGGAGAGCCGTCAGCAGAGCGCCCGCCGCCGCGCAGACGGGGATCTGTTCCGGAAAAGCGCTGTGTGCGAGGATGCTGCGCCCTGTGCGCCGATGCCTGTGGCGGCATCGCTGCCGGACTTTCTGAAGCAGGCAGATGCAGGTTTTACAGAAACCCTGCTGAAGCTTATCGACAAGACAGGGAAAAAAGATTCGGAAATCTATAAGAAAGCAAATTTAAGCAAGCAGCATTTCTCCAAAATCCGCAACAACCTCCATTACAAGCCGAACAAACAGACAGCCATCGCCCTGGCGCTGGCATTGGAGCTGGACCTGGAGCAGACGAAGGACCTCATTGGCCGGGCAGGCTTTGCCTTAAGCAACAGCAGCAAGTTTGATCTGATCATCCGATATTTCATTGAACAGAAAAATTACAATGTGGTGGAGATCAATATGGCCCTGTATGAGTTTGACCAAAATTTATTAGGTACATAAAGGAGAGAGAATTATGTGGATGATTCTGGCTATTTGTTCTGCGGTGTTCGCGGCGCTGACTTCCATTCTGGCAAAAGTCGGTATTGAAGGTGTCAACTCCAATCTGGCAACCGCCATCCGGACCTGTGTTGTGGTGCTGATGGCCTGGGGCATGGTGTTTCTGACCGATGCCCAGGGCGGCATTGACAGCATTTCCCGGAGAAGCTGGATCTTTCTGATCCTGTCGGGACTGGCCACCGGTGCCTCCTGGATCTGCTACTACAAAGCCCTGCAGCTGGGAGAAGCCTCCAAGGTGGTTCCCATTGACAAAATGAGCGTGGTCATTACGCTGATCTTGGCCTTTGTTTTCCTCCATGAAAAGGTGAATGCCAAGACCGTCATCGGCTGCGTACTGATTACGGCGGGAACCCTTTTGATGGTGCTGTAAAAAGTCCCCTGGCAGTTGACCAAATCACATACAAAACCTCCTATAATATGGTTGTAAGTAAGAAACACCCATGTTATAGGAGGTAACAATTATGAAGAAGAATCTGACAGAGCTGGTATTTATCCTGGACCGCAGCGGTTCCATGGCGGGACTGGAGAAGGACACCATCGGCGGCTTCAACGCCATGATCGAAAAACAGAAAGGGGAACCGGGGGAGGCGGTTATTTCCACCGTCCTTTTTGACAACTGCTCCGAGGTCATCCATGACAGACTGACTTTGGATGCCATCCCCCAGCTGACGGGGCGGGAATACTTCGTTCGGGGCTGCACTGCCCTGCTGGATGCGGTGGGCGGTGCTATCCACCACATCGGAAATGTCCACAAGTATGCCCGGGAGGAGGACCGCCCCGAGAAGACCCTGTTCGTCATCACCACCGACGGTATGGAAAATGCCAGTCGCCGCTATTCCTACGAGAAAGTCAAAGCCATGATCACCCGGCAGAAAGAGAAATACGGCTGGGAGTTCCTGTTCCTGGGTGCCAACATCGATGCCGCCCGGGAAGCTGCCCGGTTCGGCATTGATGCAGACCGTGCAGCCAATTACCATGCAGATACCCTGGGGACGGAAGTGATCTACGAGGCGGTCTGCGAAACCGTCCGGGACTTCCGGGCATCCCGCCCCATGGCAGCCAGCTGGAAGCAGCGCATTGACGAAGATTTCAAGAAGAGAGGCTGATACTATGTACGGCGCAATCTTAGGCGATATCATCGGCAGCCCCTATGAATTTGACCGGGGCAATAAAACCAAGGACTTCCCTCTGTTCTCCAAAGCTTCTGAATTTACGGATGACACCGTTATGACCATCGCCGTGGCAGAGGCGTTTCTGGATATGCAGACCGGGGAGGATGATAACGTAACCCGTGACCGGCTGGTGGAATCTTTGCAGGCATGGGGAAGACGGTATCCCTATGCAGGCTACGGTCTCCGGTTCAGCCGCTGGCTCTGGGACCGTGATCCGGAGCCCTACAACAGCTGTGGCAACGGCTCGGCTATGCGGGTTTCCGCCGCAGGTTGGCTGTTTGACGATCTGGAAACAGTCCGGTCCATGGCCCGGCTGTCTGCAGAAGTGACCCACAACCATCCCGAGGGCATCAAAGGTGCGGAAGCAACGGCTTCTGCCATCTTCCTGGCCCGTACCGGCAGCACCAAAGAAGAGATCAAAACCTACATCGAGGACAATTTCCACTACGATCTCAGCCGCAGCTGTGACGAGATTCGTCCCGGCTACCGCCATGTGGAATCCTGCCAGGAAACCGTCCCGGAAGCCATCACGGCTTTTCTGGAAGGAACGTCCTTTGAGGATGTGATCCGTACAGCGGTCTCTCTGGGCGGTGACTGCGACACGCTGACCTGCATCGCCGGCTCCGTGGCGGAGGCTTTTTACAGCGTGACCGAAGCGTTAAAGGAAGAATGCCGCCGGCGGCTCCCGGAGGATTTGCAGGAAGTGCTGCAGCGGTTTGAAGACAATTGCACGAAGCAATGAAACGCAGCCACCCTTAGGTGGCTGCGTTTGCCTTTTGAGAATCGATGTTGTAAAACAGCATAATGATGGCGCAGATGGCATAGCCGATCATGGGAATGCCTGCATAGCACCAGCTGAAGAAACCCCGCACCGGCTCCGGCTGGGCGATGATCTGAGCGGTGGAATCCGGCGTGATATAGCCGAAAGCGCCAATGCCTGCCAGGAGGATCGTCTGGGCGATGCCCTGGACCACCGTAAGGATGATGCTGTTGACCGATGCGGAAAAGCCGTCTGCCCGGAAGCCGTTGACTGCTTCCACATGGTCCAGAGCCTCCGCCAGAATGGCGGACATCACATAGGTGGGCAGCGCGCCGATGGATTTGATAAACAGGCTTACCAGCACCACAGGAAGATTGTTGCCCGCGATCAAAACCGCAAGACTTCCCAAGGCGGCGATGGAAAAGCCGATGACGGTGACCTTGCGCTTCCCGAACTTTCGCACCAGGGGCCACAGAATCACCACGCCGAAGCCCATGGGGGCCATGCCGATCATGTTGACCAAAATCTGCTTGGCGGCACCGGAGGCAACCGAGCTGCCCAGGACCCAGTTGCAGTAATAGAGCATGGTCTGGGCAGAAAGAGCGGAGCCCAGGTGTAAAATCAGCGTAAAGGCGATGACCATGAGCCAGTACTTATCCCGGAAGCAGGCAGAAATCTGCTTGCCGAAGGAAACTTCCGATACCTTTTCTGCGGATAACTGGCTGGTGACCCGTTCTCTGGTGAAGTAGTATTCCATCAAGGTGCCGGGCAGGGCGATGACGGACAAGATGCCCATAACGGTGATCCAGCTTCCCTGGGCGCCGGTACCGACGCCGATGGATCTGACCAGCAGGGGCATGACGATGGTCACCAGGGTGCCGGGGATCATGGCGGTGCCGGTGGAGGTCAGCATGGCCAGGCTGTCCCGCTGTTTGGTATTCCGGGTGGACAGGGGAACCATGAGAGAATGGCTCAGAGAATAGGTGGAAAAGGCCAGGGAGAAGAACAGATTGTAGCTGACCACGATCCAGGCGATCTGGATTTCGTAGGATGCTCTGGGGACGGCATACAGAGCGATGCCGCAGAGGGTCAGCAGAATGCCGGAGCCAAGAATCCAGGGACGGGCCTTGCCCTGGGCGGTGTGGGTCCGGTCAATGAGCCGGCCGATAAAAATGCTGATGATGCCGGTGAGGATCTTGGATACCAGAGGCATCATGGTTAAAAACGCGCCGGCGACGCCCAGCACGTCCGTGTAAAACTGGGTCAGATAGGTTCCGGCTACCCCGTTGTACATCATGTAAACCAGGCAGGGACCCAGGAAATAGCCCAGGATCTGCTCGCTTTTCTGGGTGCTTTCCGACCGGATGCGGGAATCCGGCAATTGGAATGTAAAGATGTCTTTCATAAGTACCTCCCGTTTTTGAGAAAGGATAGTCTTTGTGTGTTTGGGAAATGTGTGACGAATGTTTCTAAAATATTAAAGTGAAAATTAGTAATCAAGTGTTGATTATTTATCCTGCCTCCATTATAATAACAGTACATTCGAAAAAACAACCACCAGTTGTTTGCGCTATGGAAGATAATCAACAAAGTCTGACCGTTTGTCGACGGAGGGTACAGAATGAACAGTTTTGACGCAAGAGTTCGCTACACCCGCATGATCATCGAGCAGTGCTTTTTGGAACTGCTGGAGGAAAAACCGGTGGCGAAAATCACCGTAACGGAATTGTGCGAAAAAGCCCAGATCAACCGGGCTACCTTTTATAAACACTACCGGGATGTACCCCAGCTGCTGGAAAAGCTGGAGGAGGACCTGTTTGACCAGGTTCGGGATATGTTCCGGGACCATGCCCAAAACATGGAAACCATGCTGCTGGACATGATGAACTACACCCGGAAGGAATGGAAGCGGTTTATGGCCCTGGGCAGTGACCACGGTGACCCCAATCTGATGGTGAAAACCTTTCTGATCTGCTACGAAAATGCCTATTCGCTGGTGGCCCGGAATGTGCCTGGAATCTCCGAAAGCCAGCGGCAGATGCTGTACCACTTTATGTCCCAGGGTGCCGGCGGCATCCTGACCTGGTGGATCCAGGACGGCATGAGGGAAGAACCGGAAAAGGTCATCCGGATGATTATGAAGCTATGCACCGCCGCCGGGGATGCGGCGAAGAAATAACGGAAGCGGTTTTAAACCTGCTGTTTTCGGAAGTCCGAAGGCAGTAATGAACAATTTTCTTCGGATTGTTCAGAAAGAAACAAACCGAAGTGCTTTGCTGATTGTATGGGTTTCCCCGCATCCGCTATAATGAAAGCGGTATCAAAACCGAAAAAATGAGAAGACACCGTCCCTGAGCTGTGGGACGGTGGAGTTTGGAGGAAACCATCATGTTAAGTGTACAATCCTTTTGTCTGAAAGAAGAACTGGGCGTAAATATGCCCGAAACCATCCGGCAGCTTCATGAAATCGGCTACGATTCCTTTGAGCCGCTGCTGGTTTTTGACGAGAAGCAGGGCAAGAAGCCTGCCAACCTGTTTTCCTTTGAACGGATGGCCCAACTGAAACCCATTCTGGATTCCTACGGCATGACCATTCCCACCGCCCACGCGGGCATTGGCTTCGGCAATTTCTTTATGCCCACCAAGAAGATCATCAGCAGTATGCGGAAAATCCATGAACTGTATGGCATCTCCTACTTTGTGGTAGGCGGCATGTTCACCAATGCACGGGGCGCAAAGAAGTGGGCAAAGGTCTGCTCCGCTGTGGCCGAGGGTATCAAGGACTGCGGCTGTAAGATCGTTTACCACAACCACGATGTGGAATTCGTTAATATCCATGTTGGCGGAAGAACCCTTACCGCCATGGACTACTTTCTGGAGATCGTCAGCCCCGATGTGATGCTGCAGCCGGATATCGGCTGGGTGTCCAATGCTGCAGATGAGGTGGAGTTCGTGAAGAAGTATGCGGACCGGATCATTTCCATCCATCTGAAGGATCTGAAGCCGGAAAGCAAGGCCCACACCGCCCGGAATATGCCTGCAGAGATGTTCACCGCCATCGGTGACGGCTGCGTCAGAACGAAGGAAGTGCTGGACATGATGGACAGCCTGCCCAATCTGCAGGGCAGACTGGTGGTGGACCAGGACAAGTCCACCGTGGGTATGATGGTGGATATGAAGCGAAGCTACGAAAATATCCAGGCCATGCTAAGAAAATAAAATCTTTTTATTGACGGAAAGGAAGCGATCCTATGGTAACGGTTGCGTATATTGGATTTGGTGTGTCTGTCCGGGAATATCATATTCCCTATGTGGAAAACCGGGAGGATATCAAGGTGAAGTATGTGTTCCGCCGGGAAGAGGACATTGCTGCGTTTGCGGAGTACGAGCCCTTTTACCCCGAAATCATCTTCACCACCGACCTGGAGCAGGTGCTTTCTGACGAGGAAGTAAATCTGGTGGTGGTCAACACTCCCGACCGCTTCCATGTTCCCTATGCCAAGCAGATCCTCAATGCGGGTAAGCACGCTCTGGTTGAGAAGCCTTTTGCCCCCACCGCTGCGGAAGCACGGGAAGTATTCGAACTGGCTAAGGAGAAGGGCCTCATCTGCATGCCCAACCAGAACCGCCGTTTTGATGCGGACTTCCTGGCAGTGAAGGAAGTGGTGGAAAGCGGCAAGCTGGGCCAGCTGGTTCGTCTGGAGAGCCACTACGACTACTTCAAGACCAACGGCTGGTATGACCATCTGGGTACCCTGTACAACCTGGCGGTCCATACCATCGACCAGGTGATTTCTCTCCTGGGTATGCCCGACAAGACCCATTTCGATGTCCGCAGCATCCACCATCCCGGTGTGGGCGACGACTACTACGACCTGGAGTTCTACTACGGCAACGCCAAGGCTTCCGTCAATACCAATATGTGCGTCCTCATCGATTATCCCCGGTTTACGCTGCACGGCACCAAGGGCAGCTTCACGCTCCCTCCTGTCATCCACAATTCCGGCAAGAAGAAGGTGGTTGGCCGCCATGTGGTCAGCAACAAGCCTGCTTCCGAGGACCGCTGGGGTACGCTGGTGTACATGAACGAGAACGGCGAAAAGGTGGAAGAAAAGGTCCCCGTAGGCTGCGCCCATTACGAGCGGGTTTATGACAATCTGGTGGCTGCCATCGAGCACGGCGCAGAAAAGGTCATCAAGGACGAAGAGGTCGTCCGGGTTCTGGAAATCCTGGAGGAGGCAACGGAGGTTGCCAAGTCCCACGCCAAGTAAGAGGTAACGACTATGGATGAAATCAGACCGGGAATCGTTGGCATCGACATCGGCGGCACCAATTTCCGCATCGGCACCGTGGATGACCGGGGGAACGTTTCCGACTTTCGCAAGGTCCCGGCAAAGCAGGTATTCACTTCCCGGGACCCTCTGGGGGACCTGTCTGATTATCTGAAGGGTTACTGCGCAGGAAAGCATGTGGAGGCTGTTTCCATCGGCTTCCCGGCCACCCTGGATGCCGGGCGGCAGACCGTGCTTCAGGCACCCAACGTGGCATTTATGGAGAATCTGCCTGTGGTGGAGGTGCTGCGCCGGGAACTGAAAATGCCTGTGTTCATCGAACGGGATGTGAACTTCGCCCTGGAATATGACTGCAGGAAGTACGGCGTTCCCAGAGCGGGCATCGTCTGCGGCTTCTATTTCGGCACCGGTATGGGAAATGCCATCGCCATCAACGGCATGCCTCTGGTGGGCCGGAACGGCACCGCCGGAGAGCTGGGCCACATTCCGGTGGACGGAAGCGAAGAAGTCTGCGGCTGCGGCAATATCGGCTGTATGGAGCCTCTGGCCGGGGGCCGGTATCTTACCCATCTGTGCGAAAAGGTATATACGGACTGTCCCATTGCAGCGCTTTTCACCACACACGGCAGTGAACCGCTGCTGCAGCAGTTTGTGGACCGGATGGCCATGGCCGTGGCTACCGAGGTGAATATTTTGGACCCGGATGTGATTTTGATTGGCGGCGGTGTGCCGGCTATGGAAGATTTTCCCATGGAAATGCTGATGGAACGCATCCGCTTCCATGCAAGAAAGCCTTACCCTGCGGAGAATCTGAACATCCTGGTAACGGAGAACGAAGAGACCAAATGTACCATCGGCGCCGCCATGTACGGTGCTGCCCGTTTGTACAGGGAAAAAACCGAATAATCGTAAAACCCCACAGAACCGCTCTTGAACTGCTCCCCGTCAAGTGGACAGTGAAATAAAATAAAGATTTTTTACACTTCCGGTAGCCGGTTTGGTTACCGGAAGTCTTTTTAGGCTGCACGGCACTGCGGTGCCGTGAGACCTCAGGAAATGTCAGGACAGTTGT
>JAZSHO010000042.1:0-2133 GCA_045533345.1 Faecousia sp. | reverse complement strand
TTTTTCGACATATGCTTTCAGGAAGCCCAAGCCGCTGCCCGTGTCGATGAGGGCAGCTTTTTCTTTGCCCTCTACCAGATACATCAGCTCAAATCCGGGAGCCTTGATTCTGGTGGTAGTGGGCGAGATTCTTTCATGTTCGAATGTAAGCATAGTTACCTCACAGTCTGGTATCCGTCAGGCCGCAGAAAGCATCTACCGGGCTGACACCCTTGAATTCACTCTTGCCCATCAGCTTTTCGATAGCCAGACGGATGGTCGTCCGGGTTGCAGTATAAGCGTTCACATAGGTGCGGATCATGGGAACATCCTGCAGGTTATAAGGACTTGCCAGAGATACAAATACAGATACTTCCTCATTGATAAACCGGGGCATATCCAGCGCGTGCTTGGGGCACCAGTTGATACGTACCACGGTCTGGTTACTGGCCTGCTCGTAGTTCGCCATATAGAGAGTCAGCCGGTCAGCAGGCAGATTGGAAGATCCGTGGAGGTCATCGGCAAATGGTTCGTAAACTTCCACCTTAAATCCGTTGGCCTCCAGAATTTCCTTGGTGATCTCCCGGACGGAGCCGTCAAGAACATCATCCTTGCCCAATGTAATCAGGCGGATATTGGGATATCGGTCGGGGGTCATGGGCAGCTTATCAGACTGCTTATTCTTGACCAGTGTGATGGCCTTGTCTGCGGCTTCCTCATGCCATGCGGCTGCAGGAACCGGATCGTTTTCTACCTTGTGGCAATACTTTGCTTTCAGTGCAAGGATTCTGGTGACAGCCTCATCCAGCCGTTCTTCGGTTAGACGGCCATCTTCCAGAGCTTCCAGAATATAGCCGTAATCCTCGTTGAAGTCTGTGTTGAACACCAGCATATCGCAGCCTGCCATGATGGATGCCGGGATTGCCCTGCGGCGCTCCATGGCCATGCAGTAGCCGCCCATGATGGTGGCATCAGAGGTAATAACACCGTTGAAGCCGTACTTCCCTCTCAACACATCTGTCAGAAGGGTCTTGCTGAGGGTTGCGGGCATCATGGCTTCTTCAAAGGTCAGATTAGGATCCGTATCCAGCGCCACATAAGGCTGAGCAATATGGCCCACCATAACGCTCATTAAGCCGTTCGTAATCAGATTCTCATAGACTGCACCGTAAGAGTCGTACCACTGCTGCGCATGGAGCGTATTGTAAGTCGGATGCAGATGCTGGTCGCGGTAGTCCACACCATCACCGGGATAGTGCTTGGCGCAGGCAGCAACACCACACTCCTGCACAGCCTTCACATAGCGTTCCGTCATAGCCTTGACTCGCTCGGTATCGGAGCCAAAGGTACGGACATTGGTAATAGGATTCAAATAATTTACATCCAGATCGCACACCGGGCTGAAGGTCCAGTTGATACCAACAGTAGCGCCCTCGGTGCCGCAGACTTTGCCGAACTTTTCAGCCATTTCAGGCTCGTCTGTTGCGGCAGTCAGCATGGGCCAGCCGAACAGAGTGCCATCGCTCATACCACCGGATCCGCCTTCTTCCAGGTTGGCAGATTTCAGCAGAGGTACCTTAGCAACCTCATCCAACGGCGCATAGTCGGCCTTGATCTGCTCACCGGTCACCACCGGACGGAACAGGATGCCGCCAATTTTACCTGCAGCAACCATTTCTTTTAAGGTTTCGGGGGCATAATCGCCACCCATAATACAGAACAACTGCCCTGCCTTCTCTTCCAACGAGAGGCTGTGCAGGGTATTCTCTACCCAGACAGCCTGCTCGTCAGAGAGGAAAAAAGGAGAAGATCTCAAATCAATCATCATTTTCATCATAGTTCATTCAGCATATTCGCAATTTCATTAGCAACCGCTTCAGACTGTGGCAGGATGCCCAGCGCATCGAAGAAGCCGTGGCAGATGCCCCGGTAGCGCAGGACCCGAACCGGAACGCCCGCGTCCTGAAGCTTTTTGGCGTAGAACTCCCCCTCCAGCCGGAGGCCGTCGTACTCTGCCAGAACAAATAGGGTTCGGGGAAGGCCCTTACAATCGCCGAATGCAGGGCTGATATAGGGCGTTTTGATGTCGTATTTGCCCTGCACGTACACGTCTGCATCTCCCTGATTGGAAGGATCCGAACCGATACGCAGCAT
>JAZSHO010000146.1:0-8509 GCA_045533345.1 Faecousia sp. | reverse complement strand
CTGCGCAGTAACGAATCGGGCCGACCACCCAATGGTCCCGGTCAACTGATCAACCAAAGGCTCGAATTGGCCGCGGGCCCTTGCCCGCTAAACTACAATTTATCACACTAACGGTCGAGCGCAATCAGGATGCGTTGGTTCCCTGCCTGGGTTCGTAACGAATTGGCTGCCGGGCCATCCCGGCAAACTACAATTTATCTAAGCAGTGACGAATCGGGCTTAGCCGCCGCAGCGGCATGCAGAGCGCAACCGACCGAAGGTCGGCTCTTAGCGCGGAGCAGACCACCCAATGGCCCCGGTCAACTGCCCGGCCAAAGGCCCGAATTGGCTTCCGAGCCTTCCCGGCCCCGCCTTAAGGTTATCTTAATCCCCCATTCATGGCTTCGACTTGTTTTTCTGCGGGAAAACAGGTATAATGGTGAAAAATCCTTAAGAAAGGGGCATAACCCCATGCAAACGAAAGATTCCGCCGTTACCGGCTATGCCCAGCAGGTTCTCAGCCAGGTGCGCAAAGTGGTGGTAGGCAAGGACCCGGTGCTGCTGTGGGTCCTGGCAGCCATTCTGGCCAGGGGCCACATCCTCCTGGAGGACATCCCCGGGGTGGGCAAGACCACCATGGCCCTGGCCTTCTCCCGGGTGCTGGACCTTACTTACAGCCGCGTCCAGTTTACCCCCGACGTGCTGCCCTCCGATGTGACGGGCTACTCCGTTCTGGACCAGCAGACAGGCAAAATGCTCTATCAGCCCGGCGCGGTGCTGACAAACCTGTTTCTGGCAGACGAACTGAACCGTGCCACCTCCCGGACCCAGTCCGCTCTGCTGGAGGCCATGGAAGAGGGCCAGGTCACCGTAGACGGCACCAGTCATCCCATCCCCAAGCCCTTTGTGGTCATCGCCACCCAGAATCCCACCGGCGCTGCCGGTACCCAGCTGCTGCCCGACAGCCAGATGGACCGGTTCATGGTGCGGCTTTCCCTGGGCTATCCCAGCCCCAAGGACGAAATGACCATGGTCTTAAACCGCCAGGGAGGCAACCCCTTACACGCCCTCCAGCCCCTCATGACCCGGGAGGAATTGACTGCCCTGCAGGACGCGGTGGAGGAAACCTACGTCAGCGACGCGGTGGTGAACTACATCGTCAATCTCATCGTGGCCACCCGGCAGAACGACAACATCCTCCGGGGTGCCAGCCCCCGGGCTACTCTGGCTGTCACCGCCATGGCCAAGGCCGTGGCCCGGCTGAGAGGCCGGGATTACGTGGTGCCGGGGGATGTGCGGGAGGTCTTCACCCACACCGTGACCCACCGGCTGCTTCTGTCCGCCAAGGCAGAATCCCAGAACAAGAGTGCCGAACAAATTCTGCGGGACATTCTCAGCGCTGTCCCCGCCCCCAAACTGCGTTGATATGGCAGTACGCAGACTTTGGTATCTGGTGGCGCTGCTGGCCTGCTGGGTATTTTACATTGCTTACGGGGAGTGGTTCTCCTGGCTGCTGCTGTTGGCGGTGCTGGGCCTGCCCTGGCTGAGCCTGCTGCTGAGCATCCCTGCCATGCATCAGCTGCAGCTTTCCCCCGCCGGACCCGACTGGATCCCCTTAGGGGAGCAGGCGGAACTGCTGATCCTGGGAAGCTGCAGCGCCCCTCTGCCTCCCTTCCGGGGCAAAATCCGCATGACGACCTGTCTGGACGGAGGAAAAACGCTCTACGACCCGGCGAACGGGGTCACCGCCCACCATTGCGGCGGCATCCTCTGCACCGTTGAAAAGCCCCGGGTCTACGATTACCTGGGCCTTTTCTCCTTCCGGGTGCGCAAACTCCGGAGCAAGACCATTCTGGTGCGGCCAAAAAGTGTGGCCCTCCGGGAGCCGGAGGAATTGCACCGTTATACCGCCCAGGTCTGGAAACCGAAATTCGGCGGCGGCTTCGCAGAAAATCACGAACTGCGGCTCTACCGCCCCGGGGACAATCTGAACCAGGTCCACTGGAAGCTCAGCGCCAAGACCGGCAAACTGATCCTCCGGGAGCCCATGGAGCCCCAGCGGGGACTGCTGTTGCTGACCATGACCCTCCGGGGAAGCCCGGAAGAACTGGACCGAAAATTCGGGCGGCTCCAATGGCTGGGCAGCTACCTGCTGGAGCGAAACCTGCATTACGAACTGCGGGTTTTGACGGGCAAGGGGCTGGAGTCCTTCTCCATTCATCATGCCCAGGACCTGCAAAAAACCATCGACAGCCTCCTCTGCACCCCCATGACGGAAGAGGGTTCCATCCGGGAACGGACCTTCGCTGCCGCCTGGCAGCACCATATCGGAGGGCAGCCGGATGAAGACTGAAAAATTTTTTGTGATTCTCACTGCGGCCATATTGTCCGGGCTGCTGGCTGTCAGCGCTCTGGGCTGTCTGGTCACAGGCTTTGATTTGGATGTAGAAAGCCTGCAAAGACTGTTTTTCCTCTGGGGCGCTGCCGCTGTGGTATTTTCCGCTTTGTTTTCCCAGAATTGGGGCGCTGCCGCCGCGGCTCTGGTCATCGCCCCTCTGGCAGGCTGGCTGTGGTACCGGGGAACCGCCTGGGAGCAGCTGCAAGCCCTGTTGGTGCGGATTTCTACCGTGTATCACGGTGCCTATGACTGGGGTTACTTCCTCTTCGAGGTGACTGATGCCTCGGCGGATTTGCCTCTGGCGGTATTGGGCGGCCTCATTGTCCTGTCCGCCAGCCGTCGGCTGGTTCGGGGCAAGCCGATTCTTCCCGCCCTGGTGCTGGCTGCTCTGCCCCCCGCCGCCTGCATGGTGGTAACGGATACGGTACCGGACACGATTTACCTGTTTTTGCTGCTGGCAGGCTTTGGACTGTGCATGATTCCCCAGAGTGTCCGCCGGGAAAGTCCCATCCAGGGCTGTCGGCTGACGACGATGGTTGCCATTCCCATTCTTCTGGCCCTGGGGGCCTTATTCCTGGCCGTTCCTCAGGAGGGTTATGTAAACCAGTCCAAGAAAATCCAGGAGGAAATTCTCTCCATGGCGGAAGAAGTTCCCCAAAAACTGCAAGACATCCGGAGAGAGCTGGCCATCGGCGTTCCCGATGACGGCCAGCAAAATCTGAATCTGAAGCAGCTGGGCCCCCGGCCCCGGTACACCCACGCTGTCATGGAGGTCACCGCCGACACGGACGGCCCTCTGTACCTCCGGGGCCAGGATTACGATGCCTATACCGGCACCGGCTGGACCGCCAGTCCCCACCGGGCAGAAAACTTTGGCACCCTGGGTGCTCTGCCCCACAGGATGTCCCTATCCACCCGGAGCAAGAAGGACATCTACTATCTTCCCTATTACCCCTCCCGGGATACCATTCTGGCCGGTGGTTCTTTGAAGAATCCCCAGGGGGAAACGAATTACACCGTTTCTTACGCCACACTGCCGGAAAACTGGCAGGACGCGCTGGAAGAAGAGGAAGCCTCCCAGAGTTACCGCATCGAAGCCACAGACCTGGATGTGCTGCAGTTCGGCTCCACCGCCGACCGTCTGCGCTATACTGCCTTGCCCGGGGAAACCAGAATCGCCGCAGAGAAAATCCTGCAAGCCCTCCTGCCGGAGGGGGCCAGCCGCTGGGAAGCAGCAGACATCATCGCAGAATTCGTTCTGAATTCCGCCGAATATGATTTGAACACCAATCGCATGCCCGGCGACGCGGAGGATTTCGCCCTCTGGTTCCTGGAGGAATCGGAAACCGGCTACTGCGTCCACTTCGCCACCGCGGCGGTGGTGCTGCTTCGGGCAGCGGATATTCCCGCCCGGTATGTCACCGGCTATCTGACCCATACCAGAGCCGGAGAACCGGTCACCGTCACCGCCGGAGAGGCCCACGCCTGGGCAGAATACTATGTGCCTCAGCTGGAAACCTGGGTAGTGCTGGAAGTCACCCCGGCGGAGGAAGTGACTCTGGAAGTTCCCTCCACCGCAGCCGGCACCGAAGGGACGGAAACCATTCCCCTTTCCACCGAAGGGGCTCAGTCGGAAATCCCCCAGCCATCCTCCCAGCCGGATGCGCCCACTTTGCCTCCCGTGGCAGAGGAGGTTCCCAAATCCTACGGCTGGCTCTATGGGCTGCTGATTGTGATGCTGGCAGCATTGGTCATTTGGTTCCAGCGGCAGCTGCGACTCACCCTGTGGCAGCGACGACTGGAGCAGGCTTCCCCCAATAAAAAGGCCCTTCTGCTCTGGATAGATGCAATTCGGCTGGCCCGGCTGAAGAAGCAGTCGCCGCCGGAAGCGCTGGAGCAGCTGGCCCAGAAGGCCAAATTCAGCCAGCACACGCTGACGGAGGAAGAACTGACGCAGTTTGAGGACTACCTGTCCGCCTGCCGGAAGCAGCTGAGAGAACACCCCTGGTATTTGCAAATTGCATATCGGCTGGTGTTTGTGGTATATTGATGTAAATTATTATTTGCCGGGGCGGCCCGGCGGCCAATGCGCACCGACTACGGCGATCATCGCCACCCGTCCGCTCGGCCCGGTAACGCTTTTGCGGTGGTAATTTATTGTTTATCGCACTAATTAAAATGCATGTCATCGCGAACCATCCCGCAGGATGGTGTGGCGATCCCCTATGGTTTCCGGGAGTGTTTGGGGGATTGCCACGCCAGTGTGCGCACTGGCTCGCAATGACATACTTCTTTTTTACTACTCATATAAACTACAATTTTCCTCATCAACAACGAACCGGGCCGACCCCCCAATGGTCCCGGTCAACTGATCAACCAAAGGCTCGAATTGTCAGCGGCCACTGGCCGCCCGCTAAACTACAATTTAGCTGCGCAGCAACGAACCGGGCTGACAACCCAATGGCTCTGGTCGACTGACCAACCCAAGGCTCGAATTGTCAGCGGCCACTGGCCGCCCGCTAAACTACAATTTATCTCAGCAGCAACGAATCGGGCTGACCACCCGATGGCCCCGGTCGACAGACCAGCCAAAGGCTCGCATTGGCTGCCGGGCCATCCCAGCAAACTACAATTTACCTTCTAAAGGAGAGAAAACTATGGAACAGAAATTCATCGCCGCCTGGGCGGCCAATCGGGAAAAGGCAGAAAAAATCGGCGTTCGGATGCGTCCCGTGGCTCCGGAGGAGGCCATGAAGAATGCCCACCGGTGCCTGTCCGGCAACCGCATCAGCGACGGCTTCAACATTCTTTCTGACAAGGGTCATCTGGAGCTTAGTCTGGAGGCTCTGGCCGTTGACAAGCGCTTCACCGGACTCTTCACCGACGAGGAAGCCAACAATGCCCTCATGCGGCTGCTGGACGCAGGCTACCGTTTTTAACACACAAAAAAGGGACTGTTGCAACGCAACAGTCCCTTATATTACGCAAAAGGCTACGTCCTGCGGACGTAGGGGCGCTCAGTGAGCGCCCGCCGGGCGATTGATAATCGCCCCTACAGATTCTATCAAAGGATTACCGTTTTTTACTCTTCCAGAGCCATGACCTTGTTGATTCTTCTCTGGTGCCGCTCGTTGTGGGAGAATTCCGTACCCAGCCAGGTGTCCACCAGCTCCAGGGCCAGCATTTCGCCAACCACACCGGCGCCCATGGCCATCATGTTGGTGTCGTTATGCTCCCGGGTCAGCCGGGCGCTCATCTTGTCGCTGAGCAGAGCGCAGCGGATGCCGTGGACCTTGTTGGCGGCAATGGATACGCCGATACCGGTGGTGCACAGGGCGATGCCCTTTTCACATTCGCCGCTGGCCACAGCCTTGGCGGCGGGGCCAACAAAATCGGGATAGTCGCAGCTGGCCAGGGTGTCGGTACCGAAGTTCACCACTTCGTGACCCTGCTTTTCCAGGTGGGCAATGACAGCGTTTTTCAGCGCCAGAGCGCCGTGATCACAGCAAATTGCAATTTTCATAGTCTTTCTCCTTTTTTATATGGCATATCCGCCGTCCACGTTCATCACATGTCCGGTGACAAATTCCGCGTCTGCTAAGTAGGCCATGGCTTTCGCCACGTCCATAGGGGTGCCGTTGCGGCCGATGGGGGCTTCCCGGGCCATTTCTTCCAGGATTTCGGGACCCACATTGGCACACATATCCGTCAAAATCACGCCGGGGGCAACGCAGTTGACCCGGATGCCGCTGGGTCCCAGCTCCTTGGCCAGGGCCTTGGTAAGGGCAATGACTGCACCCTTGGTGGCAGAGTAAGCCGCCTCGCAGGAGGAACCCACCCGGCCCCACATACTGGACACGGTGACGATGCTGCCAGACTGCTTTTTCAAAAAAGAGGGCATGGCGGCATTGACGCAATGGTAGATACCCTTGACATTCACATCAAAAATCCGGTCCCAGTCTTCCTCCGGCAGCATGCTCATAAGCCCGGAGAAGCAGATGCCCGCGTTGCAGATGAGGATGTCCACATCCCCGATTTGTTCAAAGGCAGCCCGGACAGAACGTCCATCGGCCACATCGCAGCAGATGGGGGTGGCGCCGGTTTTTTCCGCCACCGCTTTGGCGGCTTCATGCTCCTTTTCATACAGGAACCAGACCCGGTCCCCCCGGCCGGCGAACAATTCCACCGCCGCCGCACCGATGCCCCGGCTTCCGCCGGTAACCACTACATTTTTCATAAATTTTTCCTATATTGACAGAAAGAGCGGAGAGCGAAGATACGGAAAACTCCACTCTCCACACTCCACTCTTCACACTGTAATTATCTTCTTCTGCTCTTGGTCCGATGGTCGGCACGGATGCCGGAGAGCTTACTGTCGGACTCGGACATGAATGCCTTCAGCTTTTCCTCAAACAGCTGGTCCGCAGTCTTGGGAGCAGCGGGAGGCATGGGAGCGCGCTGGGGACGGCTCTGGGCCTGGGGCTGCTGATTCTGGGGAGCGCCGCCTTCCCGGCGGGGGGCAGGATTGCCGCTGCGGAAATTATTGTTCCGGGGGGCATTTTCCCGCTGGGGTTTGGGTTCCAGACGCTTGATGGACAGATTGATCTTGCCATTTTCATTGCCGATGACCACGACCTTCACATCCTGGCCCTCGGTCAGATGCTGGCGGATGTCGCTGACGTAGGCATTGGCCACCTCAGAAATATGTACCATGCCGGTCTTGTTCTCCGGCAGAGAAACAAATGCGCCAAAATTGGTGATAGACTTGACTTTACCTTCTAAAACGGTTCCAACGGTTAACTCCATAGTTTCCTCTGTTTCCTCCATTTAATCGGGGTCGATTACGACCACGTTCGGGTCCACCAGACCCAGCTCTTCCTTGGCAATGTCCTTTGCGCTCTGGACGCTGTCCAGCTGATCGACTTTTTGCTCCAGAACCTCATTTTCGTATTCCAGCTCCGCGGCCTGCTGCTGCATGTCTGCGGTTCGGGCCTGGATGCTGCTTCTGACCCAGGTCAGAGCCACCAGCGCCGCCATAGAAAACAAGATAACCAGAATCACCACGATCTTCAACAGCGGAGAACTGGGCCGAACGACGAATTTGAGATTGCGGAAGGGATTTTTTCGTTCTCCCATGGGACACACCTCCGGATACCCGCCGTTTCTGCCGACGGTTATTCCACTTTATTGTAACCCATTTTTCCACTAATGCAAACAAAATTTTCTGTTTTTTGAAAAATATTTTCACAGGTTTCAGAAGAAAAACCAGGAATTTTGCCACCATCTTCCAAAAGTGGGAAAATACAGGTTCCAGGAGCCTTCCGGCGGTCCGATCCCATAGCAAAACCCCCACCCCCAGCCCCAGGGTATAGCCCAGCCGCAGGTCACCGCCGCAGATCCCGAAGCTTAAGTAAAGCCACGCCCAGAACATCCCCAGCGCAAACACCAGGTCCGCCATAGCGGTCCTCTTTGGCCGCAGGGGTCTTAAAAATCCATACCAGACCCCCAGAGCCAGCCCCAGAAAGCAGGCCATTGCGAAGCGACCTGCCGCCACCGCCGGGGCGGTCACCCAAAGAGGCGGCGCAGGATCCCGCCGGTGGTCCTGGGTTCCTCATAGACCAGGGCCGACACGGTGCCGTCCACCGCCACCTGTCCCCCGTCCAGAGAAAGGGTCTTCAGCTGCAGATCCCGGCCGTGGACAATCAAGGTCCCCAGGGAGGTCCGCAGTACCACCGCATTTTCCTCGAAGCTGACCACCTCCGTCACCCCGGTCATAGTCAGCTTCCCCCGCTCTTCCAATGCCAGCTTGTGGGGAATCCGTTCCTCCGCCATCGCCATCCCTCCTCACCTGTGGGATTGTATGCGGCCAGAGAAGGCAGTATGCTTGTACATGTAAATTATTGTTTGCCGGGGTGGCCCGGCGGCCAATTCGCACGTAATGCGGTGGTAATCGTTACCCGTTAACTCCGCCCGGTAACGATACTGCGGTTGTAAATTATTGTTTAGCTTAGCAGTGAGAAAGAAGTATGTCATTGCGAGCCAGTCCTCAGACTGGCGTGGCAATCCCCCAAGGTTTCCGGTATGTCTGGGGGATCGCCACACCAGCGTGCGCGCTGGTTCGCGATGACATGC
>JAZSHO010000010.1:0-20001 GCA_045533345.1 Faecousia sp. | reverse complement strand
ACAACTGTCCTGACATTTCCTGAGGTCTCACGGCACCGCAGTGCCGTGCAGCCTAAAAAGACTTCCGGTAACCAAACCGGCTACCGGAAGTGTAAAAAATCTTTATTTTATTTCACTGTCCACTTGACGGGGAGCAGTTCACCTCCGGTAAGAGAAAAGACTGTGGGGATTTTTATATGCCGCATTCATGAGAACGCGAGAGAAATTCATGCGTCACACACCGCTGCAGCGCAATTAACAAAACACTAGATTGCAAATTGCTTCAGCTGCTCAATGGCGTAGGCATCATGTTTTTTGTTAAAACCGTGTGCACCATCTTCGATGATACACAACTTGGTGCGGCCAGAAAGAACGGCTTCATAGGCATCCGCAGCCTTTC
Source organism: Faecousia sp. (assembly GCA_045533345.1). Lineage (GTDB taxonomy): Bacteria > Bacillota > Clostridia > Oscillospirales > Oscillospiraceae > Faecousia. The sequence goes on along the minus strand of JAZSHO010000010.1, from coordinate 19,622 downwards.
GGGCATAGTCCACATGAACGATTTTATCCTTTGTGCCATGGACAATCAGAACGGGTCCCTGATAGGGTGAGATTTCTGCGTAGGGATCCATTTTGATCACATCCCGGGGATAGCAACCGCCAAGTTTCATAGGACCGCAGTTGATTACGTCAGGAATACTCTCCGGATCAAACTTTGCGAAGAGCATCTTGCCGGCTCTTGCATCATCAGGAATACACAGCGCAGGATAGAACAGCACCAGCTTACTGACTTTGTTTTCTGGTTTGACAGATACCAGTCCGGAGACAAAACCACCCTGGCTGCAGCCCATGAGCAGCAGCGTATCAGAGGTATAGGAAAGACTCCTGGTGTATGCGATGACAGCTTCCAGGTCCTTTACTTCTGTCAGCACAGACATATCGATGGAGGCACCTTCGCTGGCACCTTTGCCGGGGGCACTGCCGCCGCAGAAATCAAAGCAATATGCTGCATAACCAATGCTGGCCAGGGCTTTGCAGTAGTGCCGGACTGTATCCTGGAAGCCCATAAAGCCGTGGGAAACGATGGCGATGGGTAGACTCTCCCCTTCAGGGCGGTACTCGGTACCCCGGATGATCAGACCGTCCCGGACACATTCAAAGGTGGACTCGGTGACACCGGGAATCGGCATCGGCTTTTTACGAAAAATATCAAAAAGACCCATAAGATACTCCTTTCATCATGTGCGGTTTACACCTTGTATTTTTTTAATCCATTTGCCGCTACGCAGACGGTATGTGCACCACACAGCTTTGAGAATCTGGTCAGAGTACAGGCAGGTATAGATCCAGAAGGAGGGCAGCTTCAGCCACAGACCTGCGGCCGCACCCAGGGGGATGGCAATGAGCCACATCAGGGATGTATCCGCATAAACCAAGAATTTTGTGTCACCGCCGCCCCGAAGAACACCCTTGGCCAGAATGGTATTGGCAGAGCGGAAGACCACGATGAAGCTGATGGCGTTCATCAGCTGATGGGCGATTTGCTTGGTGTCATCGGTGATGTTGTAAGAATTGATCACCGGTGTTTTCAGCATGGTAATGAAACCGGCGGCCAGAATACCGACGATTGTGCCGATCAGCAGCATGGTGGTGCCTTGCCGCTTGGCGGCTTCCACATCTTTGGTGCCCAGGGTCTGGGTGGTGATGATGCAGCCCGCATGGGCCATACCGCTGATGAAAATGGTGCTGAGCCGCTGGACCACGCCGGTGATGGCGTTGGCAGCCACGAACTGAGAGCCGATGTGGCCCATGATCACCGCCAGGACACTTTCACCGATGCCCAGCAGACTGTCGCTGAGCATCACGGGGATGCTGATGCGCAGGAATTCCTGTATCATATCGGCGCACTTGCCGAACAGATCTTTGATGCGGTAGCAGAGCTTCCGGTCCACCCGGAACACATAGATGCACATGATGGACGCTTCCACGATACGGGCAATGACCGTTCCCAGAGCAGCACCGGCCACGCCCATTTCCGGGAAGCCGAATTTGCCGAAAATCAACACATAATTGGCGCCGATGTTCACAAAGAAGGAACACAGGGATGCGATGAAGGAGATGTGGTTGACACCCACACTGCGGATGACGTTGGTGGACACCGTATTCATGGCCATCAGCAGGAAGGTGGCGGTAGACCAGCGCAGGTAGATGGTACCGGCTTCCACAACCGGTGCTTCGTCGCTGTAAAGGCCCATGATCTGCCGGGCAAAGGCAAAGTTGATGACCGTAAAGAACAGGGCAATGCCCAGACCGATCCGATAGGCAATGGTCACGACTTTTTTCAGGGAAACCATATCCCTGGCACCCCAGAAACGGCCCGTCAGCACGGAGGCACCCATACTGATGCCCATGCACATGAAAATGAACAGGACAATGAATTGGTTGGCCAGGGAACTGGCGCTGAGGGCGGTTTCCCCCAGCTTGCCCAGCATGATGGTGTCGATCAGATTGACACCCACCATGATGACGCTCTGCATGGCCACCGGGAAAGCGATGGCTATAAGCTTTTTGTAAAAGCCGATATCTGTTTCTATATGTTTCATGACTGATTACCGCTCCATGATAAACTCGTCCGCTTGCACACGGAAGGAGAAGTCGGAAAGATCGGCCCGGAGGAAAGCCCGGCTGCCAGCATATTCCCAACTGACTTCCAGCAGGTTCTCATGGGGGCAGGATACCTGGATGGCAGCTTCCGGATGGAAGGCGGGACAGTTGTTGCGCAGCCGCAGCAGCGCCACCTGGTCATGGAACAGGGCGGTGGTGATTTCTGTTTCTATCCGGTCAAGACTCAGATTGGTGCGGTTGATCTCCTTATGACCGCCGGGGCCGGCGCGACGAACGGCTTCGTGGTCATTCCTGCCACCGAAGAGGTCCAGGTACCAGATCTGGGGTTTGCCGGGCATGAACAGCTGGATGGCCCGAGCCACGAGCATTTTCTTTTCGTCTTCGCCCAATGCGCTGAAGTAGGTGGCATTGACCTGATAGTACATATTTTTCTGGCCGTGGAGGTTTTTGATGTAACCGCCCCGGGCAACGATGGTGTCGATGAGATTCTGGATCTGCTCGCCTTCCAGCATGCCCTTTAAGTCCAACATGGGGATGCCATCATGGCAGCCCAGCATATTCACGGCCCACATCTTTTTGTCCAGCAACTCCTGGGCCCAGTCAGCCAGCAGTCTGCCGCTGCGGCGCTCCAGCGCATCGATCAGCAGGCCAGGCAGGAAGAAGTCGTAGATCATGTAGCCCTTGGAGGCCACCAGTTCATGGGTCTTCTCGCCGTAGCTGGCGTGAATTTCCGGCAGAAGGGTAACGCCGTACTTGTCGGCCAGCTGTCGCACCTGCTCCAGCAGATCCCAGGTGCCGGGCTCGTTCAGGAAGTTACGCAGGCCAGGTTCTTTGGGGGCATAGGCAAAGGCATCCAGCCGGACGATCCGGGCACCATAGGAAGCCAGTGTCTTCAGGGTGTTGTCGTAATGCTCCCATACCTTGGGGGACTTGATATTCAGGTCCATCTGACCTAAGTACTTCCGGTCGGATTCCAGCAGATCGATAACGGCCTCCCGGGCATCACCCGCTTCGGTCAGATCGATCTGGGCGGGCTTCAGGCCGATGTCCAGACCTTCGTTGATCCGCTGCTCCAGAATCTTGGCAATGCTGTACTGCATTCCGGTTTTACCAACCAGATCTAATGCATCCACGTGGGAGTACCGAACCTCCTGATAGAAGGTGTTCCAGTAAGGAACATCCTTACCATTGGGCATGCGGACCATCAGGATAGGAAGACCGGGCTTGCGGAAAAACATATCCTTGATCAGCTCGGCATGGGGCTGGATGTAGCCTTCCTCGGTCATTTCGCCGTGACCTTCCCAGAATTTGTTCCAATCGATGAAGAAATCCCGGTATTCGGACTGCTCACCATTTTTCAGAATATCCTGAAAGGGAGCGGACAGCACAGAAGCATGGTTGAGAATAAAATCCAATTTCAGGTCAATGCCCAGGTTTTGCAGCCGCTGCAGGTCTTCCCGGGTTGCCATAGTCTGATCCAGACCGTAGTCAATGACAGAAAAACCACGGTCTAAGTCGGTATTAAAGAGACTGGGCAAGATATAGAAGGAAGAAAATGCACCCCTCAGTTCTTCCTTTTCCAGAACGGTGGCAATGTCTGCCAGTGTGCCGCCCATGCTGTCGGGATATGCGTTGAGCATCGGTTTCAGATTCAGATTGTCCATATAAAAATCCCCTTTCTTTGCATACGGGTAAATATCAGCTGCCTCTATTGTAAAATTTCCCCGGTGGGTTCTCAATCAAAAAGGTGTGTTGCATTTTAGAATTTGAAATCGAAAACGGAGAATTGGTTTTTAATAGTCAGAAAAGCACCGAGGAAGTATCATGTAATTATTAAAATTATGCACAGGAGGCAGGTCCTATGTACGAAAGCAACTATCAGATTCTCTGCGATATCTGCGAGGAGAAAAGTGTGCTGCGCCATGTATCCAAACACCGCAATCCGGACGGTTCCTTCGATGTGGCGGGCAGCCTGAAGCTCTGGAACGAGGCCATCGCCCGGTTTGAACAGATCCGGCTGTGGGAGGAGGGCGCACCCGGCTTCAGACCCGAGGAAGTCCTGCAGCCCCAGCCCTCCATTGTCTTTGTTCCCGCTCAGGGGGCGGATCACCCCAGAGGTACCGTGATCGTGGCCCACGGCGGAGGTTTTTCCACACGTACCGGCTGCGAAGGCATCCATGTGGCGAAGTACTTCGTGGATGCCGGCTTCAATGCCGCCATTCTGACCTACCGGCTCCAGCCCTACAGCCGGTATGACGCCATGCACGATATGCAGCGTGCCATCCGCCTGCTTCGGGCCAGACGGGAGGAACTGGGCATCACCGACAAGGTGGTGGCCATGGGCTTCTCTGCCGGCGGTATGCTCAGCTCCAACTGCGCCACCCATTTTGACCTGGGCGATCCGGATGCTGCCGACCCCATTGAACGCCAGTCCTGCCGTCCCGACGGTGCGGTTCTTGGCTATGGCGCCTTTGCCTTCTGCGGCCTGCCCGGCGGTTTCTTTGTGGATCCCTTTGCGGATATGACCCACAACCCCTTCGTGGCATCCAAGGAAGAGCTGTTCTACTTTGCCCCGGAGGTCAACATCAAGCGGGATACCCCGCCCTTCTTCATCTGGCAGACCAACAGCGATGACCCCCGCCACTCCTTCACCCTGGGACAGGCCCTGACGGCCATGGGCATTCCCTTTGAGATGCACCTGTTCCCCGGCGGTGTCCACGGTCTGGCTCTGGCGGACGGAAACAATGACCTCTATATGGAGGTACCCCATGTGGCCCAGTGGGCGCCTCTGTGTGTCACCTGGCTGAAGGGACTGGAACTGTAAGCAGGTGCAAAGGGGGTGCGCCAATGTATCAGGAAAACTATGAAACCGTTTTGCGGATGGAGCGGGAGCGGACGCTGATCTGGCCTGCCAACGAGCAGCTGGACGCCATGGGCCAGCTGGATCTGCACACCAACAAAACCATCTGGAACCATGCGCTGAAGGCGCTGGATACCATTCCTCTTTGGGAAAATGGCACGCCCGGCTTCGATGACAGGGATCCCGATCAACTGGAGCCTATGCTGGCATTCCTGCCGGCTCAGGGTGTCGATACACCCAGAGGCACCATCCTCGTAAGTCACGGCGGCGCACTGGTCTGCCGGGCAGGCCATGAGGGCTTTTATACCGCCCGCTGGTTTGCTTCCCAGGGCTTCAATGCTGCGGTGCTGTCCTACCGGCTGGCCCCTTACAGCAACGCCGACTCCCTTGCGGATATCCGGCGCTCAGTCCGGGTGCTTCGCAGCAGGCAGGCAGAGCTTGGAATCACCGACCGGATCGTTGCCATGGGCTTTTCCGCCGGAGGCTATCTGTCGGCGCTGTGTGCCGTCCATTGTGATGACGGAGATCCCCGGAGCGAGGACCCGGTGGAGCGGTATTCCTGCCGCCCGGATGCCGTCGTGCTGTGCTACGGCTCCCGGGCAGAGCTGGCGTTTCCCGGTGGCTTCGGAGTGAACCCCTTTGCGGATCCCCATCGCAGGGAGCGGTTCTATTTTGACGCGGTGAACCACATCACCCCGGATATGCCCCCGGCTTTTATCTGGCAGACCATTTCCGATGACCCCCGGCATGCCTTCCAGTTTGCCGGTGCCATGACCGCCGCAGGCGTTCCCTGCGAGGTCCATTGCTTTGACGCCGGTTTCCACGGTGTGGGTCTGGCGGACGGAAACAACGACGGAGACTTCCGGGATGCGCACCTGATGAAGTGGGCGGATCTGGCGGTTTCCTGGCTTCATAAATATGAAATCTGAAGGAGAGATGACGATGACAAACCGAGAAGTTGTGGAAAAGATTCTGGCATACCATCCCCAGTTCCCGGCGGCCTACGCCGGCTGTGATGACTGGAAGTGCGGCAACCCGGATGATCCGTGCACCGGCATTGTGACCGCACTGGCCCCCACCATCCACGTGATCAAAAAGACCATCGAGCTGGGCGCCAATCTGCTGATCGTGCACGAGCCCACCTTCTACACCTCCGAGGATGGCCCCGGCTGGTTTGAGGATTTCTCCTGCAGCGTCTATGACGAGAAGCGCAAGCTTCTGGATGACCATGGCATTGCCATCTGGCGGGACCACGACCATATGCATGCCCACAATCCCGACGGCATCTTCACCGGTGTCATCAGGTATATGGGCTGGGAGGGGAAAGTCAGGGCGGATCTGGATACCGGCCTGTTTGCCCACTATATTGTGGAATTCCCCGAGATGACCGTCCGGCAGCTGTGCCGGTATGTCATTGACCATGTGGGCATCAACGGCGTGCGCTACATCGGCGACCCGGAGGCAAAGGTCAGCAGCCTTGCCATGGTGGGCCATCTGTACCCCATGCCCAGCCGCAAAAAGCGGAAAGACGGCTCCGACATGGAATACAGCGTCAGCATCATCGATACACTGGAGCAGCAGGTGGACGTGATCATGCCCGGTGAGACCATCGACTGGACGGTGCTGTCCTACGTCCGGGATGCGGTGCAGCTTGGCAAAACCAAGGCCATGCTGAATATCGGCCACTACAACTGGGAGGAGCTGGGTATGCGCTATTGCGCCGACTGGCTGTCCGAACTGGTTGAAAATAAAATCAAGGTCACCTATGTTCACTCGGAAGATATGTACAACTACGAAGTAAAGGGGTAATCAATATGAAAGAACAGATGAGCAAGCTGCTGCTTCACGGCAGAACGGTTTGGGATGAGGAAAAGCAGGCGCTGTTCTGCAACTGGACCTGCTCCGGCATCACGGTCCGCTTTACCGGCACTTACCTGAAAGCAAAGCTCACGGTAATGGCAGACCAGATTCCCGCCATGCCCGGATTCCCTCCGAACCCGGATTACTATCCCCATATCGGTGTGGTGGCAGACGGCGTGACTCTGGAAAACCGGCAGGATGTGCTCAGTGATGGCTGGTACGACCTGTGGCAGGGCGAAGCCGGTGAGCATACCGTGCGTCTTGTGAAGGTCAGCGAGAATTCCCGGGGCAAGCTGGGCATTCTGGCGCTGGAGTGCGACGGCGAAATCCTTCCTGTGAACGCGGAAAAGAAGCCCACCATGGAGATCATCGGCGACTCCATCACCTGCGGCTTTGGCAATGAATCCCGGGACAATTCTCCGGAGTTCCTGTGCAGTGAGGAAAACGGCTGGATGACCTATGGCGCCATCGCAGCCCGGGAGCTGGGCTATGAGTGGAACCAGATCTGCGTTTCCGGCATCAGCGCCAGCCAGCCGGAGCATCCTCTGTTCCCCATGCCCGGTATGAACGAAATCTACCACCTGACCGACCAGCTCTATGACGAGCGCCGGGGGGTGGAGCCTGTGAAATGGGATTTTGAAAACCATCCCACCGATATTGTGGTGCTGAATCTGGGCACCAATGATGTTAATCCCATCCGGTTTGCTCCCGGCTTTGAGAATACCGCTGCTATGGAAGCCTGGTTCCAGAAGCGCTACCGGGAGTTTGTGGAGGACATCCGCAAGCTCAATGGCAAGGACACCTTCATCGTCTGCACCCTGGGCTCCATGGACTATTATCTCTACGACCGGATCAAGGCGGCCGTGGAGGCGTACAGGCAGGAGACTGGCGATGAAAAGATCTGCACCTTCAAGTTCGGCGGCATCAACATGATGACCGAGGGCTTCGGCGCCATGGCCCATCCCTCCGCCAGGACCCAGGAACGCATGGGCAGAGAGCTGGCCTTCCGGTTGAGAGAACTGGTCCTGCAGTGAGGTGGCGGCAATGACGAAGGCAGAACTGAAAGAAAAGCTCACGGCTTTGCACAGCTGGAGATCCCCGCTGGTGCCGGAGGTCATCCCCCAGGGCGATATGCCCGGTGATAAGGTGCAGATCGGGCTGAGCCATATTGCCAAGGCCAACACCATTTTCCCCCTGCTGCTGAAGGAAATGAAGCAGCTGGACAGCGAAAAAATCGTGGTGTCCGTATTCGGCGGCTCCGGTGTGGGTAAGAGCGAGACCGCATCGCTGCTTGCCTGGTATTTAAACTGCGCCGGAATCGGAGCCTACGTCATGTCCGGCGATAATTATCCCCGCCGCATCCCCCTGTACAATGACGCGGAGCGCAACCGGGTGTTCCGCACAGCGGGTCTGAAGGGCCTGCTGGCAGACGGCGTGTATTCCGATGACGTGCAGCAGCAACTGAATGTGCTGTGGGAACAGGAACTGGATGCGGAGCCTGCCAAGACGGCAGAATTCCCCTGGCTGGCAAGTTATCAGAAGGCAGGCCGTGCCTCCTTGGCACAGTATCTGGGAACAGCTTTGGAACAGGATTTTGATGAAATCAACGGAGTGATCGCCAACTTCCGCAGCGGCGCCGAATCCGGCTGGCTGAAGCGCATGGGCCGCACCGAGGATGCCCGCTGGTATTCCCAGGTGGATTTCCGGAATATCAATGTGCTGATTCTGGAATGGACCCACGGCAATAACGCGGCCCTGCAGGGCATTGACGTGCCGATTCTGCTGAACTCCACCCCTGAGGAAACCCGTGCGCACCGTCGCAGCCGTGCCCGTGATGGCAAAACCGATTCCGCTTTCACTACCATGGTGCTGGAAATTGAGCAGGCTATGCTGGACAGCCGGGCTCCCTTTGCCAAGATCATCATTTCCAAGGCCGGTGAGATCATCGATCCTAAGCCTCTGATGGATGCCTTCTTTCGCAATCTGGCGGTAGCGGAAATTGCGCAACTGAAGGCTACAGGCTTGGAAGAAGTGCTGACTGTAGATGTGGTTGTAACTTGCTGTGATGTCGCAGAGCAGCCTGACGGAAGCAAATTCATGCATCTTCCTTTTGTGGGCGAAGCAGTTGGCGGCCTGTTCAAGGGCCGGATTCAGCCCGGTGCCGCCGATGACCAGGTTCACCGGAACGGACAGATGGAATCTGCCTGTGCCGATTACGTGATTGATGGTATCGATTATACCGGCGAAAGCTGTAGTGTCCATGTGGTGAACCGGAATCAGAAAAATCAATGGAAGCCTACCGTGACGACCGACAGCAAAGCTCTGGATTTCCTGAACGGAGCGGATTGCACGGCGGTTCTGGAACTGCGCAAGCAGGGTCCTATCGTCCACATTTTCACAAAGAAGTAAGAAGATGCCCGGCATCCACTGAGGATGCCGGGCCGAATTTATATGTTACTTACTTTTTGGGGGTGAAACGGGGCAGACCAAAGAGGGAAACCACGAAATCCTCTCCGGTCAAACGCTCATAGAAATAGCGGTATTTGGCGAAGCGGTCCTCTTCCATCATCCGGGTGTTGTTGCACAGCTCACAGATGTCGAAGTCTTCTGTATACTTTTTCCAGACGGGACGGTTGCCGCCGTTGGGATCACCGGTAGCACAGAAGTCATACCAGTAACCCTGAATCAGCTCCATGAAGTCGTAGTCTGCGCCGACCCAGTGATAGTCAAAGAAGGGGTTGCGTTCGCCCTTGTCCACCCGGCCGAAAACGTAGGGCATTTCGGCACAGTGGGGGCTGCCGGCATCCCGGCCCCGCTGGGTCTCGTTTTCCTTGGACATGAGCCAGACGTAGGCGTTGCGGCCATGGCTGTGACAAAGCTCCGCCAGTTTCACACTGCCCAGCAGCATGATGTCGGAGGCGATGGTGCTGGCTTGCTTAGCAGCCTGCACACCGGTCTCGGCGGGATACCACTTCTTCATATTCTCCGCGTTATCGGGGAAGGCTTCCTCCAGATAGGCGTTGAACTCTTCCACGGTGAACTTTTCGGGGTCAACACAGGGGAATTCCTGAGAGCAGCTGCCGATGAGAACATCAAAGTCGTTGTATTTACCGGCATCCATGATTTCGCTGTATCGCTCGGGCAGGAACTGTCCGTCCACGCAGAAACCGAAGCCGCTGTGGAAGCCGTGCTGATTGATATAGCCTTCGTAAGCATCAAACAGTTCCCAGGCATCCTTCTGACGCATTTCGGCAATATTCTTGCAGCCCATGCTTTCCATGAACTCCACACCTTTGCGCTCGAGAATCTGACGATCCACGGGCTGCATGAAACCCCAGTAGATAGGACCGCTTTCAATGGAAACTCTCTGGATCAGTCCCTTCATCAGAGGGGATGCATGGAGGGCACCGGTACCGGCAGCGCCGCCGGATTGACCCGCTACGGTAATCCGGTCAGGATCACCACCGAACTGGGCGATGTTTTCCTTGACCCACTGGCAGGCTTTGCGCATATCATACAAGGCATAGTTGCCGGAGGTTCCGCCGGCCTCTTCCGTCAGCTCGGGATGGGAGAAGAAACCGAAGAAACCCAGACGGTAGTTGATGGTGACAACGATGATGTCCTTGCGTCCTGCAAAGCCGGTGCCGTCACAGACTACTTCGCAGCCGGAGCCGGCCACCATGCCGCCACCGTGGATCCACAGGAATACAGGCAGCTTGTCCTCAGCGGTCTTGGCGGGAGTCCAGATGTTCAGATACAGGCAGTCTTCTTCGTACTGGGAGGGCATCATCCACTGGGGAACGCCATGTACGTTGGCAGGCAGGTTTTCCATTTCCATCACATGCTGGATGGATGCGGCGGCGTACTGGGTAGCTCTGCGGACACCGCGCCAGCGGCCATGATCCTGAGGATGGCGGAAACGGAGTTCACCCACGGGAGGTGCGGCATAGGGGATGCCCTTGAAGATTTTCAGATTTCCTTCTGTATAACCCTGCAGCCAGCCTTCCTTTACCTTAACCTTTGCGTTTTCAAAATTACCCATTGTTATACCTCCTCATTCAGCAGCCAGCGGATGCCTTCGTTGCTTCTGGGGATCCAGAAGCTCCAGTCGTGGACACCGGGGCCTTCTCTGTAAATAAAATCTGCCTTCCGGGATGTCAGGAAATCCCGCATGCTGCGGTTTTCGTGAACCAGGAAATCCTCCGTGCCGCAGGCCATGTAGATCCGGGGCAGGGGCTTGCCCGCTTTGACGGCTTCTCTGTACAGAAATTCCGGATTGCAGTCCCGCTCCTCGGCGGTTTTCAGATCGCCGAAGGTCTCCACGTAGTATTCATAATTTGCCATGGGATTGGCCATGCCCGGCTCCATTTTGGGGAGCTGGTGGACGATCAGGGCCGAGGACAGGGCAACCACACCGCTGAACCGGTCGGGATAGGCCAGCGCCGTGTGCAGAGCGCCGAAGCCGCCCATGGAGGCGCCGCCGATCCAGGTGTCCTCCCGGGTCCGGGCCAGACCGAAGGTATCGCGCAGATAGTCGATGAGCTCTCCGCCCAGCAGTGAGCAGTATTTGTGGCCGGTGGCGGGCTGGTCCAGATAGAAGCTGACACCGCCGGTGGGCATGACCACAGCCAGATTGTACTGCATGGACAGATTGGAGGCGCCGCCGTTATACAGCCAGTCGTGGCAGTCGCCGCTGAAGCCGTGGAGCAGAATCAGGGTTTTGGTGGGCCGCTGATAGTGGGGATTGCCGGCCAGGAAGGGAGGGAGGGCTTTGTCCGGTTTTACCAGATAGAATTCAGCAGGACGGGCCAGTGCCTGGGTCCAGAAAGAAACGTGCAGGGTAGACATAATAATCCTCCTTTTGTAGGGCACCTCTGAAAACTCCCCTTTTGGAATTTGGGCGAATCTTTCGCTCCATAAATGCGGCATGAAAAAGCCACAATACACAAAGTATTCTGCCTTTTCCATACCTTTTTACGGACCGAAATCTTCTGCCCAAATCCTAAAAAAGCAGTTTTCAGAGGTTGCCGGTATGCTCTGTTTTTATCATATAATCACCGGGGGGAAAATGGTATTAAAAAAGTGAACGGCATTTTCGGTTTTATTGAAAAATATTTGTGTTTATCTGTTTGATTTTCAAAACAGCTGCGTGTTTTTTTGAAAGCGAAAGAAACAGAATTTTGGTTTAATGGATACATGGGTATATGACCCTAAATTATACTGGAGGAATGAGCGAAGATGAAAAAATTACTTGCACTGATTCTGGCACTGGCTATGATTCTGAGCATGGCTGCCTGCGGCGGTTCTCAGGCCCCCGCAACTCCCAATGCTCCTGAAGCACCCGCTACCGAAGGCGCCGCAAACGACGAAGTTTATACCGTCAAGTTTGCACTGATCACCCTGATGACCGTTCCCAATCTGGATGCCATCCAGGTGGTAGAGGACGAAGTCAACAGATATCTGGCAGAATCCGGCGAAACCCGCTACGTTCTGGACCTGTCTGTTGTCAACGTTGCTGACTACTTTACCAACATCCCCATGGAACTGGCTGCCGGCCAGGGCCCCGACCTGATCATGATGCTGGACACCATGCCCACCTACGTGGACAATGGCTATGTCGTCCCCCTGGATCCCTACATGGACACCGAGCTGAAGGAGACCAAGGAGCTGATCGGCAACGTTCTGAACAGCGGTAAGATCAACGGCTCCGTCTACATGATCCCCCGTTACTACGGCACCGTTCTGGACTGGAAGTTCATCTACAACAACGACCTGGCAGACGGCGTTTACGACATGAGCACCGTCAAGGATATGGAGACTCTGGAGCCCGCTCTGGCTGCTCTGAAGGCAGAGTATCCCGACGAGCACTTCCTGGTCTACTCTGATCAGTTCCACATGATCTACAGCTATGAGACCAACACCTCCGCCATCGGCACCTACGCTGCCACCGTGGGCGACGACACCACTCTGGTCAGCTACTACGAGACCGAGGCTTACAAGACCGCTATCAAGACCGCTTACGAGTGGAGACAGAAGGGCTATCTGGATCCCGAAGGCTCCACCAACACCCTAACCCACGACGAGGCTGTCTTCTCCGGCTCCTCCAAGGGCGTCATCATGGGCCACTCCGCTCCCGTTGACGGCATCGCCGACATGTTCGACGACATGAACGCCTACGGCGCTGACTTCGGCGCTGTCACCATCGGCTTCTCCGACCTGTATACCGATACCGTCGGTGTCGGCATCTCCTACACCTCCAAGCGCCCCGATCTGGCTGCCAACCTCATCAACCACCTGTATGTTGACGAGTACCTGTGGAATACCCTGATCTACGGCGTGGAAGGCCAGGACTATGTCTGGAACGAGGACCACACTGTCTGCGCTTACCCCGAGGGCATGGATGGCTTCTCCATCCCCTATCTGGGCATGATGTACAGCTGCGGCATCATCGGCAACGGCTTCTTCTACCTGCCCTTCGAAGGCAACAATGCCGGCAACAGCCCCGAGTACGGCATGGAGCTGATGAGCAAGGCCTGGGCACCCCCCCTGTACGGCTTTACTCCCAGTAACGCCAACGTCCTCAACGAGGTCGCTGCTGTTTCCAACGTGGTCAGCCAGTACAACGACGTGCTGACCTTCGGCGATGTCAATCCCGACGAGTTCTACGATCAGTTCATCACCGAGCTGAAGGCCGCCGGCATCGACACCATTATCGCTGACTACCAGGCTCAGGCAGATGCCTGGCTGGCTGCCAACGGCTAATTTACGATCCGGAGATATGCGGGCATTTTGCCCGCATATCTTTCGCCTTTTTCTTTGCTTTTTTCTATAATTATACTATAATAAAACTGGACAGAAGGTTTCTGTCTGGTCTTTTCTGTTTTTTGGAGGTGAGGATATGCTCAGATCCTGGTGGAAGCGCGCGGTGGTTCTGCTGACCGCAATTCTGATTGCAGCCGGATTGTTTTTCGGTTCCACAAGCTACAGCTACAGCCGTCAGATCCGGGAAACCACCGAAAAGGAAAACGGGAATTCCGTGACACTTTGGAGCAATCTGACCTCCTCCCGCCTGAATACCCTGTATGAGCACATCTACGAGCTCCTTCTGACCCTGTACAACAATACGGAATTGCGGACGGGAACCCCCATCATGGATCAGTGGACCAAGCAGACCATTGTGGAAATGATGGAGGACAAGCTCCTGATCAGCGAGGATGCGGATGCCTTCTTTGTCTACGACACCCAGAATGCGTTTTTCCTCTTCTCGGCGGAGTCCAACCGGGTTGCGGCGGACATCCTGGCGATCAAGGAGTACAGCCGGGCCCACGCGGTTTCTTCCGCGGAGGCCTTCCGAAACCTTTCCTGGAAGGTTGTGGACATTGAAGCCAAACAGTATTTCTACAAGAGCGTGCAGCTGGGAAAATATGTTGTTGGCGCTGTCAGCAACCTCGACCACTATTACATTGACAATGATTTCAGCGTTCTGGGTGAGGATGTTTCCTTCCAGCTGCTGATTGACGATACCTATTACCTCTGCGGCGGGGAAGCCGCAGAAAACATCCTGAACAGCGATGACTGGATCGTGGTTTCCGAAGAGATGGAACTGCTGAACGGAACGGCGATTCTCTCGGTTCATGCCGGCAATCTGTGGGACAATTCCCGGCTGGTGCAGACCCTGCTGGTCATCGACAGCGCTCTGTGCGTGATTCTGGTGGTTCTGCTGCTGATCATGCTGCGCAGAGATGTGGCGGGCCCCACCAAAGCGCTGCTGCGGGCCAATCATGCGCTGGCCCAGGGCGATACCGCCTACCGTCTGGCCTCCGACACCGCCAGCAGCAGCGAATTCCGGGGGCTTTACGACAGTTTTAATGAGATGGCGGAGCAGATCGTGCAGCTGCGCATTCAGGCCTATGATATAAAGCTGCAGCAGGAGAAGAACAAGCTGACCATCCTCCGGGCCCAGATCCGGCCCCATTCCTTTCTGAATGCCATCACCACCATCAGCAATATGACCTATATCAACAGGCCGGAGGAGATCCGCAGCTATATCAGCGCCTTTGCCAGGTTTATCCGCTATATGCTCAATGTCAGCGCCTCCTGGACAACGGTGGAGGAGGAGTCCCAGCAGATTGTCAACTATCTGAAAATGCAGCAGAGCCGCTTCCCGGAGAGTGTGAAATTTACGGTGGACTACCCGCCGGAGCTTGCCAAAAAGCGCTTTCCCTTTTTGACGCTGTATACGCTGGTGGAAAATTCCATCAAGCACGCCATGACGCTGTATGAGCCGCTGGAAATCACGGTTCGCTGCCGTCGGGTGGAGACGGAGGATTTCCGGGGCATCTGCCTGACCGAAGAGGATAATGGCGCGGGATTTTCTCAGGAAGTGCTGGAGAAAATGCAGGATGTCAGCACCAATGTACTTAACACCAAGGATCATCTGGGCCTGAGCAATGTCCGCTATACCATGCATCTGGTGTATGGCCGGGAGGATCTGCTGCGATTGTCCAACCGGGAAGGCGGCGGCGCCCATGTGGAGCTCTGGATCCCGGATGAGGAGGAAGAAGAATGAAGCTTCTGATTTGCGATGATGATATTTCCACAATAGACGTGATCCAGAGCCAGCTTCGGGGAGAAGAACTGGGGATCACCGTGTTCCTGCGGGCTTACAACGGCGAGGTGGCAAAGGAAATCATTGCCAAGGAAAAGCCGGAGCTGATCCTGTGCGACATCGGCATGCCGAAGTGCAACGGCATTCAGGTGCTTCAATACATCTATGAAAATGGCGTGGAAACGGAGTTTGCGTTCCTGACCTGCTATGAGGATTTTGAATACGCCAAAACCGCTCTGCGCTACGGCGCCAGCAACTATATTACCAAGCCCTTTGAGATGGACGAGCTGCGCATGGCCCTTCAGCACATGGTGGCCTCTGCCCGCCGGAAGAAGAACAGCTCTCAGACCCAGCAGGACTCTGTTCTCAACAGTGTGCTGCGCCAGATCAGCGACGGCATGTATGGCTCTGACCAAAAGACCATTGACTCCCTTCTGCAGCGCAACGGTATCCAATATGGGGCACGGACAAAGTGGCATATGGTGGTTTCCTGTACCGATCTGACCAATGCGGTACGGGAACGGTGGAGCAATGAGCTGCTGATGTACACCATCGGACGGCTTCACGACGAAACACTGGCCGATTACATTGGCTCTGCCTATACGCTGATCCATTTCGACGAGTGGTTTCTCCGGTGTACCTGCTTTGTTCCGGAAAGCCTCTGCTCCACGGCGGTTCTGGAGGAACGGTGCGCAAGATTGCTGTCGCTGTGCGAAAGCCATACCTCTCTGAGCCCTGTGTTTCTGATCAGTGAGCCCTTCCCCCTTTACGAAGCAAGCCCGGTGAAGTCCAATATGTATGCCCATATGCAAAAAATCCGCCTCTATGCCGGAAAGATATTCCGGATTCAGGATGCGCAGGAAGAGAAGCAATCCGCACCGATGTTCCTGGATGTATCCCGGATCCACTGGTATCTGAAAAAACATGATGCGCTGGGATTTCAGGAGTATATCCGGGCGGTTACGGACCGGCTGGCAGCCTCCAGAAATTACACCCGGCAGGCTATGGAGCATCTGCGCAGAGAACTGATCCATGGATTTTCCGTCTGCATCCGGGACAATGACATTGCCCAGAGTTCGGTTTTCTCCGACAGCAGGGTCAGCGCTCTGGAAAGAACCGCGGTGCAGTCTGCCGAGAATATGTGCAGCTATGCCATGGTGCTGTTTGAAAACGTGGATGAGAAACTGAAGGAACTGGCGGATTCCGATGACATCATCACCCGGGTGGAGAACTATATTCAGGCCCATTTCCGGGAGAATATCAACCGGGAAGATGTGGCGGCCATCGCCTATATCACGCCCAACTACCTTTCCAAGCAGTTTCGTACCAAAAAGGGTATGAATCTGCGGGAATATATCAATCAGATCCGCATTGAGGAGGCGAAGCGGCTGCTGCTGACCACCAATCTGTCTGTCAGTGAGGTGGCGGGCCTTTCCGGCTACGAGAATATTTCCTATTTTTCTACGGTATTCCGCAAGTACACCGGCATGAGCCCCATAGACTGGCGCAATCTTGAGATCACCAATGGAGAAGAACCATGAAACTGAAAGACAGACTGAAAGCGGACAGAGAAGTATATGCCGCCTTGTCCGGCCAGAGCAGACTCCTGTTTATCTGGGATTATTATAAGCTTCCGATCCTTGCGGCAGCGGCGGCCCTGGTGCTGGGCCTTCTGGCCCTTTTGACCTGGGCAGGGAAGAAGGATACCGCCATGTACGCGGTGTTTGTCAACACCGATGTCAACGTGGTTGAGGAAAAGCCGGAGCTTCTGGATGCGCTGCTGACCCGGGCCGGTGTGGATATGGAGGGAAAAACCATCGATATCACTGCCGACCTGACGCTGGGACAGGACGCCTTTCAGGAAACCGACGGACAGACCCTTCAGATTCTGGCGGCCCTCTTCGGAATCAGCGGTCTGGATGTGTTTGCCGCGGATCAGAGTGTCTTTGACCGCTACGCGGTGCGAGATGCCTTTGTGGATCTGGCGCTGTTTCTGGAGCCGGAGCTGTACGAAGCTGCCGGCTGCCGGCCTTATTGGTATGAAAACAGCGAGGGGAGATCCATTCTGGGGGGTATCGTGCTGGAGGCGGGCTCCGCACTTCACGAGGCAGGCTACTACCACGCGGACGTGGTTGTGGGTGTGGCGGCAAACGCGGAAAATCTGGATGCCGCAGTGGCCTTTGTGCAACAGCTGCTCCAGCCGGAACATTAGAAAATAAGAATTTCGTTGTACTTTTTCAAATGTCGAAAGTATGAAATTGGGATATGATTACTGTATATCATTATAAGGAGTGATTTTATGCCTCAGCGTGGAACCACCGCTGTTTCGGAATACGACGATATTCTGGCGCAGCGCAAGAAAATGCAGAAGCGTGAAGGCTGGAAGCGAAATCTGCCGCTTTATCTTATGATGCTTCCGGGTCTGATTTACCTGTTCGCCAACAACTACCTGCCCATGTTTGGTATTCTCATTGCCTTCAAGAAGGTCAATTTCGCAGTGGGCATTTTCCAGAGCCCCTGGGTTGGTCTGGAAAATTTCGAGTTCTTGTTCAAGACCAAGGATGCCTGGATGATGATCCGCAATACCGTGTGCTACAACCTGGCCTGGATCATCATCGACCTGATCATTGCGGTGTTCATCGCCATCTGCATGGCAGAAATCTCCTCCCGGAAGGCAGCCAAGGTGATCCAGCCTGTGATCTGCTTTCCCTCCATGGTTTCCGCCGTTCTGCTGTCGTTCATCGTCTACGCCTTCCTCAGCGTGTCCTACGGCTACCTGAACACCACCGTGTTCCAGGACAAGCCCATCAACTGGTACGCCACCGCCAAATACTGGCCCATCATTCTGACCATCGTCCATCTGTGGCAGAACGCCGGTCAGAGCTCCATCGTCTATATGGCCAGCATCGGCGGCATCGACAAGAGCCTCTACGAGTCTGCCAGACTGGACGGCGCGGGTAAGTGGGCCCAGATCCGCCATATCACCCTGCCCATGCTGAGACCCATGATCATTCTCATGACCCTGATGGCTGTGGGCCGTATCTTCAACTCCGACTTTGGTCTGTTCTATCAGGTTCCTCTGGGCAGCGGTCTGCTCTACTCCACCACCCAGACCATCGATACTTACGTTTACCGTTCTCTGCTGGAGCTGAACAACATCAGTATGTCCTCTGCTGCCAGCGTATTCCAGGCAATCATCGGCTTCCTCCTTGTCATGGCATCCAATCTGCTGGTCAAGGTCGTGGATCCCGACAACGCTCTGTTCTAAGGAGGTGGGACAAATGAAGAAAACCGTTACCAAAGCTCCTACAATCCGGGATGAAAAGGGTTTCCATTATACCGCGCTGGTGCTGATGACCATTCTGGCAGCCTTCTGCGTGGTCCCCTTTATCCTGATGATTTCCGTGTCCTTCTCCTCGGAAGCCGCTCTGGTCAAGGGCTATAAGTTCTGGCCCCAGGAGTTCTCCATGTCGGCTTACTCCTATCTGTGGGTCAAGCGGGCCACCATCCTGCGTGCCTACGGCCTGACCATTCTGATCACCGTGGTGGGTACTGCCACCAATCTGGTGCTCACCTCTTTGTTTGCCTACCCCCTGAGCCGCAAGGATTTCAAGCCCAGAAACGTATTTGCGTTCATTCTGTTCTTCTCATTGCTGTTCAACGGCGGTCTGACCTCCAGCTACATCATCTGGACCCGGGTTTTTGGCATCAAGGATACCATCTGGGCCTACCTGCTGCCCGGTACCCTCATGGGCGGCATGAACGTCCTGATGGTCCGCAATTACTACAATGCCAATATTCCCTACGCCATCATCGAAGCCGCCAGAATCGACGGCGCCAGCGATATGAAGATCTATACCGGCATCATGGTTCCTCTGTCCAAGCCGGTTATGACCACCATCGGCCTGTTTGCAGCTCTGGGCTACTGGAACAACTGGACCAACGGTCTTTACTACATCTCCGATCCCAAGCTGTTTACCATTCAGGTCTATCTGAAGAAGCTGATGGACAGCATCCAGATGCTGAAGACTACTGACCTGGCCGGTGAAGCAGCCCTGCTGGCTGCCCGTTCCCTGCCCACCGAAAGCTGCCGTATGGCAATCGCCATCATCGCCATGCTGCCCATCCTGCTGGTCTACCCCTTTATCCAGGGTGAGCTGATCAAGGGCATGGTCGTCGGCGGCGTTAAGGGCTAAGGAGGTAGCACAAT
>JAZSHO010000165.1:0-14258 GCA_045533345.1 Faecousia sp. | reverse complement strand
CATGTGGTGGAGCGAATCAAGAAGAGTTTCCCCCAGGTGGACTGCGTATTCTCCACCCACCATCTTGGGCAGTTCCCGGAAATTCTGCACCGGGTGCTGTTTGTGAAAAAGCGCACCTACTATGTGGAGGATGAAGCAGGTTCCATCGCCGAGGGTCTGCCTCAGGTTCGTGACAACAAGCTTAAGGCCTGGGTCTCCATCATGTACGGCTGCAACAATTTCTGCACCTACTGCATCGTACCTTACGTCAGAGGCAGAGAGCGCAGCCGTCAGCCGGAGGATATTCTGGCCGAGTGCCGGGAGCTGATTGAAGCAGGCGTGAAGGACATCACCCTGCTGGGTCAGAATGTCAACTCCTATGGCAAGGATCTCCCAAACGGCATGGACTTTGCAGATTTGCTGGCTGCCATCGCGGAAATTCCCGGAGAATTCCTCATCCGCTTCATGACCAGCCACCCCAGAGATGCCGGCAAGAAGCTTTTCGACACCATGGCAAAATACGACAAAATCGCCAAGCAGCTGCATCTTCCCTTCCAGTCCGGTTCTTCCCGGGTGCTGAAGGCCATGAACCGACACTATGACCGGGAAAAGTATCTGGAGGCGGTAAACTACGCCAAATCCGTCATGCCCGACCTGGTACTGACCTCCGACGTCATTGTTGGCTTCCCCGGTGAGACCGAGGAAGAATTCGAAGAGACCATCAGCCTCATTCAGCAAGTCCACTACGACAGCCTGTTTACCTTTATCTTCTCTCCCCGCCACGGCACCCCTGCCGCTTCCATGGAGGATCCCACTCCCAAGGAAGAAAAGAACCGCCGGTTCGACAAGCTTTGCGCAGTGCAGAACGCCATTTCCGAGGAAATTCACGAAGCTTACGTAGGCAGAATCATGCGTTGCCTGGTGGACGGCAAGGATAAAGACCTGCTCACCGCCCGGACTGAGGGCGCACGGCTGGTGCGCTTTGCCGGCTGTGATTCTCTCATCGGTTCGTATCAGAATCTGACCATCACCGGTGCTACAACCTGGAGTTTGACCGGTGAATTGGCATAAGTGAAAGTATCCTGTCATTCCGAGCCAGTGCTCACACTGGCGTGGGAATCCCCCCGATTGATTATACCAGTCTGATTCTTGGGAGATTGCACCACAGGCATTCCCTTCGGTCACCACACCAGTCTGCGGACTGGTTCGCAATGACATTCATGATTTACATCTTAACTATATTTTACAGAAAGAGGTTAGGCCAATGGCAAAACCTACCAATGAATTAACGCCCATGCAGCGGCAGTATCACGCCATCAAGGAGCGGAACCAGGACTGCATCCTGTTCTTCCGGCTGGGCGATTTTTATGAAATGTTCGACGAGGATGCCAAGCTGGCAGCCCGGGAACTGGATTTGACGCTAACCACCCGTGACCGGGGCAAGCCCAAGGAAGAGCAGACCCCCATGTGCGGCGTGCCCTACCACAGTGTGGATTCCTATATCGCAAGACTTGTCCAGAAAGGCTATAAGGTAGCCATCTGCGAACAGATGGAGGACCCCGCCACCGCCAAGGGCATCGTGGAGCGGGACATCACCCGCATCGTCACTCCCGGCACCGTCACCGAAAGCTGCATGCTGGACGAAAGCCGCAACAATTACATCGGCTGTGTCTACGGCGAAAGCGGCAAGTTCGGTCTTGCCTTCTGCGACGTTTCCACCGGCGCATTCTTCGCCACCGTCTGCGCTGACCCCCAGAGTGTGGCCTCCGAGCTGGGCCGCTTCGCTCCCAGTGAGGTGATCCGCTTCGGCGCAAACGTAGACTGCGAGCAGATCGAGGATGCCATTTTCCGCAGACTTTCCTGCTGCGTGGATGAAGGCCAGGCAGAGCTGTTCCGGCTGGAACAGGCGGAAGCGCTGCTGGAGCGGCATTTCGGGGCTACCATGTCCCAGCTGGGTCTTTCCGGCATGAGCGCCGCCATCATCGCCAGCGGTGCGCTGCTGCAGACTCTACTGACTCTGCAGAAAAATGACCTGCAGCACATTCGCCAGCTGCAGTACTATACCACCGGCAAATTCATGGAACTGGATCTGGATGCCCGGCGAAATCTGGAACTGACGGAAACCATGCGTTCCAAGGAAAAGAAAGGGACGCTGCTTTGGGTGCTGGACAAGACCCACACCGCCATGGGCGGACGGATGCTGCGCAGCTGGCTGGAAAAGCCTCTGCTGGATCCTGTGGAAATCACCCGCCGCCACACTGCCGTGGAGGAACTGGTGGACAGCGTCATCGTCCGGGGTGAGCTGGAAGAGGCCCTGCGGGACGTGACCGATCTGGAACGTGTCATGACCCGGATCGTCACCGGTACTGTCAACTGCCGGGACCTGTTAGGATTAGCAAGAGGTTTTCGGGCGTTGCCGGAAGTGAAGCACCAGCTGTCCAAAATGGAGGCCCCTCTGCTGCGAAAGCTGGAGCAGGCCATTGACCCCCTGGCAGACTGCGCCGACCTTATTGAAAACACCATCGTGGACGAGCCTCCTCTGACTGTCCGGGAAGGCGGCATCATCCGCCCCGGTGCCAACGAGGAAGCAGACCGTTTGCGCAGCATCATGGATGGCGGCAAGGATATCATTCTGGCCATCGAAGCTTCCGAACGGGAAAAAACCGGCATCCGTACCTTAAAAGTTGGTTTCAACCGGGTATTCGGCTATTATATTGAGGTTTCCAAGTCCTTTATGGACCAGGTACCCGGCCACTATATCCGCAAACAGACCCTTGCCAATTGTGAGCGCTACATCACCCAGGAACTGAAGGAATTGGAAAACCAGGTGCTGACTGCCAAGGATCGGCTGACGGCTCTGGAATACCAGATTTTCACCAGTCTTCGGGAGCATCTTGCCCAGCAGGCTGCCCGTGTGCAGCTGACCGCTGCCGCCGTCGCCGCCGCCGACACCCTGTGCAGCCTTGCTGCCGTGGCAGTTCAGCGGGGCTACTGCCGTCCCGAAATCACCCTGGGCCGGGAAATCACCATCACCGATGGCCGCCACCCGGTGGTGGAAGCCATGCTGCGCGATTCTCTCTTCGTTCCCAATGACACCCACCTGGGAAGCGACGATAACCAGGTATCCATTATCACCGGCCCCAACATGGCCGGTAAATCCACCTATATGCGCCAGGTGGCCCTCATTGTGCTGATGGCCCAGATGGGTTCCTTCGTTCCCGCGCGAAGCGCCAAAATCGGTCTTGTTGATCGGGTGTTCACCCGAATCGGTGCCAGCGATGACCTGGCCTCCGGTCAATCCACCTTCATGGTGGAGATGGCAGAAGTGGCCTCTATTCTGAAATATGCCACTGCCCGTAGTTTGCTGATTCTGGACGAGATCGGACGCGGTACTTCGACTTATGATGGCATGGCCATCGCCCGGGCGGTACTGGAATACGCCGCCAATCCCCGCCGTCTTGGTGCCAAGACCCTCTTCGCCACCCACTACCACGAGCTTTCCACCATGGAACAGAAGCTGCCCAATGTGAAGAATTACAATATCGCCGTAAAGAAGCGGGGCGACCAGATGATTTTCCTGCGGAAAATCGTCCCCGGTGCCACCGACGACAGCTACGGCATCGAGGTAGCCAAGCTGGCCGGTATTCCCAATGTGGTCATCAACCGGGCCAGAGAAATTCTGGAGGAGCTGGAAGCAGAAGGTGTCGTCCATGCCCCCGTCCAGCCCAAGGAGCCGGAGGACCAGGTGAGCATGATGGATTTGACGGGGCAGCAAATTATTTCCGCGCTGAGTGCCATCACCGTAGAAACCTTGACTCCCATCGAAGCCATGAACGAACTGTACAAGCTGAAAAAGCTGCTGAATTGAGATTATGAAACGTACTTATCATTTTTCCGGTAACCTTACCAACCAGGAGACCATTGGAGGCTTCTGCTATCTGGCCTTCCAGATGATTTGTCTGCCCAGCATTTTAAGCTGGATCAACGGACAGCTGCGCGTGCCGTTGAACGATGCGGAGCTGAACTTCGTGTTCTATCTGGTCAACTTCATTGCCGTGCTGATCATCTTCCACGATTTTCTCAGCCGGGCTTTGAGCCAGGTGTTCCAGCACCCCATTATCTTCTGTGAAGCGGTGATTCTGGGTACTGTGGCCTACTATGCCCTCTTTTGGCTGACGGACAAAGCGGTTTCCCTTTTGGTTCCCGGCTTCTCCAATTATAATGATGCATCCGTACTGGAGATGGTTTACAGCAACCGCCTGCTGATGCTGGTGGGATTGCTGGTGCTGGTTCCCCTGGCAGAGGAATGTCTGTTCCGGGGACTGATTTTCCGCAACCTGTACGGAAAGTCCCGGTGGGCTGCCTACATCGTGTCCATCCTGGCCTTTGCGGTGATCCATATCATCGGTTACATCGGCAGATATTCCGCTGTGGAATTGGTGCTGGCCTTTTTGCAGTATCTGCCCGCAGGTCTCTGCCTTGCCTGGGCCTATACCCGTGCCGATACCATTTTTGCCCCTATTGTCATCCATTCCATCGTAAATTACATCAGTATCTACGGAATCAGGTGATTTTATGCCCAAAATTATTCAGTTATCCCCCCATATTGCCAATCTGATCGCCGCCGGTGAGGTGGTGGAGCGGCCTGCTTCCGTGGTCAAGGAACTGCTGGAAAACGCTGTGGATGCCGGCGCCTCCAAAATCACCGTTGAAATCCGGGACGGCGGCATGACCTTCCTGCGGGTCACGGACAACGGCTGCGGCATGTCACCGGAGGATGCCCGGACCGCTTTTAAGCGCCACGCAACTTCCAAACTGCGCACCGCCGAGGATCTCGCTTCCATCGGCACCATGGGCTTCCGTGGCGAAGCTCTGGCTGCCATTGCCTCCGTCAGCCGCATTGAATTAATGACCAAAACCGCAGGCAGCATTTCCGGCACCAGCTTGATGCTGGAAGCAGGCGATATTACGGAAGAAAGCGAAGTCGGCTGCCCCGAGGGTACCACCATCATTATCCGCGACCTGTTCTTCAACACCCCCGCCCGGATGAAATTCATGAAGTCCGACACGGTGGAGGGCGGACGTGTGGCTGCCGCCGTGCAGCTGCAGGCTCTGGCCCATCCGGAGGTTGCCTTCCAGTTCCTCCGGGACGGGAAGCAGGTTCTCTCCACCCCCGGCAACGGCGGTCTGGAAGCGGCGGTTTACTGCGTCTATGGCCGGGAGTGCGCCCGGATGGTCAAAGTAGAAAGCCGCTGGGAGCAGTATTCTCTGACGGGCTATGTCAGTAAGCCTACTGATGCCCGGCCCAGCCGGAATTTGCAGACCTTCTTCGTCAACAACCGCCCTGTCAAATCCAAGCTGCTGATCACCGCACTGGAGGAAGCCTACCGGAATCAGATCATGGTGGGTAAATTCCCCGCCTGTGTGCTGCATCTGACATTACCTGCCAATGCAGTGGACGTAAACGTCCACCCTGCCAAGACGGAAGTGAAATTCCTGTCGGAAAAGGCCGTTTTTGACTGCGTCCATTACGGCGTTCTGGGTGCGCTGAACAAACAGATTGACCGCCCCCAGGTGCAGTTCAAAACGGCACCTGCACCCGAAATACCCACTTCCGCACCCAAAAATTCCGTGTCATTGCGAGCCAGTGCGCACACTGGCGCGGCAATCCCCTCCGGGTCTGCTTCGCCTAAAAAAGACAATTTCTTCCGCACCATGACGGCAGAAGAATACAAAACGTTCTCCACCGCGTTAAAAGAAGCTCCCCAGCCCAAAAAGGAAACCGCTGCCGCTGCCGCCGCCAAAATCGAGCGGCCTGCCAATATGCCTCTGCGGGAGTTCGTGATGCTCCCCGGAGTCCAGGAAGCGGCCATTCCTGTGGTTTTGGCTCCCAAAAAGGCTAAGCCCTTGGTTCCCGCCGCTGCGGAAGAGAAGAGCCGTCTGATTCCTGCTCCACCGCTGGCAGAATCAGAGATGGAGCAGACCGCCCTGGAAATGCCTCCTGTGCAGGACTGGCGGATGGTGGGAGAACTGTACAACAGCTACATTCTGGTGGAACAGGGTGAGGAAGCCTTCCTCATTGACAAGCATGCCGCCCACGAGCGGATCCTTTTCGAAAAGCTGAAGGCCAACCAGGAGAAAATTTCTTCCCAGGCCCTGCTGACCCCCGTTCCCGTCCGCCTCAGTCCCTCTGCTGCCGCAGAATTGCTGGCAAACACCGATATGCTGGAGGAACTTGGCTTTGAAATCGAGGAATTCGGCGAAAACACCATCCTTTTGCGGCAAATTCCCATGGATTTAAGTCCTAACGATGCCGCTGAGGCCATCGAAGCCTTGTCCGCTGACCTGCTTGCAGGCCGCCGGGAGAAGAAGGACACCGTCCGGGATGAACTGCTGCACACCGTCGCCTGCAAGGCCGCCATCAAGGCCGGCTGGGTCAACGACGAAGCGGAGCTTCTGGCTGTGGCCAAGGAAGTCATGGCCCGGGAGGACCTGAAATACTGCCCCCACGGCCGCCCCATCTGCATTACCTTGAGCAAAAAGCAGCTGGAGAAGCAGTTTAAAAGGAGCTGAGTCCCATGATTGACAAACTGAAAAAGCTTCCCATCACCACCCATTCCGTCATCCGTTTGGTTTGCTGGTTTTCCGGTATTTTCATCGGACTGGTATGCAGTCAGTTTGATTGGCTCCCGGGAATGACCGTCGGTCTTGTCCTCATGCTGGGTGGTTTTCTGTGGCACTTGCTTTTCCTGCGCTGTCCCCACTGTCACCAGACATTTCATGTCCGGCAGCCCATTCCCAAATACTGCCCCAATTGCGGAAAGCAGGTTTTATAAGCAGAAAGGAGAGGCACCATGGAGATACAAAAAAAGACCCTTCACGAGCATTTCGTCATAATCCAGAATCTAATCTTCATTGGACTTGGCATCATGGTCTTCGGTGCCATCATCGACGGCGGGGCCTGGACCTGGATCCTGATGACCGTGGGATTGCTGATAGCAGTTGCAGGCTGCGTTTACCATTACAAGTATTGGAAGTGTCCTCATTGCGGAAATCGGCTGAATGTCCGCGGAGTTCCCAAATTTTGCCCGGATTGCGGCAAGGAGCTGGAGTAAGGAGTTCGTTATGGCACGATCGGAAGCCGCTATTTTTACCAATCTGTGCATGGTTTACGACCACAATGGCAACATTCTTGTGGAAGACCGGAAAGACCCGGACTGGCCCGGGCTGTGCTTTCCCGGCGGCCATGTGGAACCGGGAGAGTCCTTCGTGGAATCCGTCATCCGGGAAGTATATGAGGAAACGGGACTGACCATCGAAAAGCCCATCCTCTGCGGCACCAAGCAGTTCCAGACCCGCAAGGGCGAGCGGTATGTGGTATTTTTCTACAAAACCGACCGCTTCTCTGGAGAACTGCGTTCTTCTGACGAGGGAGAGGTTTTCTGGATCCCCCGGAATACTCTGGAAAACTACACCCTCGTAGATGATTTTCTGGATATGGTTAAGGTTTTTGAATCTGAGGATTTGAGTGAGTTTTACTATTACAAGGAACAGGATGAATGGAAGCTGCGGCTTCTATAAAACAATTTATCCAAGTGATATATTCTTTTCTTGTTTCGGCAAGAAAAGAATGAAAAGAAACCGACTTAGGGGGGCTTTTCACAAAGCCGCCCCCCTAAGTACCCCCTCCTAAACTGTAAGATGTCCTACTTTAACACTAAGGGCGGGAATGTTCCGATTCCCGCCCATCCGGGCTCAGTAGTTACCATCAAAGAGAAAATCGGTACATTTTCTCTTTGATCCGGAGCCAAGTTAAGGTGCTGGGAAGTTGCCTATTGCGGCCGGGGGATTCTTAAGGGGGGCGGCTTGGGTGTCGGGAGTTACACCCCTCAGCGCCCCTTAAGCTGACTTCTTTGGTTACTTTCTTGTTCAGCGACAAGAAAGTAACATCCCTCGTATATCCCAAAAAAGCCATTAAAAATTCTTAAAACCGCCCTCTAAGAAATGCATATGAAAAATAAATTCCCCCTGGTGATGAAATCTATCGCCATCCTTACTTCTGCCGCTACGGTGGTGCTGGTTTTGGCCTACCGTATTCTCGGCATCGGCTGGATGCTGGATTGGGCCATTTCCTTCGGCACCACCGCATACCACTTTGTCATGCGGCTTGTTGTGGGGTACGCCGTTCCCAAGGCTACCCATTATGATTTTGACTACAACCACCCCTGGTTCCGGCCCCGAAAATGGGAAGCAGCGTTCTACAGGAAGCTGAAACTTCACAGCTGGAAGGGGCAGCTGCCTACCTATGCCCCGGACCAGTTTGATTTGAAGAGCAATTCCCTCTATCGCGTGGTCCAAAATATGTGCGGTGCGGAATTGGTCCACGAGATCATCATGCTGCTGAGTTTTTTGCCGCTGCTGGTGATTCCTGTGTTTGGGACACCGGGTGTGTTTTTCTGCACATCCCTGGCTGCCGCGGCTTTTGACAGTGTGTTTGTCATGGCCCAGCGGTATAACCGTCCCCGGGTGGTTAGAATTTACGAACGACAGGAGGCTCGACGCCATTGAACAACATTATCTGCATCGCCGGGCCTACGGCCTCCGGAAAAACTGCTCTTGCAGTGGCTCTGGCCAAAGAATTGAACGGCGAAGTGGTTTCCTGCGATTCTATGCAGGTCTATAAACGCATGGACATCGGCACTGCCAAGCCCAGTGTCGAAGAACGGGAGGGAATCCCCCATCACATGATCGACGTGGCAGAACCGGAGGAAGATTTCTCCGTCAGCCGCTACTGCGCACAGGCTTCTCCCATTGTGGACGATATCGTGGCCCGGGGCAAGACCGCCATCATCGCTGGCGGCACGGGGCTTTATATGGATTCCCTCATTAAAGGCAACGACTTTGCCCCCTTCCCCTCCACCGGTGTCCGGGAAAAGCTGGAAAAGCAAGCAGATAGTGAGGGCATGGAGGTCATGATTGCCTGGCTGCAGCGGGTTGACCCGGAGGCGGCAGAGCGGATCCACGACCGGAAGCGGATCCTGCGGGCTTTGGAAGTTTATCTGGAAACCGGTGAAACCATCACCCAGCATAACCTCCGCACCCAGGCCATTCCCCCCAGGTACAGTCCTCTTTGGCTGGGACTGGACTTCGCGGACCGGGCAGAACTGTACAGCCGTATTGACCTGCGGGTGGATATCATGCTGGAACAGGGACTTGTGGAAGAAATCAAAGAGTTGCTTGCCAGCGGCATCCCGGAAAAGGCCACCGCCATGCAGGCCATCGGCTACAAGGAATTTGTTGCTGCTTTAAATGGCTGCGGCACCATCGAAGAAGCCGCCGAGTCTGTGAAGCAGTCCAGCCGCCGCTATGCCAAGCGCCAGCTGACCTGGTTCCGCCGAAACAAAGCCATGCACTGGCTCACCCGAAATCCCGGCGAAGGGGCAGAGGAAATAATCCTGCGGGCCCGACAGATTATTCGGGAATCTGACAACTGAAAAATGCTAGGATGTGTATATCTAAAACTTAACAGAAAGAGGTATACATATGTCTGATGCAATCAACTTACAGGAAGCCATTTTGAAGGAAGTTCGCCGGGAGAAGGTTCCCGTGACGCTGTTTTTAATGAACGGCTTCCAGCTCCGGGGCGTCATCACCGGCTTTGACAGCTTTGTGGTGGTGCTGGTATCCGATGGCAAACAGCAGATGATCTACAAGCACGCCATCTCCACCCTTGCACCCATGCGCCCCCTAAAAGCCGCTGCAAATCTGTAACGCAAAAGGCGACGGAGCAATCCGCCGCCTTTTTCATTTAATGTAAAATTGATAATTGACAATTGAAAATTACGATATCGGCTACGCCGATTGTTTTCAATCATCGCCAACGGCGATACCGCAATTTTCCATTTTCAAATTTCTTTACATTTTTTATAGAAAGAAGGCTTTTTCTATATGTCTATCGCTGAAAATGTTGCCAAAATTCGCGCTGAAATGGCCGCTGCCGCCATTGCCTGCGGCCGGGATCCCAAGGAAATTCAGCTCTGCGCCGCCACCAAAATGAACGACGCCGATGCTGTCCGGCAAGCCATCGCCGCCGGGGTGGATTGCTGCGGAGAGAACCGGGTTCAGGAACTGACAGAAAAGCTGGCCCAGAACGCTTACGAGGGTGCGCCGGTCCATTTCATCGGCCATCTGCAGACCAATAAGGTCAAGCAGGTTGTGGGCAAAGTGGATCTGATCCAGAGCGTGGACAGCGAACGGCTGCTCGCCGCAATCCAGAAAGAAGCCGCCAAACAGGGCATTATCCAGAACATTTTGCTGGAAGTAAACATCGGCGAAGAAGCCAGCAAATCCGGTTTCGGTGCCGATGACATCCTGCCTCTGCTGGAAAAAATCGACGAATTTCCAAACATATGTATCAAAGGACTCATGGCAATCCCCCCAATCAGCCATAAAAACGGAGAAAATCTGAAATTTTTTCAAAAAATGTTCCAAATATCTGTTGACATCGGGACAAAAAAATACGATAATGTCAAGGTGGACTGTTTGTCCATGGGCATGTCCGGAGATTACCCGGATGCGATCTTGTGCGGCAGCACTATGATCCGTGTCGGCACTGCCATTTTTGGTGCCAGAGATTATGCCACGATTCATCAAAGATGATGTGAACATATAGGAGGAAATATAGAAATGAGCTTTTGGGATAATGTAAAGAAATTCGCCCAGCCCTACGCAGATGATGATTACGATGATTACGACGAAGATGATTACGTCGACGAGTACGAGGAAGAGGAAGCCCCTGCCCGCCGTCCTTCCCGCCGGAACGCCGCTCCCGCTCCTGCTCCCATGATGGAAGAAGAGGACGAGGATGAGTACGGCTTCCCCGCAGCTATGCCCGCAATGACTACCGCTTCCGCACCTTCCACCGGCTTTACCGGCACCGTGCTGAACAGAAGCGTTACCAATAAGCAGGAAGTTGTCCTGTTCCGTCCCGGCAGCTTCAATGACACCTCCAAGGCCGCTGACGACCTGCGCAACCGCAAGGCTGTTATCGTCAACATGGAGAACGTGGACAAGGCTATGGCCCGCCGCGTTGTGGACTTCCTGTCCGGCTGTGTCTACGCTCTGGACGGCGATGTGAAGAAGATCGCCCAGTCTGCTTACCTGTTCTGCCCCCACAACATGGATATCGTGGGTGACCTGGAAACCCTGCAGGCTGAAGTCGAAAGCTACATTTGATCCTAAAGAAGGGAGAACTGTTTTATGTTTACACCGCAGCAGATCGATCAGATTGCATTCAGCAAGGCTGGCTTCGGCAAGCCCGGCTATGATATGGAACAGGTGGACGAATTCCTGGAGCCCCTGACCGAGGATTACGTGACCCTGTACAAGGAAAACGCTCTGCTCAAGAGCAAGATGCGTGTGCTGGTCAGCAAGCTGGAAGAGTACCGCAAGAACGAGGCTTCCATGAAGGATGCCGTTGTCAACGCCCAGAAAACCTGTGACAAGATGGTTCGGGAAGCCGAAATCAAGTGCGCACAGATGATGAGCAAGGCCAATGCCGCTGTTTCCGCTTCCTCTCAGAATACCGATGCTCTGGTAGCCGCTGAGGATGCCCGGGTGGAAGAGGCCCGCAAGACTGCCGCTGCTAAGATCAACGAGCTGCAGGAGCAGCTGCGTACCTGCATCCAGGCTCTGGAGCGGATCAAGGGTGCCAATGCTCCCGCCGAGGAAGCTGTCCCCGCTCCCAAGGCCGCTTACGACTACGACAGCGATGATGTGGCTGCTGAGATTTCTCAGAATCTGGAAGCTCTGGTGGGCACCACCCAGGACACCGCTCCCAAGGCTGCTCCCAAGCATCCCAGCGCCAACGATTCCACCACCAGCAAGTTTGCCAGTCTGAACCTGCAGTTCGGCCGCAACTACGACCTGGGCCACAAGTAATTTCAATAAATATCTGTCATTGCGAGGAGCCGCCCAAAGGCGGCGACGTGGCAATCCCCTATGGTTTCCGGACTATCCGGGGGATCGCCACACCAGTGTGATCACTGGTTCGCGATGACATACGGTCTAATATTTCAAAGCTTCGACGAGGACACGTCAGGTTTCCCACCGCTTCCAGAGAGCTGCCGGCCGGTGCAAGGCAGTAAGCAGGAGAATGCTGATATCACCTCTGAGCTGCGCACCGAAGAAATGTAGGCTGCGCCGGGTTCGCCCGATATCGCGAAATCGAGTGTCGTCCAAAAAGGACGGAACAAGAGTGGTACCGCAGAGGATATTTCCGCCTTTGTCTCTTATTGTTAGGGACAAAGGCGGTTTTTTATTACGATTTCGAAATGGAGGTAACATTCCAATGGAATACAAGAACACAATCATCACCCCCAAGACTGACTTCCCCATGAAGGCCGGTCTGCCTGCCCGGGAACCCAATATGCTCAAGCGTTGGGAAGAGCAGGATCTGTACAACGCCATGCTGGAAAAGAACAAGGATCTGCCCCGGTTCGTTCTGCATGACGGCCCTCCCTTCTCCAATGGCTTTATCCACATGGGTCATGCGCTGAACAAGACTCTGAAAGACTTCATCGTCCGTTCCCACGCCATGACCGGCTACTACACCCCCTACGTCCCCGGCTGGGACAACCACGGCCTGCCCATTGAGCGCGCCATCGAAACTTCCAAGAAGAAGCTGAACAAGGACATGTCTGTCCCCGAGTTCCGTAAGCACTGCGAGGACTTTGCTGAGGACTTCATCCAGAAGCAGATGGGCGGCTTCAAGCGGCTGGGCGTCGTGGGCGACTGGGAGCATCCCTACCGCACCATGGACAAGCACTTCGAGGCACAGGAAGTGAAGGTCTTTGGCCGGATGTTCGACAAGGGCTTTATTTACAAGGGCTTGAAGCCCGTTACCTGGTGCCCCAACTGCGTCACCGCTGTGGCAGAAGCTGACATCGTTTACCAGGACGATCCCTGTACCACCGCTTACGTCAAGTTCGCCATGAAGGACGATCTGGGCAAGCTCAGCCAGTTTGACCTGAGCAAGACCTACTTCGTCATCTGGACCACCACCATCTGGACCCTGCCTGGCAACCTGGCCATCTGCCTGCATCCCCGGGATAAGTACGTTCTGGTGAAGGCTGAGAACGGCGAGACCTACATCATGGCTGAGGCTCTGACGGAGAAGGTCATGAAGATCGGCGGCTTTGAGAATTACGAAGTTCTGGGTTCTTACCCCGGTGCTTTCTTCGAAAACATGCTGGCACAGCATCCGTTCCTGGACAAGACCTCCCGTCTGGTCCACGCCGAGTACGTTACCATGGACTCCGGTACCGGCTGTGTCCACACCGCTCCCGGCTTCGGTGCCGACGACTACCAGACCTGCATGCGCTATGGCATGGAGCTGGTGGTCCCCGTGGACGACTACGGCCGTCACACCGACTACGCCGGCAAGTACGCCGGTCTGAAGACCGAAGCTTCCAACCCCGTCATTCTGGCTGACATGATCGAAAACGGTTCTCTGTTCGCCTCCGAAGATGTGGTTCACTCCTACCCCCACCATGACCGCTGCAAGAAGCCCGTTATCTTCCGTGCTACTCCCCAGTGGTTCTGCTCTGTGGAATCTTTCAAGGATCAGGCCGTGGCTGCCATTGAGAATGTGCAGCGGTTCCCTCCCTGGGGCGAGGACCGCATGGTGAGCATGATCCGCGAGCGTGCCGACTGGTGCATCAGCCGTCAGCGCCGTTGGGGTCTGCCCATCCCCGTGTTCTACTGCAAGGATTGCGGCAAGCCTGTTTCTACTCCTGAGTCTCCCGAAAACATCTCCAAGCTGTTTGATGAGAAGGGTTCCAACGCCTGGTTTGAAAACGAAGCTATGGATCTGGTTCCCGATGGCTTCACCTGTCCCCACTGCGGCGGCAAGGCCTTCGACAAGGAAACCGATACTCTGGACTGCTGGTTCGACTCCGGCTCCACTCACTTCGCAAGCCTTATGAAGGACACTCCCGAGCTGTGGCCCGCTGATGTGTACCTGGAAGGCGCTGACCAGTACCGCGGCTGGTTCCAGTCTTCCCTGCTGACCTCTGTCGGCGCACTGGACCAGGGTGCTCCCTTCAAGCAGGTTCTGACCCACGGTTGGGTCGTTGACGGCCAGGGCCGCGCAATGCACAAGTCTCTGGGCAACGGCGTTGACCCCGCAGACCTGATCAAGGACTTCGGTGCTGACATTGTCCGTCTGTTGGCTGCTTCTTCCGACTACCACGCAGACGTGCGCTGCTCCAAGGAGATCT
>JAZSHO010000136.1:0-10162 GCA_045533345.1 Faecousia sp. | reverse complement strand
TGGAGGATTCCGGCGGATGGCGGCGCGAATCTCACCCTCGCTGACCGATTCGCAGCGGCAGATGATTTTTCCGTAGTCAGGATGCTCTTTGATGAAAGCATCCTTTTCCCCGTCGGACATTTCCCGGAAGGCCCGGGTATTCTCCCGGCAGCCGTTCCAGTTTTCCTTGGGATTCAGCGTAAGACCCTGTTCTTGAAGCAATCCCACCGCGAACTTCGCAATGGCCACGCAGGAGGTCAGACCGGGGGAATCGATAGCGCCGGTGTGGACGCACTTGGGATTGGCATCGGAGGGTTGGATGATGAAGTCGTCGCCGTGGGCGCTGCTTCTGACACCGCTGAAAGAGGTGATGACCTGCCGGAAATTAACGGAAGGAACGCTCTTGGCAGCAAGGCG
Source organism: Faecousia sp. (assembly GCA_045533345.1). Taxonomy (GTDB): domain Bacteria; phylum Bacillota; class Clostridia; order Oscillospirales; family Oscillospiraceae; genus Faecousia. The sequence goes on along the minus strand of JAZSHO010000136.1, from coordinate 9,766 downwards.
GGACACCATAGCAAGGCCCTGGTCGGTGGTTTCAGTGGATTCGGGAGTCTGGACCTTCAGGGCCGTGGGTCCGGTCAGCAGATTGCCGTCCACGGTGGGGGATACCAGAATGCCCTTGCCCTCCTTGGAGGGTACTTGGAAAATCGTATGCTTGACGCGGCTGCCCTCGGATTTGTCCAGCAGCATGTATTCACCGGCTCTGGGGATGATGGTGAAGAAATCGTCACCCACCATCTTTGCAACCTTGTCACTGTAGCCGCCGGCGCAGTTGAGCAGGTATTCACATTCCACGGTTCTGCCGTCGGCAGCAGTCACGGTAAAACCATCTTCAACAGAAACAACTTCGAAATTCCGCAGCAGTTCCACGCCGTTATCCATGGCATTGCCTGCGGCGGCGATGGTCAGATCATAGGGGCAGATGATGCCTGCGGTGGGGATGTAGAGAACCCGTGTGACCTTTTCGGACAGGTTGGGCTCCATGGCTCTTGCTTCATCACCGGAGAGGATCTGCAGCTTTTCGATGTTGTTTGCCAATCCTCTTTCGTAGAGGGCATCAATGGAGGGATTCTCGTCCTCACCAAACGCGCAGACGAAAGAGCCATTATTCTTGTAATGGACGTTCAGTTCCTCGGCTGCTTCATAGAGCAAGGGAACGCCCGCGGTGTTCATTTTTGCTTTCATGGTACCGGGGATGGGGTCGTAGCCGCCGTGGATGATGCCGGAATTGGCACGGGATGCACCCATGGCTACGTCATTCTCCTTTTCCAGCAGGCAGACTTTCAGATCGTACCGGGAAAGCTCCCGGGCTGCCATGGCACCCACAACACCGGCACCGATGATCGCTACATCATATCTCATCTTTCTATCTCCTTATGTATCAGAGCAGTTCGCACAGGTCGTCCGGAATGCCCGGATCCCAGGCCAGTCGGGAGAGGACATACTTGTCCCGGATATCCTTGGTGGTTTTGAGGGTAAGCTTTGCACAGTCACGGTCAACACCAATAGTAGTTGGATCCTGAAAAGTGCCAATGGTATTCATGATTTTTGACAATTCATCTGCAGAGGGGATTCTATCTGCCGGAATGGAAGACATCTTAGATTGGTATTTGGATAAACATTCTGGTAAGCGCTGAATAATACCTTTTTCGACAATTACTTCATCGATGGTGATATCATGTTCTCTTCTGCAAGTACAATACTTGGAGCCCGGATAATTTTCCACAAAAACACCTTCCGAGGTGTATTAAAATTTAGCGATTTGTATACTACCATTATAGTAATGCAATCAAATAGTGTCAATATTGCGAGAAAAAGAAGATAGTCAGAATAAGAACCGTTCCAGAAACCAGCTTGCGCAGCATGCCGATAATCGGTAGGATGTATCTTCCTCCCATTCCAGAACAGCCAGACCGTCTGCAGCGGAACAAACAGAAACCGGATTTCTGCTTTGCCGGAAAACCGCAGCCGGAAAATCTTTAGGTTGATTTATACGGATACCCATTTTATAATTATAGAAAAATACTCAAAATATCACGACACAGAAAGGGTGGCTTCTATGGAAGAGATTGCCCGTCAAATGCGGAGCAAATGGGCTGCGGGAGATGCAGCACGGGACGCGGGCCTGACGGTGCCGGAGGATGTGGTGCGTTTTACAGACCTTCGGTATGGCCACTATCCGGAAAATTTGCTGGATGTGTATTATCCTGTGGGCACTTCCGGCGTGTTGCCAACCATTGTCAGCATCCATGGCGGCGGCTGGTTTTACGGCAGCAAGGAATTATACGCCAACTACTGTATGCGGCTTGCCCGCCGGGGCTTCACCGTTGTGAACTTCGACTACCGGCTGGCACCGGAGAACAAGTATCCGGCTCCGCTGGAGGATACCCTTCAGGTGTTCCGGTGGATGCAGCAGCAGGCGCAAACATACGGCATCGATCTTAACAATGTGTTCGTGGTTGGAGATTCTGCCGGCGGCCAGATTGCGTTTCAGGTGCTGACCATCCTGACAAACCCTGACTATGCTGCTATGTTTGATTTCGCGCCTCCGGAGGGCTTTCGGGTCAGGGCCTGCGGACTGAATTGCGGTGCTTATTTTATACCGCCCTTCAATCGGTTTCTGCCACCGGAGAAAGCCAGCATCCTTTTTAAGTTCTATTTCCCTGAAAATTATCGGCCCATCGTCCCTCAGTTGAAAACCCACAAATATATCACCCGGGATTTTCCGCCGGCTTTTGTTATGAGTGCTGCTCATGACTATCTGAAGATTATGGCCCGCCCCCTGCACCTGCTGCTGAGATTCCGGCGGGTGGAAAGCAGCCTTCATATCTTCGGTACCAAAAAGGACACACAGCTGAAGCATGTATTTCATCTTAACTGCAGTCTGCCGGAGGCGGATGCCTGCAATGATATGCAGTGCGCATTTTTCAGAAGCCATATGGTGTAATATCCGGCTGGAGGTACCAATGAATACAGATGCTTTCATTTTCAGGTACGAACTCTCTCCGGAGCAGATTGACGGGCAGCGGTGTTTGGCGGAACTGATGGAGGAAATGACATTGGGACTGGAGGGCAAAGGTACCATTCCTATGATCCCCTCCTATCTGCCTCTTTCGGTCCGGCCTGTAGCCGGGATGCCCTGCTGCATTATGGATGCGGGAGGAACCAATCTGCGCTATGCCCGGGCAGAATTTGACGAAGCGGGCCGGTGCCGGATCTCCGGCCTCCGGAAAACTGCCATGCCCGGCACCCGGGAAGAATGCAGTTTTCGGCAGTTCTATGACGAACTGGCCCAATACGTACGTGAGACCGGATGCCTTGAACGGGTGGGCCTGTGCTTTTCCTTCAATGTGCTGCTGAACCGGCAGCTGGATGGAATCCTCCACTCTTGGTGCAAGGAAGTGCGGGTCCCGGAGGCTCCAGGAAAGCCTGTGGGCGCATCGCTGCAGGCGGCACTGGGCTCCCGGTGCAGGTGTGTCCGGGTGCTGAATGACTCCACTGCAGCTCTTTTGGGAGCACATCATGAAGATCCCCGGGTTCGGGTGGGTCTGATCCTGGGCACGGGCATCAATCTCTGCTATAGTCAGCCCTGTAGCGGCATCCCTAAGGTCCCCGGTGATCTGAACGCGGACCATATGATCATCAGCACAGAGATCGGCGAGTTTCGGGGTATTCCCAAGACCTGTTTTGACCGGGCAGTCATTGCTGCTACCGATAAACCGGAAATGGCCCATGCCGAAAAGCAGTGTTCCGGGGCTTATCTGGGTCAGTTGATCGCAGAGGCATGGCAGACCGCTGCCCGGGAAGGGCTTTTGCCGGAAGCCTTTATGCAGCCGGAAACACTGCCCCGGATCAGTGATTATCTTGCCGGAGTGAACGAGACGATCCCCGACAACTCCGCTGCCCGGCAGATTGCGGAAACCATGATCCACCGTGCAGCCAAGATTGCCGCGATCCTTACCGCAGGACCGGTGCTGCGCAGCTGTATGCCGGGAGAGAACTGCACCATTGTGGCAGAAGGATCCCAGTTTACCAGACTTACCGGTTTTGCAGCGTGCTTTCGCCGGGAACTGCAGACCCTGCTGATGCCCCGGGGCATTACATTTTCCATTACGCAGGTGGAAAACAGCTGCCTCATCGGTGCTGCGCTGGCGGCCTTTGCCAAACCAATGTAATAAAGAGCGCCTGCACATCTCGTGCAGGCGCTTTGGTCATGCTGGGGGTCAGTTTCGTCTGTTATCCAGAGAGATCGCCAGATCCGGATAGTTGGTGATGATGCCTACATCCTTCTCCAGACACAGGGCCAGGGTTTCGGGATCGTTGATGGTCCACATATTGACTCCGTAGCCTGCCTGACGTGCATGTTCCACAAAATCCGGGACGTAAATGTTCATCTTCATAGGATGCAGGTAATCGACCTGCAGGGCCCGGGCATATTCCCAGGGCTTCAGCAGGATATCTCCGAGGAGCATTCCCAGCTTTGCTTCCGGAGCAATTTCCCGGAGGCGAAGCAAAGTAAAGTGGTTGAAGGAGGAATAGATCACCCGGTTTTCCACACCCATCCTGCGGGCCAGTTCCACACAGGCCGGTTCGATGCCGGGGTAGAAATACTCGTCCGTCTTGATTTCTACATTGACAATGTGGTGGGTATCCTGCACCAGCTGAAAAACCTGTGCCAGTGTGGGAATTTTTGCGCCCCGGAAGGCTTCCATGCCGCAGGAAGCATCCAGCGACTGAAGCTCGGCAAGGGTATGATCCCGGACAAAGCCTGTACCGTTGGTGGTACGCTCCAGTGTTTCGTCGTGGATCACGACAAGTTCGCCGTCCCGGGACATATGAACATCCAGCTCAAAGCCGTCGGCACCCATCTGTATGGCGAGACGGAAAGCCTCCAGTGTATTTTCCGGGGCATGACCGGATGCGCCTCTGTGTGCAAGAATCACAGACACTGGTACTGCCTCCTTACTTACGACCCAGCTGGTCGTACTCCTTGGGAAGCAGATTGCAGGCCAGAATTGCCAGCACACAGAAGATGATAACGATGTAAGTCATGGCATGGGTGCCGAAGAGGTCGTTGCCGTTCAAGGAAATATTGCGCAGATTGACCCAGATCAGACCGGGGCCGATGGCACCGACCAGAGAATTCACGATGCCCTGAACCGCAAAGAACATGGAAGGATGGCTCTTGCCGGTGGTACGCTTCTGGTCGGCAGCAATCTGGGTTGGCATGGCGGTGGGTGCGGAGAAGAAGGCGCCGATGCCGTAGCTGCAGACAACACCGCCGGTGGCGCCGAGGATCATACGGACCATGGCACTGGGAACCCACAGGACATAGGCAGCGCACATGAAGACCATGCCAAGAGCGAAGGAAGCCAAAGCGGTCTGGAATGCAAACCGGTAGCCCTTTCTTGCCATGACCATCCGGTAGAAGATCAGCATCAGGGGAACAGGAGCAAATGCGGAGGAGTTGATGATGGCAATCTGGAAGCCGTTGAGTCCCATGGGACCGCTGATGAGCACATTCTGGCCGGACAGGAACATCTGCAGACCCAGATTGAAGCAGCCATGAATGATCAGCCACGCCCGGAAGGCCTTAATATTCAGCGTCATCTTCAGACCCTCGATCATGCCAATATGTTCTTCTTCGGCAACCTCGCCCACATTGTCACCATACTTGGCAACAGCACCGGGAATGGAGGAGTTTTCCTTGATCAGGAACACAGCCAGCAGAATAGTCAGGGACAGAGGCGCAAAGTACAGACCGATCTGGCGGATGTTGATGCCGAAGCCGATGAACACGGGGATCAGAGCATAGGCAATGGAGTACTGGATGGTGTCGAAGGCGGCCTTGATGTTGGTCAGGAACAGCCGGTCGTTGTCATTGGCCGTAATTTCTGCGTAAGTGCCGAACAGAGCATTGATGGCCAGGGTGAAGAAGGAAACGAATACGGTCAGCAGGATGCCGAGGTAAATACTGTTGGCGACACTGTTTTCCTCATAGCTGATGGGGAAGCAGAACAGCACATAGGCCAGAGTCATCACGACAGTACCTACGAGAATGGCGGGACGGCGTTTGCCCCAGGGGGTCTTCAGATTTTGGACGAAGGTGGCGACGGGAACTTCAACCAGTCCGTCCATCAGGGAAGAAATTGCCTTCATGATGCTGAACAGACCAACGGCCACGATGGTCTTTCCTGCGAAGGTCCAGTGCTCCAGATCTGCACCGAAACCGGCGGTCTGCAGTGCATCCACCAGATAGACACTGATGATGGTGCTGAGCATACAGGGACCGAAGGAAGCGAATGCAAAGAAGGGGATCTGCTTCCGGGTAAGCTTTCTCATATGAATCCTCCATTATGTGTTATTTGAGATATACACAATTAGTGTATCATGTTGCATTCACTTATGATATTGACACTTTCTCCAAAATCTGCGATGCTCTTTTAGTAAAGCCAGACAATGGTTATCTGGATTCCAGGAAAGAAAAAGAGGCAAATGGATGATGGGAGAGGCTGGAAACAGTTCGTTGATTTCCTGGGGCAGCTGCTTTCGGTATTCTGCCAGTTTGGTGAAGCTGCTCCGGAATGACTTGGCCGAAGGTGCCGCAAACGAAAAAACGCCCCGGCTCGAAAGAGCCGGGGCGATAAAGTTGGGGATTAGCCCTTGATAGCAGCCTGTCCTGCATTGCAGACAGGTAGGCATTTTTATCCGCAGCAGCGCGGCATAGGGTTGGGTACTCTATAACCGCGCCGAAGGCAAGAGGGGAACAAGTCCCCTCCGCTGCGAAAGAAACAACGGCCTTATTCTTTCTGCCTTCTGCTGTCATACCCACATGGGTGGTCTGGTTGCCGTCCAGATTCAGGTGCCACTGGAAGTTGGTTTTTCCCTCCGGCACAATCTGGGCAACGAATTTGCGGATCAGATCCGGACTGGGTGTAGGCTGGTTAAGATCCAGAATTTCCTCCAGTGCTGACTGGATCTTACCCCACTCCGGCTGATCCATCTCAATGACGGGCTTGTGAGCCTTGGCATCGTATTCTGCTTGCAGCTCCTGTAATTCCTTGTCCAGCTTTTTACGCTGATCCAGAAACTCCTGCTTGGTGATTTCACCATCCGTCCGCATTTCAAGAAGCATTTCCTTTTTGAACTTGATGCGTTCCATCTTGCCTACTATATTGGACAGGGTGACTCCCTGGGGTCTTGCTGTCTGCAGGCATTTCCGGATCATATCGCAGGTGTGGTCAATTAGATCCCGCTTATCCTGGAATACCAGCTCAAGGATCTTCTTGCCCATCAGCTCCAGTTTCCAGTCTGCAATCATGGGCTGATCGCAGTAGCCGGTATCGTCAGCACCGGCTTTTCTGCGCTGATTGGCGGAACCGTTGTTTAGAATGTTGTAGCACTGATAGCCGTAGGTGTTGGGTTTGTCATCGTACTTGTGCCAGACGTTCTTCCGAAAACCGCATCCGCAGGTACAGCGCAGACGGCTTCCCCAAAGATCTCGGTTTTCCTGAACACAGTGGGTGGTTTTCTTTCCCTTCTTTGCCGAGAAGATTTCCTTCACACGCCCAGCCTTGATTTCCTGTGCTCGGTACCATTCCTCCGGGGTCACAATGGGAGGAAAATCACCCTCGACACAGATATAGCTGGATTTGTCGCGATTGTTGATCCGCTTCTGATCCAGGTAATTGTTGTTGTAGGATTTTCCGTAGGCCATCACACCCATATAGGTCTGGTTGTTCAAGACCCGTACACACCACAATTCCCCAGGAAAGCCCCACCTGTTTTTTTCAGTACTTTTTCAAACCATACTCTGAGAACAGCGGAACGGCTACTTAAAAAGAAAGCGTATATCATTGTAGCGCAACGGCTTCTGATTAACGGAGTCAATGCACAGGAAGCATGCAGAAGTGTCGGTTATTCCGTTTATTCTTCTTTTTATCGCGCATATCAGCAAATAACAGAACACCCTCGGAGAAGACAGAAACATTCTTCCTTTTTTGAACCACTCGCACCCGTTATAGTTCCAATGAATCGTATATGTCCAGGGCATTGATTTCATCTTAGATTATCCCGCATAAATAATCCCTCTTGTGTGTATCAAACTTTGACAGCACACAGGAGGGATAATCATACTATTACAGATTTTTTGCGAAGAGGCGAAGTGAATTATCACGTAGGATCTTCTGTTTGTCCTCACGAGGAATTAGTGCAAACTCAATACGACCGCGCTGGAAAGCAGCAGAATATGTATCTGTTCCAAAAAGAATCCTATCAGCACCCACACGGCTGTAGGCATACTCCACCATCAAATTGTTGGAACTGGCAATACCGGATGTATCCGTGTAAACATTTTTATGCTTGGCGAACTCCACTGCATCCACATAGGCTTCACCACCCAAATGGGCAACGATAAATGTCACGTCCGGGTACTTGTCCGCCAGTGGCAAAATGTAAGATGCTTCTTTTTCCACATGGATCAGTACGACTGTATGGAACCGGGATGCCAGAGAGAAAATCGTATCCGCGTATTCTTCCAGAGAATAGCCATGATTTAGCGGATGTAATTTAATACCCACACACTTTTTATGCTGAAGCATCCATTCTGCCTGCTGAAGTGTCTCCTCGATTCTGGGGTCAATCACCACCCACTGATAAAGGCAATCCACCTCATCAATCAGCCTGTGCATATATTCGTTCTCTTCTGGTATCATCTCTGTACTGAGAACAGAGGCAAACGTGCTGGCAAACATCTTCTCAATACCTGCCGCACGGTTAATCACAATTAAATCATCCAAGTCAGCAGAATAACCCTCATGGGTTTTTGTATCATAAGGACTGCCATGGTTAATGTGCGTGTGCATATCGATAGCAATGAGATCAAGTGGGAACGCTATAGGACAGATCAAAGGGTTCTTCACGCAAAAACTCCTTTCATATATTTGTATTGCTATTATAGCATGCCTGACGGCACTTTCGGTTATAAAGTAACCAACTTATTTAACTCAACCAATAAGGCAACAGAAGTTGCCAACTGCCTTTACGCAGTTTGCGGCTTTTGACCCGACTGTCCGTATGGCCTCAGCCGATGAATCATCGGCGGTCAAAAATCTTGCTTCGGAAACACTGTTCCAATTGAGATTGCGATAAGAATATAACAAAAAATGATTGATGTCAATATGAGAAAACTGATATTCTCCCTGTTATTCTGTGGATTGCTCCATTCTTAAAGCAAATATGTCCAATCCTAAGGAACTGGACATAGCGCCTTAAGGTTCTGTTTTGCATTATAGCTGAATCGTCAAATCTGGTATTAAACTGAAAACCCGGGTTGCCTTTTCTGGTAACCCGGGATAAAACTTATTCAGATAAAGACCTCGCAGGTGAGATCTTCCCACTGAGAGGGTCTTAGATATTGACCCTTGGCTTTTCTATACTCTTGAGCTTCCTCGTATCCGATGGAAACCCACAGTACAGATTAGGCCTCCCCAGTTTTGATAGCAGCCTGTGCAGCGGCCAGACGTGCGATGGGCACGCGGAAGGGGCTGCAGGAAACGTAGTCCAGGCCGATCTTGTGGCAGAACTCGACGGACATGGGGTCGCCGCCGTGCTCGCCGCAGATGCCATAGTGCAGCTTCTTGCCGGAAGCCTTGCCCTTGGAAACAGCCATCTCCATCAGCTGGCCGACACCATTCTGGTCCAGCTTAGCAAAGGGATCGTTCTCGTAGATCTTAGCTTCGTAGTAAGCGGACAGGAACTTACCGGCGTCGTCACGGGAGAAGCCGTAGGTCATCTGGGTCAGGTCGTTGGTGCCGAAGCAGAAGAACTCAGCCTCGGTAGCGATCTCGTTGGCCAGCAGGCAGGCACGGGGGATCTCCATCATGGTGCCGACTTCGTACTTCAGCTCGATGCCTGCAGCGGCGATCTCAGCGTCAGCGGTCTTGACGACCACATCCTTGACGTACTTCAGTTCCTTCACGTCGCCGGTCAGGGGGATCATGATCTCGGGAACGTTGTTCCAGTCGGGATGACGCTTAGCAACCGCGATAGCGGCGCGGATGACAGCCTTGGTCTGCATTGCAGCGATTTCGGGATAGGTGACGCTCAGACGGCAGCCACGGTGACCCATCATGGGGTTGAACTCATGCAGGGAAGCAATGATGTCCTTGATCTGCTGAACGGTCTTGCCCTGAGTAGCGGCCAGAGCGGCGATGTCTTCCTCAGCAGTGGGAACGAACTCGTGCAGAGGGGGATCCAGGAAGCGGATGCA